>JAGCFC010000126.1 GCA_017650325.1 Salinivirgaceae bacterium | reverse complement strand
TTCTACTGGTACGACTCGCAACTGCTCGACCAAACGCTGAAAACAGTGAAATCGCTGGCCGACAAGTACGGTTACCACATCCACTACGCCGTGAAGGCCAACGGCAACATCGAGATTCTGCGCCGTATGCGCGAGGCCGGTCTGGGCACCGACTGCGTGAGCGGTAACGAGATTCTGCAGAGCATTGCCGCCGGAATTGCACCCGAGAAGATAGCCTTTGCCGGTGTCGGGAAGAGTGACGAAGAGATTCAGATTGGATTGGAAAACAACATTTTCTGCTTCAACTGCGAATCGATTCCCGAGATTGAGGTCATCAATCAGATTGCCGGACAAATGGGCAAGAAAGCGCACATCGCATTGAGAATCAACCCGAATGTGCACGCTTCGACACACCATTACATCACTACCGGCCTGGAAGAGAACAAGTTCGGCATCAACACGTGGGCTTTGGACGATGTGCTGAAGGTTTTGGAACAGACAAAGAACATCGAACTTATCGGTCTGCATTTCCATATTGGGTCACAGATTCTTGATATGCAAGATTTTAGAAATCTTTGCATTCGCGTGAACGAGATTCAGGAATGGTTCTACGCACGCAACATCATTGTTGACCACATCAACGTGGGCGGCGGTTTGGGTGTCAACTACGAGCAACCCGACAAACAGCCGATTCCGACATTTGAAGAATATTTCAAAGTGTTTGCAGAGACGCTTAAACTGCGTCCGAAACAACAACTGCACTTTGAATTGGGCCGTGCGCTTGTGGCACAATGCGGCAACCTGATTACCAAAGTGTTGTATGTAAAGAACGGCACAAACAAGAAGTTTGCAATTGTTGACGCAGGTTTCACCGAACTTATCCGTCCGGCGTTGTATCAGGCTGTGCACAAGATTGAAAACATCAGCAGCACAGAGCCTGAAGAGAAGTACGACGTTGTGGGACCAATCTGCGAGTCGTCGGACTGCTTTGCAAAATCAATCGACCTTGCAGGCTGCCACCGCGGCGACCTTCTGGCCATCCTCACTGCCGGTGCTTACGGCGAGGCAATGGCTTCAACCTACAACTTGAGGACTTTGGTTAAGGGGTATTTTTCGAAGTAAGCACAGAGGACGCAAAGAGAACAGAGAACACAGAGTTTTAACAAAATAGAGAAAAGCAGAGCCATATTGGGTTCTGCTTTTTTTGTTAGCAAGCAGAATGTTGATATAGCCGATTTTCTTGTTACTTTTACAAAAACAAAATTTATACGAAAGCAGAATAGAAAAGAGATAACTACATAATTAATAATCATTTGAGCGTTACGCTTTTATTCTTGAAGTTGCGAAATCTGGTACATTTTAATGACACAAGAATGAGTGGTAATCGCGCGTGTGCGTGGATTATTCTACTTATTTGTGTCAAAGGTTTACCAGAGCCCGCAGCTTGAAATAACGATGAATTAATTCACGCTTTTTTATGGGTAAAATTCACTTCGGCAACGAGATACGACGAGTTATGGAACTGCGCGGCACAAGCGCAGCAGAGGTGGCGAAGGCACTGAATTTGCACGTTCACTCGGTGTACGATATGCTAAAACGTGAAAACATTGACGTTTATCGACTTATGGAACTTTCAGAACTGCTTAACTACGATTTTCTGCAAGTGGCGCGGTTCTATCCTACCTCAGCACCTGATTGGTGCGAAATCAATTTTGACGATGAGAAAATTGTGATTGTGAGGAAATAATTTGTGAGAAATTATCTCACAATATTGCGGTCTAATCTAACAATACAAATAAAC
Source organism: Salinivirgaceae bacterium (assembly GCA_017650325.1). Taxonomy (GTDB): domain Bacteria; phylum Bacteroidota; class Bacteroidia; order Bacteroidales; family SZUA-534; genus RUG13583. Next base: position 16,199 of record JAGCFC010000126.1, on the reverse strand, counting down.
TGCCAGCAAAGTCGTATCGTAAAAGCTGGTGTGTTTAATTTAAAATTGTATTGAATATGAAAAAGTTATTTTTAGCTGTAATTACATGCTTAACAGTTTTTGCAAGTTGTAAAGAGGATGATGAGACTGTAATCTCCATAGAAATTGAAGATGGAGAAACTGTTCAAATGATTTATGGGGAACAAAAGCAGTTGCATGCCAGCATTTCTCCCAAAGGTGTTGCAAGTGTAAAGTCTTGGTCATCATCTGCTCCCAACATTGTTTCTATGAGTGCAACTGGTGTTGCGACAGCCAATTCAGAAGGAGAAGCTACAATAACCTTGACTGCTACCAATAACGCTACCGCAACTTGTCACATCGTAGTAAGTGCTATTGCAATAACTGAAATCAAAGTTGATGGTGAGTATGAAGTTTTAGTTGGGGGTTCATTACAACTTGCACCAAAAGTTTCACCAAGTACAGCAAGTTACAAAGACAATTTGGTCTATACATCCACAAATGAGGCTGTGGCAAAAGTTGATAAAAATGGTAAAGTGGAAACTATTGCGGTAGGCGAGTGCCAAATAAATATTGCAAGTCCCGATGGAAAAGTTACAACAAGCTGCAAACTTCTAGTGTTACCCAATGAAGTTGCAAGTATCGCATTGAACAAGAGCGAATTGACCATTGAGCTGGGTGAAACTTTTAAATTTGAAGTTGTAATCGAGCCGAAAATCGCTACTGACAAAACAGTTACTTGGGCTTCATCGGATGAAAGTATAGCAGCAATCGGTGATGACGGGACATTAACTGGTGTTGGTATTGGCGAATGTACAATAACAGCAAATAGCTCGAATGAGAAAGTAAAGGCAGAATGCAAGGTTAATGTTACTCCTGCGTCAGTTAAAGGATTGGAATTAAGCAAAACGAATGCGAAAATCTTAATCGGTTCAACTGATGCAATTACTGCAAATGTTATTCCTGCCAATGCCGCAAATAAGAATGTGACATGGACATCAAGTGACGAAACAATTGCAACAGTTGATAATGGAATAGTAACAGGTATTGCTGAAGGCACAGCAACAATCACCGCTACAACTGAAGACGGCGGTTTCAACAAGACTTGCGAAGTAACAGTTGGCGGAATTAATATTTTTATGTCAGCACAGAATGGAAATGTTGTTACAACATTCACAAATTTTGGGGTTTACACGTATGTTTCCTGTGAAATAACAAACAATAGTAATGTTGATGTTTTTGTTAAGAGTGCAAATGTTAGCGGAAATATTTTTGATATTTCGGAAACACTTAGTAGCGGAGGTAAATTGTCAAATACGTTTCATAATGGCGGTTCAATTATTGTTTGGACTATTGTCTATGATGGAAATGAGTATGATGTTGTTTCTGAATTCAATTCAATGTATGGAATGGAAGATTTGTTGGGATACTGATTAAAAAATGATAAATTTTTTAATACAACAAAAAACGGCAGCCATATAGCTGCCGTTTTTTGTTTATGTTATTGCGACTTATTATCAATAAAATCTAATCGAATCGCAACAAACCATTAAACTGTCTTTTGTGTTGTTCACAATCAAATAAATGTAACGTAGGGTTGTGTTTCGAAGCGATGTGTCGGTTTGAGTTTTATATGTCAACTGTAAATTGGATGAGATTGCAGGGCAATCGCACTCATCGTAATTGGCATAAGCCTCAAGACGAACGGTGTCGCCATACACACCACCAACAACAGATGTCTCTTTGTAACAGCCGTAATCGTAAAGTTTCACGTCAATAGTAAATGTTTGTCCGGCTTCCACTGAATCAGGTATCTCAACACTTTCGAATGGCACTTGAGCCATTTCCGGACAGCTGTCGTTGTCGACTTTGCAGCCAGCTAATGCGATTGCAGCCAGTAGAGCTGCTGTTTTTATTTTCATGACATTTAATTTTTATTTTTTTACAACTATTTGTTTGTATTCATTGCCAACCAACATTCCGTTTCCTTCCACAACACTGTATGTCACAAAGTATCGGTTGTAGGTTTTTAATTCAAGCGCGCGAGAGATGTAGACACTGACAGTGTCGGTGCAATCACACATATCCTGCATTGCGGCACCAGAGAATTTAATTGTATCGCGACTAATGTATGGAAAGACATTGTATTCTTTGGCGCAATCGACTTTGTACAGTTCAAAATCGCAAGTAAAACGCTCTCCATAAATAACTGTATCAGGAATATCGACACTCACAAATGGCAGATTTACTTCAACCGGACACCAACTGTCTTTTTTGCATCCTGCGAACATCGTGGCCAGAGCAAATACAAGTATGGTAAATGATGGTATGCGTCTTGTTTTCATGGTTTTATAGCGAAAGATGGTGAACTTTTTCAAATTTCAAATCGCTGTCGGTGCGGGTGGGTTTTTCTTCGGCCTTGTAACCAATGGCTACAACAGCTAAAACTTCGTGCTCGGGTTTGAGATTTAGCAATTTGCGCAGATTCTCGGTTGCTGGTACGCCGTCTTCGGTACCACGTAAGTGCATCTGTACCCAGCAGGCACCTAATCCTTGATTTTCCGCCTCAAGCATAATGAGCGTGGTGGCTATTGATGCATCCTCAACCCAAACATCGGACTTCGACGTGTCGGCAACCACAACAATAGCCAGCGGAGCGTTTGCAACCAGTGACGCACCATGGGCTTTAGCTTGCGACAATTTTGTAAGTACATCGGGTTCGTCTGCCACTATAAACTCGCACGGATAGACCGACTTGCCCGACGGAGCAAGCAACCCGGCCTTCAGTATCGCCTCAACCTTTTGCCGCTCAACGGGTTGCGTTGTAAACTTGCGGTGGCTGCGACGTTTGCGTATCAATTCTGAAAATTCCATAGTCAGATTTTAAATGTTGTTCATTATTTGCGCCGCAAGTTAAAAACTTCGGTTTAGAAAACCGACCTAAAACTTATCTTTGGCCACAATTAAAACAATCGAAAATGAACAATTGGTACGAATGCAAAGTCAAATATCAAAAGGTTGACGAAGAAGGCCGCCAGAAGGCCGTTAGCGAAATTTATATGGTTGATGCCGTGTCGTTTACCGATGCTGAGGCACAGATAACCAAAGAGTTGGAACAGTATGCCGGACTGGGCGAGTTCAATGTGGTGTCGATAAAGACGGCCAGCTACTCGGAGATTGTGCCCAACGAGTCGGGCGACCGCTGGTTCAAATGCAAGGCCGTTTTCATCTCGTTCGACGAGAAGACGAACAAGGAGCGCCGCACATCGCAGAATATGTTGGTTCAGGCCACCGACGTGAAAGACGCCTACGATGTGCTTTCGAAGGCTCTTAGTGCAACCATGGCCGATTTCACCATTCCGGCTATCAACGAGTCGTCGATAATGGACATTTTCGGCATTCTGCACGATTTCGACAAGGCTGACGCCGTAGAAAAGACTGAAGAATAGTATTTCTTCAAAATCTGCTGACAGCATCTGCCGCTCACAACAATTGAGTGCGGGTGCTGTTTTTTTATTGGTGGCAAGAAAAAATAGCCATTAACGCAACTTTTTCGCCGTTCGATTCATCATGTGAATGTCAAAATCAATAAATTGCAAAAACTTTATCACTGACAATATGAAAACCAGAAAAAACATTGTCCGCGCGGTGGTTGCGGCTTTCATAATCGGAATATCGCTAAGTGCGAATGCTCAGGGATTCGAAGAGTGGGCAAAGCAGCAGCAGGCTGAACAGCAATCGTTTATCGAGAACGAGAAGAAAAGTTTCGAGCAGTTTGTTAAGGAGCGCGACGAGGAAATCCGCAAAATGGACGAGGAGTTTAAGGAGTTTCTGAAGAAGGAGTGGAAAAACTACGAGTTGAAAGAAGATGAGCGTAAGCCCGAAACCCCGAAACCAGTGGAAAAGCCAGTGTATAAGGAAGAACCGAAGCAGACACAGCAGTTGCAGATAGAGCAAGCCGAAAAGGTTGAGGCCTTTGCCGAAGCTCCCAAATTGCCTGTTATGACAAAATCTGAAACCAGCGGTTTCAAGCCATCCACTGTAAGTTTAAATTTTTATGGCAACAATGTGAGTATAAGATACGACCGTAACGAATCGGTGCGTCTGAACGCAGTCAACGAACAGTCTATCAGCGATATGTGGGACCAATTGAGCAAGACCAACTACAGCTGCACCGTGGCCGACCTGCTTAAATGGCAAAGCGAACTCAACATGAACGATTGGGGACTGTATATGCTTACAAAGCAAACCGTTGCCGAAATAACAAGCAATCAGAACAGCCGCGTGCTGCTCACATGGTTTCTGCTAACAAAAGCCAACTACAAGGTACGTTTGGCCTACAAGGGTAACAACCTTTATCTGCTTCTGGCCTCCGCCAATAACATATACGGACTGCCGTATTTCAATTTTAACAACCAACGCTACTATTTGCTTGAAGGCAAGGCTAATAACGTGTATACCTACGACCGCGATTTTCCGGAGGCTCGCTCCATTATCGATTTAAACATTTACAAACCACTGAACGGCAGCGAGTTGCTTAAAACTCGCAAGGTTGGTTTCAAATACGATGGTCAGGAGTACCAGTTTGGTATCAAATACGACCAGAACACCATCAATTTTTATAACGATTATCCGCAGGCCGACATCAAAATTTATTTCGATGCCACTATGGGTCGCGCATCGAAAGAGTCGCTTGTTGAGGCATTACAGCCCGTTATCAGCGGTTTGAGTGAGGTTGCGGCTACCGAATTTTTGCTCAAATTTGTTCAGTCGTTCGACTATAAGACTGATGATCAGCAGTTTGGACGCGAGAAATTTTTCTTCCCCGACGAGATGTTCCACTATCCGTACTCCGATTGCGAGGACCGCTCGGTGTTGTTTGCCTATTTGGTGAAACAACTTGTAGGTTTGGATGTTATTGGCTTGAACTATCCAGGGCACATGGCCACAGCCGTGTGCTTCAACAGTAAGGTTGAGGGCAGTTACATTGAGCATAATGGCCGCCGTTACATTGTTTGCGACCCGACTTACATTGGCGCTCCCGTGGGAATGGGCATGCCGCAGTTTGCAAAAGTGGCTGTGAAGGTGGTCGAGAACGCTACGCAGCCGAATCTGGCCAGCCGCGCAGTCAAACTTTGGAAGGTAGCCAACAAGTACGGACTTCACCAGGGCGACAACAAGCACAATATAGCTTTTGATGGCCGTGGCGATGCCTACATGTGCGGATATTTCAGCGGTGATGTGGATTTTATGGGCCGACAGCTGAGCGCCGAAGGAACCGACATTTTTATTGCGAAAATTACAGCCGACAACGACCTTGCGTTCCTCTACCGAATCGGCAGCAAGTCGGACGATGTGGCTTATAATATTGTCATGAGCGGCGATGATAGTTTCTATTTTTCAGGTTCGTTCAACGGGGAGATGACCGTGGCCGGACAGAAACTTAAAGCCGGTGAGGGCGATTTTTTCATTGCCAAATGTTCGCGCGATGGCAAGCTAGCATGGATAAACCAGGCCAACATTGGGCATCTCGACAGCATTAACAACACTTTCGCCGCGCAGTTCGACAAAAGCGGCAAGCGGCTTTGGACTCGCACCTACGCCGAATCGGAGGACATGACCGAATACGGAATTCATATCGATGACGAAGGCAATCCGTATCTTACCGGCTCACTGTTGGCGGCTGTTGGATTGAGCAACAAATCGTATGAATCGATGGCGCGTCACGGCGAGACGCATACGTCTGACATTAGCGCTGTTGAGCCGGGAGTACCCACCGCACCCGCCATTGCCGGACTGATGAACATTGTTGAGCAGGCAGTCTCAACCAATTCATTATCAGGTAAGACCATGCAACGCGACCTGACCGACAATAACCCGTCGTTCAGCACCCAATCGCCCGAACTCTACAATCAATTCGGCAATATCGAGCTGATAAAGAATGGTTTCGGAATTCTTACGGTCAGAACCAGCAACCACGAGTCGGTTGTTTTGAGCAAGGTAAAACTCGAAAACAATTCGAAACTGAAGATTTCGGTTTACAGCACCGGCAACGCTGTGATAGAATTTTTGTCGGGCTCGCAGTACGGCAGCGAGCAGGCATGGATGCCGCTCAACTCGATAAAGCTATATCGCACAACGGGCGAACTGATGTTCGATTACGATACCGACCACACCCACAAAACGGTGAATGCGGAGCAAGTGTTCTGAACTATCTGTAAATGAACGATTTATTTTATGGTTATTTGTGCTTGCTGAAGTTTGACCGACACCGCTAAATCCTATTTATAATTGTATTATCTTGTGCGAAAAATATAGATAATGCAATACGTTGAAACTCAGTTAATTTTCAGTCCGGCAACGCCCGAAAACCGCGAAATTCTGGCTGCACTTCTTGCCGAAATCGGATACGATAGTTTCATGGATGTACCGACAGGGCTGTCGGCATACATTCCGGCAAATATGTTCGACGAGGCGGCTACAGCCGATGCTTTGGAGCCTGTGTCGGCTATTTTCGAGCAACTGAAAATCGAGAGCAAGCCAGTGCCCGATGTCGATTGGAACGCTGAGTGGGAGAAAAGTTTCACACCTATAACCGTTGACGGCAAATGCCGAATCCGTGCTCCATTCCATGATTACGACGCTAATTATCAACTCGATATAATTATTGAACCGAAAATGTCGTTCGGCACGGGGCACCATGCAACCACCACGCTGATGATTCAACAACTGTTCAATCTCGATGTGGCCGGCAAATCGATCCTCGACATGGGCTGCGGTACAGGTGTTTTGGCTATTGTGGCTAAAAAGCTTGGCGCGCAGTGCGTTACCGGTATCGATATCGACCATTGGTCGGTTGAGAACGCGCAGGAGAACGCTGCACGCAACAATGTTGAAATGACTGTGGTTGAGGGTGGAGTGGAAGCTATAAGCGGCATTTTCGACATTATTTTGGCCAACATCAATCGCAACATTCTGCTTGAGCAAATGCCGGTTTACAGCCGTTCGTTGCCAGTTGGCGGTGTGCTTTGCCTAAGTGGTTTCTACGCATCGGACCTCGACATAATAAAGGAAAAAGCCGGACAATTTGGCTTCCGGTTCGAGTTGGTTTTGCAGAAGGACGAATGGGTATCGGCTAAATTTACAAAAACAGCATAATATTATTGAAAATGAGAAGAATACTGCTAATAATCGGGTTGTACGCCGCAATGGTCGGCAATGTTTTTTCACAGACACAAACATTCTCGCCTGACCCGTACAAGTTTATGGACGACCTGAAGGTGTTTTTCTCAAAGTCGGAGGCCAATTACGAGAGTGGTCGTCTGTTGCTTAAAGAGTTTGCGCCATACTGGCACGGCGGTTCGTTCACAGAGGAGCAGCAACAAAAAATCTACGAACTTACTAATCAGATGGTTGCAAGGCGTGCGCGAAACTTTCCGCATATCTTCAATTATATCAACGCTTTGCTCGTGTTTTGCCAGAACGAAATGACGGCGCAGGGTAACTACAAGGAGTGGTGCGATGGCTTGAATACTATTGTTTATGACAAATCGATGAAACTCAATGACATAGACAAGTATGTAGTGAGTATTATATACATGTTGCGCGATAAGGCCATCTACACATCGGGCAGCATGAGGTGGGTTAGTAGCAACAGCCATTTCGAGATTAACAAAATCAACGATACAGTCTGCTATTACTTTAATAATCTTGATCTTAAGTGCATTGTCAGAAAAGATAGCATTGTTATTTACGACACCAAAGGCATCTATAATCCCATATCGAACCGATGGAAAGGCGGTCAGGGCACTGTTTACTGGGAGAATGCCGGAATTGCGCGCGACACATCGTGGGCCGAAATTGAATCGTATTCGATATTGCTCAACAAATCGTCGTACTCCATTAAGAACGTGATTTTCTACCATTTGGGATATTTCGACTATCCGCTTGAAGGAACCTTGACCGACAAGGTAATGGAGACATCGAAGCAGGGAAAGTCATCGTATCCGCAGTTCAGATCTGACGAGAAGACCTTCGACATCGAAAATATCTTCTCTGATATCAATTATTTTGGTGGTTTTACAATAATGGGAGACAAGGTGGCCGGAACAGGTACAAGCGCCTCGCCAGCCATGGTTTCAATCTTCCGCGACGTTGAGTATGTCAATGAAAAGGGCGATACATTGTTGAAGAAACAACTCTTTCTCGAGGTTAAATCGGAATATTTCGGTATTCGTAAAAATGCCATCACATCGGCCAACGCCAAAATTAAGATGAACATTGGCAACGACTCCATCTATCATCCCGGCCTTCAGTTCAAATACGCTGATGCGAACAAGGAGGTAAGTCTGATCCGCGACAACAATCCTGAGAATTTGTCGCGAAGCCCGTATTACGACTCTTACCATAACATGGAGATGAACTTCGGCTTGATGAGTTGGAAGATGAACGACAAGAAGATTTATTTCACTAACATATTGGGCAGTAGTATCAGTACAGCCACATTCGAGTCGGAAAACTATTTCAGCGCAGAGCGTTATTATGAGGACCAGGGTCTTGAGGATGTTCACCCATACCTGCTTCTGCGCAGTTATGCGCGGAAATATGGCTCCGAAGTGTTCACAGCCGAAGATTTTTCCCGTCACATAAAAATGAGTGTCGGGGTGGCCAGACGGCTTCTCATTAGCTTGACTTACAAAGGAATAGTCGATTATGACACTAAAACGGAATTATGCCGTATCAAACCCAAACTTTATCGTTACCTCGACTGCATTGTTGAAAAGATTGACTATGACCTTATCCGGTTCGAGTCGCAAACCATGTCGGGTGCCACCAATGGCGTTTTGGACTTGCATAATATGGACCTTGCCATCAAGGGTGTTCCTTTGGTGAATGTGAGCGATCGTCAGAATGTGACTTTCTATCCTAGCAACGAGGAGATTTTGGTTAAAAAGAATATGAGCTTCGATTTTGGAGGCAGGATTGATGCGGGATTGTTCACATTTCACGGCAGTAATTTCAATTTCAACTACAACGATTTCATGGTAGAGTTGAACCATGTCGATTCTCTGAATATCAGGGTGAAAGCAGGATGGGATGAGCAGGGACGACAGTTGCTTGCCAATGTGCAGAGTACCATTGAGAATATCACAGGAAAACTGAAAATCGATGAGCCAGACAACAAATCGGGACGAAAAAATCTATACCAGTATCCGATATTCGCCAGTGAGAAAGATTCTTACGTTTACTATGATGCGCCTGATATTCAAGATGGTAAATACACCCGTGACACGTTTTATTTCCAAGTCTATCCGTACGTTATCGACAGTTTGAACAGTTTCTCGACCGAAGGTATGGGTTTCGAAGGAGAGTTGCATTCGGCCGATATCTTCCCTATTATCAAGCAAAAGCTTGTACTTCAAGAGGATAATTCTTTGGGCTTTGTTGAAATGACACCCAACAATGGTTACCCGACATATCGCGGCAAAGGCCGTTTTAATAACAGAATTTGGCTGAGTAACATGGGTTTACGTGGAAACGGAGAACTTGATTTCTCAGATGCACGAATGGTGTCGAATGATTTTGTGTTCTTCCCCGATTCCACCAACGGAGTGACATCGGCGTTGGAAATCGCCGAAAAGACCGGAGTCCACACCGATGTTATGGGTACCAAGGTCAAGGTGCATTGGGAGCCATATCTCGATGTGCTGGCAATGAAGGACATGGGTCAGCCATTGCGCATGTATGGAGGCGAAGTGGCGTTTAGCGGAAAACTCAATTATCACTCGAAATCGATGGATGGCAAAGGCTATGTCGATTTGTATGATGGACGTCTGACTTCCAATCGGTTCGACTTCCTTCATACAAGTTTCAGCAGTTTGAATGCCAAATTTGAAATTAACTCCGGTTTGTCCGATCAACTTGCACTATCGACAGAAAATGTTGGTGTTCAGGTTGACATGACAACAAAACTTGCAACGTTCAAATCGAATTTTGGCAATGGTCGCATCGATTTTCCCGAAAACCTCTATGCCGCTTGGATAGAGCAATTCTCATGGAAGATGATTGAAAAGCAATTGCAATTTGCTTCGAACAGCGCAACGCATCAGTTTGTCAATGGCTATGTTCGCCGCGTTGAGTCGGGGGCTAACGATGTGCCGAAAGGATCTCTGTTCCTGTCGGTTCACAAAGGACAGGACTCTCTCAACTGGGTTTCTCCGCTGGCCGATTTCGATTTGAAAACAAATGTGATATCAGCACACAAGGTTGATCATGTAGCTGTTGCCGATGCCCATATTTTCCCGGCTAACGGTGATGTGACAGTTATGCCAATGGCCAAAATAAAGACCTTGAGCGGGGCTAAATTGTTGGCCGACACCGAGAATAAATACCACAATTTCAAAGATGTGGCAGTTGACATCTTGTCGCGGAAGCAGTATTACGGACGTGGTGATTACACTTACACCGAATCAGATGGGACAATCGAGTATATCAGTTTCGACCCGATTGCTGTCGACTCGACAGGACAAACATACGCCAATGGCAAGATAAAGCGTGAGGAGGATTTCAGTCTGTCGCCCGATTTCGGTTATCAAGGACAAGTCAAGCTCGAAGCCCGCAATCCGCTGTTGCACTACACAGGCTATACATTGATGCGCCACAATTGCTCCATAGGGAATGCTTGGGTTATGTTCGATTCCGAAGTTGACCCGAAAGACGTGTTCATTCCAATAGAGGAACAGCCAATGAGTATCGGCAATGAGTTCCTTGCCATTGGTGGAATGATGGCCACTGATTCAGTACACGTCTATCCGGCGTTCCTAACCCCACGCAAGCTCTATAGCAACGTGCCAGTGGCTACGGCTCGCGGATTCCTCCACTATAACCAGAAGAATCAGACATACGAGATTGCTGAGAAGGAGCGCATGGCGCAACCCGACAGCATTGGCAATTATATATGTCTCGACAAGAATGGCTGCACAATCAATTCGGAGGGCGAAATCAATCTGGTGGCCAATTTGGGACGCGTCAAGTTGTTCAACAGCGGAACCACTGTTTATGACATCGATGCCGACAAATATATTCTCGACATGATGACCACACTCGATTTCTTCCTGCCCGAAGCGGCGTTGAAAGTTATTACCGATACCATTCAGGCGCTTGATGGCCTTGCTCCAGCAAGTCTGATGGGCGATATCTACACACGCGGTGTAAGAAAGTTGTTAGGTTCGGTCGAGGCCCGGAAAGTGTTCAACGAGCAGCAGATGTTCGGCTCGCTCAAAGTGGTGCCGCCCGAGCTCAACAAGACCATTTTGTTCTCCGAACTGCATATGACCTGGAATAAGAAGGTGAATTGCTGGCAGAGTGTCGGCGATTTGGGAATAGCCAATTTCGGCGGCGTTCAACTCAACAAGAAACTGAAAGGTGTGTTCGAGGTTGAGCGTAAACGAAGCGGCGACGGCATGACGCTCTATCTTGAGCTCACTCCCGACCTTTGGTATTTCTTCAGTTACAAGCGTGGATTCATGCAGGTTTTGAGCTCCGACAAGCAGTTCAACGACATAATCCATGCCGTAAAGGGCAGCGACCGCAAGTTGTCGGCACAGCGTGGCGAGGCTTCGTATATGTTTATGATGGCCGAAAACAAGAAGAAAAACGACTTTATGAAGCATCTGCAGGGCTTGATCGTGGACGACGACGACCAGATTGTTGATGAGGACGGCAATGTTCTTGAACCTGACGATGAATCTGAAAATGAAGCAGATGAGCAGGAGGGAGATGAAAATAAATCAACTGAACAAACAGAAACTGATGAAGCAGAATAAATTGAAAAGGATTGCCATAAAAATAGGTAGCAACGTGCTGGCACAAGCCGACGGCTCGCTTAATACGGCGCGTATAACAAATCTTGTGGAGCAGATATCAGCATTGCAAAAGGCTGGCACCGAAGTGATTGTGGTGTCATCGGGTGCGGTGGCTGCCGGACGTGGCGAGGTGGCTGTCTCGAAGAAAACCGACCTTGTGGCCGCCAAACAACTTTGGGCTGCGGTGGGGCAGGTGAAACTAATGTCGCTCTATACTCAATTGTTTGGGAATCAAGGATTACAATGCGCTCAGGTGCTTACCACAAAAGAGAATTTTGGCGACCGCCGGCACTATCTGAACATGAAAAACTGCATTACAACAATGCTTGAAAACAAGGTAATTCCTATTGTGAATGAGAACGATACAATATCGGTCACCGAGCTTATGTTCACCGACAACGATGAACTGTCGGGACTTATCGCCTCAATGATGAATTGCGACTCGTTGTTCATTCTTTCAAACATCGACGGCGTGTTCACTGGTGCACCCGACCAGCCCGATTCAAAGCTTATTCGTGTGATTGACAGCGGTTTTGCATCGCTGCAGAAATATATTGCCCCAACCAAGTCAGGATTCGGACGCGGAGGAATGCTCACCAAATGCTCCATTGCCGCAAAAATAGCGGGCGAGGGCATTAATGTGTTCATTGCCAACGGCACGCGCGACAACGTGTTGCTCGATATTATCGATGGCCGGCTGAAGGATTTCACACATTTTATGCCGCACAGCAAGACCACCAGCGTGAAGAAATGGCTAGCTCACTCGCAGTCGTTTGCCAAAGGGTATGTAACTGTCAATCAAGGCGCAATGGAAGCTTTGACGGGCGAGAAGGCCACTAGTCTGCTCTTTATTGGTATTACCAGCGTTGAGGGTACGTTCGAGAAGGGCGATATTGTAGGCATCTATGGTCCTGATGGTCAGCAGATTGGTATAGGCCGCGCCATGTACGACTCGCAGACTGTTATCGAATGCATGGGCAAAAAGCAGAGCCGCCCGTTTGTGCATTACGATTATTTGGTGCTGAATTGAGTATAGAATCTATGAAGATTATAATTCAAAGAAAACCAAGAATTATTTCTTGATTTTCTTTGAATATTCGTTTTTAGCATTCTCCACAAGTTTCATAAAATCAGGATTCGAATGCAAATGCGCCATAACTGCGGCTGCCATCAGGCGTCCTGACTGAACATCAGTGGCATAGTTATAGCCAGCAATGACACGGCTGCGACCATACTCAAAACCTCGTTTCAAAATATCGTTCTGGTGCTCCGGTGCAATCTCGACAAGCAGCATGGCCAATCCCCAACCCATTTCGGCATTTGCCGACGGAAAACTGGATTCTTCAGCTTTTGTGCCCTCGGCAGCGGGAATAAGAGTTTGCTCCGCAAGCTGCACATACGGACGTTTGCGGAACTTGCTAGTCTTTTTAAGCGCTTCGGCATTTGAGAGCAAACTCTTACGGGCTTCGGCCATAAGTGCGGCAATAGCAGGTGTTGTCTTCTGGTTCAATGTTATGCCCATTGGTTGCGAGAAGATTGACAGAAAGGCGTCGTCGGAGCAGTCAGCATCGGCAATGGCTTGGCGGCCGCGCTCGGTGCCGCGCTCGGCCTTTGCCTGCCAATACTGAACCACATCGCCATAAAAACGTCGGCTGATGGTATCGACCGGTTCACCAAGAAATTTGCCCTTCGGCATCGCACTGGCATCTACGTTTTCAAACTTGCGGAATTTGTCAAACTCTTTACGCGCAGCCTTCAAATCAGCTAAATAGTAAGGACTTGTATGCAACCGCGCAAAAGCAGCCGAAGCAGCCAGTCGGCCGGCGTCAACATCGCTCTGGTAATGAGCCCCAACGATGACTCGGCTTTCAGAATACTGATAGGCCCGCTGTAAAATGGTGTCCTGCAGCTCGGGAACCATTTCGGCGAAAGCCAACGATATTGTCCAAAACAGCGATGTGTGCCCAGAAGGATATGAACCGTTGTGACGCAGATCTTCCGCATTGTCGTATTCCGACCATGTGGATTCGTTGAACTGAGCAAACGGCCGTGTGCGCATATATTTCCGCTTTGCGGTTGATGTACTCGAATTGCCTGTATATGAGGTTTTCATAAGGAATTTCCATATGGCCGGGGTATTTTTTTCGCTGATTTCGAACCCGAAAAGCGATGAGTAGATTTCGGCCACAACCTCATGTCCCCATTTACCATCATAGTTGGCCAAAGCGCCACGTGGAGTGTCACGTTGCATCTTACCCCACTGCCACTGGATAATGTCGTCGGCATAAACAAGCGAAGCCGTATCGGGCGGAGGTGGCAGATAAACACCAGCATCCGGCATGTCTTTCAGAAAGATGTAAACTTTTGAAGTGTCAGTCTGCGCTGATGCACCAATTGCAGTGCAAAACATGGCTGACGCAATCGCAACTATTCTGATTCTCAATTTCATAGTTTTTGTTTTAATAGAAGAATAATCCTATAATCAGATATAACAACTGTTTACATCATTATAAGACACGTGTGGCCCGGATTTTCTGCAAAGCGAGATCTTTTTTTCTTCCAAAGAATCACACCATCAGTGCGCCCACAAGGCCCAGAATGGCGTAGAATTCAGGCAAGGCGGCATAAATCAGGGTGTTGGTGAACACATCGTGGCCTTGACTGATACCAACAATGCCATTGGCACAAACCTGTCCCTGACGGATTGCCGAGATAAGGCAGACCGCGCCAACGCACAAGCCAATGCCAAAGATTACAAGCCCCTGCGAAGCATCGGCCTGCAGTTTGCCGAGCAGCATAAAAAATGCCACAAAGCCATAAATACCCTGCGTTGCGGGCAGTGCCGACAGCACCATAAAATTACCCGACGCCTCCGGGCGTTTCTTCAATCCGCCTTCGGCTGCGTTGCCTGCCGCCGACGTTCCGATTGCACTTCCGATTCCGGCCAAAGCCAATACCAAGCCTAAGCCCAGATAACCTAAAATCGATTCTACCATAATCATAAATATTTAATTGTTAATGTTCTCTGTAAGGGGATTATACTTGCGTCCGGTTCCCTCGTAGCCGGAATTTTTGAAAAATTCAAGAAAATTAAGACGAAGCGGGTGCACAAACGCGCCCAAAACGCACATTGCCAGATTCAGCGTGTGGCCCACAATCACTATCAGAATGAAGAAGAGCCAGCCAATGCCGCCGTCGCCAAGAGCCTGTGTGCCAATGGCGTTGAAGGCCTCGCCCAGTTTGGCGCCGGCCAAGCCGAGCGCGTAAAGGCGCAGATAACTCAACACGTCGCCCAAAAGGCCCGTAGCCGTGTTGTAGGTGTTCCACAGGCCTACGCCGAAGTTCGCCAGCGGATTGCGGTGCAGGTCGTTCAGGAAGAAGATTCCCAAGGCCGATATCACGCCCAGCACAATGATTGTCAGCCGAGCGGCGTTTGAGTCAATCACCCCGACGAGCGCCATTCCGCCCACAATTACGCCACCCACAATGAGCAACGTCCAGCCCCAGGTGCCGAGCGAGCCAGTGAAACCGCTGTTTTTGGTGGCCTGCCAGGTTTTAATAATCATTGCCAGACACAGGTGCACAACACCAATGCCGATAGCCAGCATCATTGTTCCGTCATAGCCGGCAATCTGCGACGGCAGCATCAGCCGCTTGACGCCTTCCGGCAGGCAGGTCCAGCCCAGCATATCGGTCGAGAAGAAGGTGTGGAACAGCAATCCTATAACCGTTGTGGCTACGCCGAGCGTTACCACAAGCGGCGAAATCTTCGGCATTTTCGACTTCAAAACGAAGCCTATAGCAATGAGTATCAATCCGTAACCGGCATCGCCCATACAGAAGGCGAAGAACAGCATAAAGAAGATTGATATCCAGACTGTTGGGTCGAATTCCGAGTAACGCGGACGGCCGTACATATCGGTCAACAATTCGAACATCGACACGAACCTATTGTTTTTCAGTTTAATAGGCGGATTGTCGGCATCTTTTGCGCCTTCGGCAATGTAATAGACATTGGCCGCATCGAGGACGGGTTGAAGTTGCGGCTCGTTCTCTTTCGGTACAAAGCCTTCAAAAACAGTCAGATAATTCTCCGCCGTCCGTTCCGCAGAAGCGTTTGCCAGACAACGGTCGAGTGCTATTCGGGTACTGTCGAGTTGGCGCTGCAACTCATCGGTAAGACTCTTCAAACCAGCCATTTGGCTGTCGCAGTCGGCAATGCGGCCACGCAGAGCGCCAATTTCGGCCTGCGCATCGGCAAATGTGCGGCGCGGACGCGGCAACTCCTTGACGGGGAAGTTGTAATCATCAGAGTCTGAAACCGTTACAAAATAGATA
>JAGCFC010000021.1 GCA_017650325.1 Salinivirgaceae bacterium | reverse complement strand
GCGCATCTGCTCAACCGTCAACTCCACATCCAATGTGGTGGGTGAGTAGAAAATCTGCTCGCCATCTTTCCCCGATACAGAGAAAACCTTGTAAATGCTTTTGTGCTTGCGTTTTCCGTCAATCTGGTAACTTACAACGGTGTCGCCTTTGGCTGTGATTTCAACCTTGCTGTCGCTAACCAAAAGTCGTTTGCCACGCATAAGCATAATGGTGTCTTGAGCATTGGCACAGCACAATGTCATTATCGATAATAGTAATGAAGTAAGAATTTTCCGCCTCATACGATTGCTTGTTTATGAATTCCAAAACTACAAAAATTCATATAAACAAGATGGAATCTGTTCCCATTCGGTGAAAAAATCGTTTTTGGCGGCGGGGCTGTGCTGTTGCTTGAATTTGCAATCGTCGCTACCCTTTCATCGCATCCGCCACTAATTCTGCAATGTCCTCAACGGGTGCCATTTGGGTGCGGTTGAGAGTTTTTTTGCAGAGCGGGCAGGCGGTGGCAACCACATCGGGGTGGTTGGTGGTAAGGCTTGTCATTGTTTGTTGGGCAATGCGCATTTTGTCGGCCGAAGGCAGTGTCAGATTGGCCAGACTGCCGCCGCAGCAGAGCGAGTTTTTGCACTCGTCGGGAACGGGGGTGAGAGTGGCAACGGCGTCGAGCACAGCGCGCGGTTCGGCGTAGATTCCAGCACCACGGCCAAGTTCGCAGGGGTCGTGATAGGCCACGGCGGTGTTGAGTTTGCCGACTTTGATTTTTCCGTTGTCAATCAAGCGTTTGATATATTCGGTGTGGTGCAGAATCTCAATGTCGAGATTGTAGTCCTCGCGGAAAACCTTGTAGCAGATTGGGCACGACGTTACAAGCGTGCGGGCTCCGCTGTCGATAATCGACTGACGGTTTTTGGCCATCAGTTTTTCGGCGGCGGCGGTCTGCCCCGCAAGTTTCATCGGACGTCCGCAGCATACGCCTCCGTCGGCATCCATAAACCAATAGTTGTCGCCCGAAGCGTTGAGAATCTTCACCATAGCGTCTTTGGTTTTGGGAACCAGGTGGCCCATACATCCTGTAAAGAACACCACATCGACCTTTCGCGCTTCAGCGTTATTGTATTGCGGCACAAAGGTTTCGGGCGTAAAATTCTGACGGTGGCGCAGACGGATTGCGTTCAAATCTATCCCGACAGGGCAGACCGACTCGCATCGGCCGCACATCAGGCAGTTTTTGGCCTGCGCCGAATGTTCCTCGCTGTTGCGGATTCGCTGCAGGAAATAGACGGCCTGCGTGTCGTGGTTGCCCACGGCGGTGTTGAGTTGGCAGCGGTCGATACAAACGCCGCAGCGCGGGCACGAGAGCACCATCACCTCCTCGAGTATCGGATTGTCGGGCTTCAACTTTATGCCCCAGTTGCGGAAGAAGATAAGCACCATTTCGGTTGGAATGTGCATATATCGGCTGAAGGGCAGCCCAATGAAGAACAAGCAAAGGTCGATTGAATAGGCCCACCAGAGCGGATACTCTATCGCCTCGAGCGGAAGCGTGGCGGCCATCAGCGAGCCGACGGTGCCTGTCAGGAATCCGCCGCTGCCGTGCAGGCCGCAGGTGGCGCTTTCGGCGAAAAGCCTCAACGGGAAAATGAGCCAGAGCGAGTAGAGCACCATCTTATCGCGCAAGCGCAGATTGGTTGTGCTCCGCATACCCACAATGCGCTTGTAGAACCGCTTGACAATGGCCACCACCACGCCCGACAGTACGAGCAGCAGCGACGCGTCCATCAGTTGCACAAAGCCGCGGGCGAAGAAGAACGACTCGTCGTCGGGCACGAAATAGACGAAGAAAATGGGGAAATAGAACGGCGCGGCGCCGCCCATATAAATGTGCGCCTCGAACGCGCCAATCACTATCAGCAGAAACCAGCCGAAGGCCAGGCTGAAGTGCATATAGCCTAACCGCCTGTTTACCAGAAACATCTTGCGGTGGACAAGGCTCTCAAGGAAAATCTCCTTTACGGCTTTGAGCGATTTCAGGCTGAAGAGTCCGCGCAGGATTCGCAGTTTGTCGTCGCGGTCGAAATACCAAATCCAACTTGCGTATTTCAGTATGAGATAGGCAAATAGCAGGCTCATTCCTACGGTGAACGGCAGAACGAATATGTCAAATGGTGTCGGATTCATATTTCATCAAGGCTTCGCGTGTGTTAAGAACAATGTTGCGGATATTGACGCCGCGCGGGCAGACAAGCGTGCATTTGCCGCAGAGCATACAGTTGTTGAGTTCGTTGCGCAGTTGTGTGTACTCGCCGCGCTGCAGCAGGGTGTTCAGGCGGCGAATGTTGAATGTGGGCAGCAGATTGCCCGCCGAGCAGGTGGCGGTGCAGGCTCCGCAGGCCATACAAACGCGCAGCGACGGCTCGTTCTCCAGAACCGTCCGCATTATCTCCTTGTCGTTGCGGTAGTAGTTGATACTCTGCGATTTTGCTATCTTAAAGCCCCTCATTTCTTATTGTTTAGAAGTTTAGTAGTTT
>JAGCFC010000020.1 GCA_017650325.1 Salinivirgaceae bacterium | reverse complement strand
TAGGAGAAAATATGAGTATAGAATCAGTAATTGGCATTATTGCCGGATTAATCGCTATTGGCGGTGCGATAATATCGCTTTACAAGAAGTTAAAGAAACGTCCGCTGACGGAGTTGATGTATCAACTTGAGGACAAGAAACTATCCAGCAAACAGCATAGGACGGTTCTTCGTAAAATGAGCATACAACTGGGAGGAAAAATAACGCCCGAATACATACAAAAGTTCGTATTGAACGACAGAGGTAAGGAAGCCGTTTTTATGGATATTTGTGAGAGCAACGAAATAGAACCCACTGAAGAGATTTGCAAGAAGTTCATGAATGCGGATATGAAAAAGTTTAGAGCTGACTACAACAGCAGAAGGAACAATGCTACTCCATCTGTTCAATCAAAAAACTCACAGACTTTCCCTTCTTCTTTGGATAATGAAGGGCAAACCGTCTATATGTCGGAGTTGCTGATTAGCAGGTATCCTGAAACCTGCAAGAACCTAATCAAGATTCTTGAAAAGCACCACATAAACTACTCCTTCATTAAAGGCACAAAGGACATATGGTGTCGTGATTATATGCCTGTACAAACCGAATCGGGCAAACTCATTCAGTTCACCTATAACCCAAGCTATCTGAAAGGCAAAAAGGAGTGGGAAGAGTCACGTTCTGATGTGAAAGAAATATGCGAGAAGAACAATATTGTTGCAACAGAATCTGACATCAATTTGGATGGCGGGAATGTACTTATCTGCGATGGTAGGGCTATAATATCAGACAGACTTTATTCGGAAAATCCAGATAAGACGAGAGATGAATTGAGGAAAGAACTGGCCATATTGTTGGAATGCGAGATTATTGTAATTCCATCGCTAAATAAAACTGTAGATTTTACAGGTCACGCTGATGGAATGGTTAGGTTTGTAGATAGAAATACCGTTCTTGGGATAAAATATGACGACAAGTATAAAAAAGATTGGTGGAAAAACACTCAAAAGGTGTTGGATACATACAACATAAGTTTTATTGAAGTCCCATTCTTTGAAGATGAAACAGAGGAAGAACACCCTGAGAGCGCAATTGGCGTTTATGTGAATTATTTAGAAGTTAATGATTTGATAGTAGTACCTGTATTTGGAAGAGCGGAAGATGCACAAGCAATTGAAATAATCCAAAAAGCATTCCCTAACAAGCAAATCGAAACAATTAATTACAATGATGTGGCAAAAGAAGGCGGCTTGTTGAGTTGCACAACATGGGTCGTAAAATAATCACAAAACGACTAGAATGAACCATTACAACGCCAATTGCATTTTGAGGCACTGCGCGAGGCGCTGACCAATGCCTTGTGCCACCGCCAATTGGATTCGCCCAGCGGAAGTGTCGGAATCGCTGTTTTCGACGACCGTGTGGAGATAGAGAACGCGGGACATTTACCCAACGAACTGACCGTTGAGACCATCAAACTGCCGCACCGTTCCTATCCACAAAACCCCATCATCGCAAACGCCCTATATATGACGGCATATTTGGAAAGTTGGGGCACAGGAGTGAGCCGAATGGTTGATGCTTGCAAAGCAGCGGGAGTGCCAGAGCCAACCTATGGCACCGACGGCCTGTTTGTTTGGATTACATTCAAGAGGTCTGGCTTAGACACCAACTCTGATACTAACCCTGACACTTACTCTGATACTTAGAGGCTGTTTAAATTTATCATGAAAACCTGTTGAGCATGATTCTGATGAAAACGAATTGTGTCATGGCCACAGCGGTATCGGCGTAGAACTCGTAATCCCTTGCCAACCGCCTAGAGGCGATAAGCCAACCGAACGACCGCTCGACAATCCACCGTTTGGGAATGACGGAGAAAAGCTTCGGACACTCGTCGGGGCGGCGCACCACCTCTAGCGCACAGCCCAACAGCCGCTGCGCCATCCCGCGCAGCTCCTCTCCGGCGTAGCCCGCATCGGCAAGGAGCTTTTTGAGCCGTGGATACTTGAAGCGCATCGCCTCCAGCGCCCCCGCCGCCCCCTTGCTGTCATGGATGTTCGCCTCGTGCGCCGTCACGGCCAATGGCAGCCCCAGGGTGTCAACCACGAGCTGCACCTTGCGCCCCTTGACGCGCTTATGGCCGTCGATGCCGCGCTCCGCGCTGACATGCTGGGTCGTGCTGACGCTCCGAGCGTCTATGATGCCCAGGCTCGGGCTGCTCTCCCTGCCGCGCTCCAGGCGCACCATGTCCCGCAGGGCATCCATGAGCGCCTCGATGAGCCCCTCGCGCCGCCACTTGGTGAAGTAGTAGAATACGAGGTTATAGGGCGGGAGATCTTTGGGCAGCATACGCCACTGGCAGCCAGCCTTGCTGATGTACAGGATGGCGTTCACGATGCTTCGCAGGGGATATTTTCGCCTGCGTGCCGTTGCTGGTTCCAAAAGTTTTTGCAATATTTGCCACTGAGAATCGGTAAGGTTGGTTGGGTAGCCGTTATTCATGTCTAAGTATTTGATAACCACAAAGATACGAATAATTATCCAACTAACCTACTGATTTTCAAATATTTATATTAAATTTAAACAGCCTCTTAATCTATTGCCTAATTCCCCATTGGACGTTCGGGAGCGTACTGCATGATATGTCGCAGGCGTTCGAGCATGCACGACACAATTCGGCGTATTTGCTGCATATCCTCGGAAGCAACCGTGGCTTTTAGCCTACCAGTGGCATTGTCAATTTCTAAAAAACGCTCGATTTCGGCGGCAGAATAGCCAGTTATGGCTGACACATGCCGACTTAGCACAGCTGGCTCCATGTTGGGCTGTATCAGACCAAAACTATGCAAAAGCGACATCAGAGCAGCAATCACCGAGGGTTCAACCATTAGCATCTCGGGACCATTTGGCTCAATTGGGGCCTTAGCCCCAACAGGCAGACAGTCCAAACGTGCATCAAACTCATCTTCGAGCACGCGCACCTTGGTGTTTTCGAGCAACGCTATAAGTTCGGAAATGTATTGCTGGTTCAGATTGAGCGTCGATTTGGACGTATCGAGCGCATTAAGGCGAATGTAGAGCAACCTAATCCATGCCTCAATTTCCATGGCGGTGTACTCATCGGGCGGCAGAGCCGATATTTCGGCCTCAATTTGCTCGCTCAGTTGATTGAAGCGTGTCGAAAAATCGGCCTCCGACATGCTATCCCAGTCGGCCAACAACGCCTTAGCTGCGTTACGCAGGCCAAGTATGGTCATTATGATGCGACGGACAATATCTGCTCGTTCCATTGGGCAATGTATTAGGTGGGATTTTATTATACGCACAAACGCAATAAATTATTCGTAATGGCCAACATTTTTTTGGACATAATGGCACAAATGCTACCTTTGAACCGTAAAACAGAAAAACATTGCACAACATGAACAACAATAACGAAAACCG
>JAGCFC010000125.1 GCA_017650325.1 Salinivirgaceae bacterium | reverse complement strand
TCGGTTGTGAATTGCTTTCAAATTTTGGCTATATTGGGATTGGAAACAACTCGTGGCGGCATCAGGTTATGACCTGTATTGTTGTGAATTGCTTTCAAATTTTGGCTATATTGGGATTGGAAACAACTTACAAAGATAAAAAATCGGCCGGACATTGTTGTGAATTGCTTTCAAATTTTGGCTATATTGGGATTGGAAACAACATCTTTGTGAAAGGGAAGTAGCCTAACAACGTTGTGAATTGCTTTCAAATTTTGGCTATATTGGGATTGGAAACAACTGAGGTAATCAAATATGACATCGACGCCTAGTTGTGAATTGCTTTCAAATTTTGGCTATATTGGGATTGGAAACAACTATTAAGCCGAATTAACTCAGTACTCGGAGTTGTGAATTGCTTTCAAATTTTGGCTATATTGGGATTGGAAACAACTTACTCCGGAATGTGTCTATATATGAACCGGTTGTGAATTGCTTTCAAATTTTGGCTATATTGGGATTGGAAACAACCCTATTTTTATCCGAAGTAAGGCACAAGGGTTGTGAATTGCTTTCAAATTTTGGCTATATTGGGATTGGAAACAACATTTGTCACTTTGACTTATTCTGCAGAAAAGTTGTGAATTGCTTTCAAATTTTGGCTATATTGGGATTGGAAACAACTTTCCGTCGACGATGAGCTCTAAGTAAGGGTTGTGAATTGCTTTCAAATTTTGGCTATATTGGGATTGGAAACAACTTTCCTTCTCTGATGGGTAATGATCATCCAGTTGTGAATTGCTTTCAAATTTTGGCTATATTGGGATTGGAAACAACTTAGACTGAAAGCCTGATACACCTCGAGTAGTTGTGAATTGCTTTCAAATTTTGGCTATATTGGGATTGGAAACAACTGTTTCGGTGTAGCGCAGCCCCTCAAGTTTGTTGTGAATTGCTTTCAAATTTTGGCTATATTGGGATTGGAAACAACCCGGACATCGGGCGTTGTTTATCGCAATAGTTGTGAATTGCTTTCAAATTTTGGCTATATTGGGATTGGAAACAACATATCACCATAATTGTATGGTTGTCCTTTGTTGTGAATTGCTTTCAAATTTTGGCTATATTGGGATTGGAAACAACAGTGAATTTTTTGACACTGACAAAGATTTGTTGTGAATTGCTTTCAAATTTTGGCTATATTGGGATTGGAAACAACCTTGTTTTGAATGTGCATGTATGCGCGTTGTTGTGAATTGCTTTCAAATTTTGGCTATATTGGGATTGGAAACAACTAATGTGTTTATATAGGCCGATGTTCCGAGTTGTGAATTGCTTTCAAATTTTGGCTATATTGGGATTGGAAACAACCAGATTGTTCACTGCGCCATTGCGCAGATGTTGTGAATTGCTTTCAAATTTTGGCTATATTGGGATTGGAAACAACGTCGATTAATCTTTGAATCAGGTATTGCGAGTTGTGAATTGCTTTCAAATTTTGGCTATATTGGGATTGGAAACAACGGCCAGGGAGTGCTGATGTATAGGGATCGTGTTGTGAATTGCTTTCAAATTTTGGCTATATTGGGATTGGAAACAACGCAAAGCATTCTATTTCAATGCCGCAAGTAGTTGTGAATTGCTTTCAAATTTTGGCTATATTGGGATTGGAAACAACTTTGGCTTTAACCTTTGAGCCAATAAATGGTTGTGAATTGCTTTCAAATTTTGGCTATATTGGGATTGGAAACAACACGATATGGCAATTTAGCTGATCCATAGATATTTATATGGATGGTTAGAAACAAAAAATCGGACTCCTTAAGGAGTCCGATTTTTTGTTTTCAGCCATTTTGTCGATTCAAAATAACTCAAGTTGTTGAGGTCCTGGTTTTGGTTCTTCTGGTTTTTTGCCAATGAAAATCTCCATATCGCCAAATTGCTTGTCGGTGATGCACATTATGCCAATGTTGCCGTGTTCGGGCAAAATGGATTTTACGCGTTTGATATGAACATCGGCGTTTTCGCGGCTGGCGCAATGTCGCAGGTAAATCGAGAATTGGAACATAGTGAATCCGTCTGCCAGTATCCGCTTCCGGAAATCGGAGGCTGCCTTGCGTTCTCGTTTGGTTTCGGTTGGTAGGTCGAAGAATACAAGCACCCACATAATCCTATATTCGCTGAAACGGTCCATCAGATATTCATCTCAGGGTAAAGAATCTTGCGCGACTCGCCAGCGAAGCATTTGTAGACAGAAGCTGTTGTGGTAGCCGCAGCAACTTCGAGCGGACTGCGTTTGCCGTCGATAATCACTTCGGTAGTAGGCAGGCTCAGCAATGCCACCTTCTGCTCTTTGGAGAGTGTTTCGGTTGGCTCGTCTTGTGCCACTATATCCATAACAATGCTATCGACGTAGGGGCGATATGGCTCCATAATGTCATCGGCAAGGCAGTAGGCGTTGTATTTGTTGCGGTGGTGGATTCCCATCTGTACCATCAGTCCGCTGCCCACAAGTGAGCGCGCAATCACTGCTCGCAGAATGGCATAGCCGTAGTTGAGTAAGGCGTTGGGATAATCTCCGTCTTGACCTCGAGTAAAATTCTCAATGGTTGGGAAGGCGCACTTCCAATAATACGCCGCTGCTCGGCCTTCAAGGTTATCGCTGTCGCCGCTTTTGACATCGGTAGCCCAAGCTAGCATATTTTTCACTACGGTGCCGTGTTTGGTGGCGAGAACAGCCGCCTGATTTCGGATTTTTTGCTGTACGGTCTGTTGCCATAATTGTTTTTTGAGCGGGAGCGATGCGTCCATCTGCACTCGCCAGCGTTCGGTAAGTGTGGTGTTGCCGGCCATTGGCAGCATTAGTCCGACGGGCAGATGCGACGAAGAGCAGGAGAGAAGCGCTGTGTTGTTGTCGAGTAGCGCTTCAATCAGACCTTGTGTTATGGTTATGCGACGGTTGTCGAGCACCACAATGCCAATGTCCTCGACAGGCACGGTGCGTGTAGCCTCTTGTTTGAAAGTGTCGGGCACCGGCGCATTTTCAACTTCAGGCATTTTAATCACCATCTGCTCGTTCTGCAACGACAGATAAGCCGGATTGCCGAAATACAAAGTTCTCTTAATCATGACGTTATTCTATTTTAGGGTTGTTAAGCTGAATCATTGGTCGTGTTGTTTTGTTTTATCAATAATCAGCTCAAGCATTTTAGAATCCTCCTCGTCTGCCTGCAAAGTATCGAGCGCCTTACGGCGGGCATTAAACCGTTCATAGATTGCATTAACAGCCTCCTCCATCTCGGCATTCGACACGCTTCCCTTGCCTTGTAGCACGTCTTTCCCCTGATACGACAGCAGACCATTCACATTCTCGCGCCAAAAGTTCAACGTAAGGTCTTTGCGCTCTTTTACCCTGATTTCGGCTGATTCTAAAAACAATATTGTCAATCTGTTAAGCATATCTATTTCGGACTCTGACAGATAGTTTTTGGCAATAATAATATCTTGTTTCCTTACCACCGAGCCTTTCCACGAAGTCAGCCCCATATTTGGCTTTTCGGCATCGGCTCTCGAAGTTATTAATTCAGCCGCTGTTTGGTGAGTGACGGCGTAAAGAAGTTTGTTCTGCGTTTCGGCATAGAACATTTGAGTGGCTTTCTCACGGGCTTCATAATCGCTGCTCAAAGCAAACAAATCTCTGATTTTCTGATAGAAACGTTTTTCTGAAGCACGTATGTCGCGTATCCGTTCAAGCAACTCGTCGAAATAGTCGGGCTGCCCATTGGGATTCTTAAGTCGCTCATCGTCCATCGTAAAGCCTTTGACTAAATATTCTGAAAGATGGCGCGTAGCCCATTGACGGAATTGTGTTCCGCGTTTCCCTTTCACCCTGTACCCGACGGCTAAAATCATCTCTAACGAATAAAAAACAATGTGGTATTGCTTGCCATCGGTTGCAGTTGTCAAAAAATCTTTGACAACTGAATTCTCTTTTAGTTCATTGTCTTTTAGAATGTTAGATATATGATAACTGATGGTTTGTTTAGAGGTGGCAAAAAGTTCGGCCATCTGCATCTGGTTCAGCCAGATTTTACCATCAACGGCATACAAAGCCACGGCAGCCTTCCCATCGATGGTGTTATAGATGATTATGTTGCTTTGGTCGGGAGTCATAGGATATTGAATGATATTCCTTTTGTAGATAAAACAAAATCAATGTCTTGCTGTAAGAATTTTATTGTATTTACACCACATCTGATTTTTTCAGGCATTTTATGATAATCTTTAATCGATTCTCCTTTACCTAAATCTTTGTCTGGTAATGCGTTGATATTTTTTTGAAGAATAATTCTATTCCCATCATTTTCAAATCCTCGAATAACATATAAATGCTGCGATAAATCATTCATATCCATTTCTGTCAATTCCAATGGTGAATTTTTGTAAATTAAAACCATATCACCAGCTTTGATTTGTTGTGTTAGCTGTAGTTTTGTGTTCTTTTTACTTAAAATGGTTGTGGGGATATCGTCAATGCCTGCTTTCCTATTTTGGCTTATGTCGAACAAACTCCAAATATGGTATGCCCATTCTGTTTTTTCGGCATCTTCATATTTGCACATAACATATAAATCACCCATTTCTGCATAATAATTTTGTTTGTAGGGTTTGTCCGATAAATAAGTATGTTTTTTTATTGCAAGAGGGTTCTTGATGGATGTATAGCATCTAATATGACGGATTTTATTCACTTTGCATTCATCAGAATAGTCAAGAATACCATTTATGTTCTTTTTATACATATAAATGCCACTTTCGCAAGCTTCTTTGAATGATGTGTTTTCTGGGAACTGACCTTTCATAATGGCAAACAAATCCTTATCAACAGTTGCTTTTTCGAGCTCATTCCAATCTTTAAAACCTGTGGCTTGTGGGTTCTCTTTATATTTCAATTCTCGGCGTACGACATAGTATTTATTTTCGTTGATTATAATCGCACCATTTTGATTTCTCATTATTTTGCCATTTTCATCTTTTTGGGCTTGAGTTATGGCGCCATAAAACGTTTCTCCGTGTAATTGTCCGCGAATGCTATCTCCAGCAATCCATTTGTTCACAAATTCGCCATTTTTATTCTTTACAAATATTTCTTTGCCGCGAACACGAGCTTTACGCCTTGCAGGTGTAAGTGCCTGGTTTTTGGCAATGTGGTTAACTAATATGTTGTTTTCTATATATGGAACAATATCCGATATATTCCCTAACAATCCGCAACTCTTTTTCTCTTTTTCCAATTCGATTTCAAGTTTTGATGCATCTTCGTTAAGCCTTTTTTTCTCTTGAATCTTAAAGAATATTTCAAGCATTTTATCACGTTGAGCGGCAGTTGGAATCAAAGTTAGAATTGTGGCATCAATGGCGTGATGAGAATGTTTGTCGCGGCATTTCTTCTCGTCAACACTCTGAACGCCAAGCATTTTTCGGTAATTGGCAGTCACATTACCTTTTTGTACCTCGACTTTGCTGAAAACAGTTTTAAGGTAATGGTATGCATATTTTGTAATAATTCGAGTATCGTTCAATTGATTGTTTCTAAAGCCAGAAGTTACTTCTGTCATTGTGAATCTATCCACTTTCTTCTGCCAATAGTCTAATTCCATTTGCCATAAATGTTTTTGCCGAATGCAGTGGTCTTTTCTGTCTTTGTCTTGCGCACGTTTTGATTGTGCTTTCCAAAACTCCACATTGTCTTTCAGTTGTTCCACTTTGTCAAACCAAGGCTGTAGCCGGAGTTTTATATCTTCATAGTTGGAAAGCTGTGTGGGGATTTGGTTTTTCTTTATAGTTCTATTGAAATGAGCATCGCACACTGTTAAGTTTGCTAATGAATCATCGAACGACAGACTTCGAGGAATGGTATGTTCAATGTCGAAGGCGTTGTCATCGAACAAATTGGTGATATTGATAATTTCCCCAGTATAAAGGCAGCGGCAACCCTGTTCCAACCATAGACGATATTTAGTGATGTCTTTTTTATATGTAGGTACATTCTTGGTCTCTTTTGTTTTGGCTTTTTGTTCTCTAATAATGCCATTTTCGGGAATGTCGTGTTGTTCACAGATTAAACGAACTTGGTCTATATCATCTTCTTTTATTTCCCTATTCGGGAAGAATTCCTTGATAATTTTCTCGTATTCTTTGTTTTCGGCTTCACGTTCTCTTTGATACGCCTCAATAGCCCAGCGCATATTGGCATCGTTAAGTTCCCGCGCAGTTTCAACAACTATGCGAGTATTTTCATCAATAAGTGAGTTCCCGTTTTCATCTACGGTTTTTAACATTGCATTAATCTGCCGACGCAAGATATGCAACACTCGCATTGCCATAGGATTTTTCAACGCTCCAATTACTGGGCTGTCGAGAAGTTTCAGCCATCTGCCGTCTTCGATTTGCTCGTATTTTGCGGGTGTGTAATATTCTATCATCGAGGGATGATAAATTTTTCGCAAATCATTCTCCGTAAGAAATTGATATGCTTTGTGAAGGAAATCGGCCAAGGCATCAGCCACCTTCGGCAGTTTGAAATAATCTCGTTTCTCCGATGCCAAAAACTCTTGATACAATTCAGCCACTTTAGACAATATTTGTTCTTGTGTCGTTACAGCTATTTTTGTCCAAGTCTTTTCTCCAATAACAGCTATTGTTGTCTTTTGCACATTATTCAAATCGAAAACTGCCAATTTGTATTCGTAATTTTTATATGCGAATTGTTCGGTGAGTTCCAACGATTTATAGTCGGCAATAAGCGTGTTGGCAATGTTATACAACAGTTTTTGCTGCCGGTTAGTATTGATTATTTCATCGATTTTTGAGGTTATGTATTCTTCGTTTTCTGCCCATTTGTCTTTGAAAATGTCGGGCAGTTTTGCCAGCAGTACGGCATCGGTGTAAATCAAACCTTTTTGTAGAAAACGGTTGATGTTATGGGTTGCTTTTAAACTCAACATTCCATAGCCTTGTTGGATTGCACCATAGATGCGGACTAATTGTTTTGTTTGGTTGTCATCAAAATGCAATTTGTTTTTTGCGAACTCCTCGACATATTCAGGCTCATCAAACGAGAAACAAACGTGCCATAAATCGTTCGCATTGTATTTGATTTGTTTAACTTCTCCTGTCTTTATGTTAGTTTTTTCTTCTCCTGACGTATATTCCCAGCTTTCCCAATCGTTGCCAAGCAGATTTTTTAATCTTCCAGAAATAGGGCATCCCGAAATGCTGGTCTTGTCTTTATAATTGATGGTCTTTTTTCCGTAATCCAACTTTTGCGCGGTTCTTTTTTCAATCCATTCTTTAATTTCCTCAAATTTGAATGAGTTACGGGTAAGTAAGAATTTGTCTTTATATAATTGTTCCTTCTGTTCAATTGTAAGTGTGTCTTTCAGTTCTTCACCAAATCTGATGTTGTTTATTAGACACCAAGCTCTGAATTTCTCAAATTCGGGGTGGCTGATAGGGCAACGAGACTTGTTGGGCTCAAGAGTGCAATTGCCTACCAAGCCTTTCTGCGAGCGAAGCGGTCGTTTATAGAAAATTGTTCCTTCGCCTTTTTTCTCACTCACAAGCCTTTTGTAGAAATCACTGTTTTTATCTAATCCATTCTGAAAATCAAATATTTGTTGTATTTCTTCTTTGTATTGAGACCGTACTGCTTGATATTCGCTGTTGCGGACACGTATGCCGTTTCTCTCCAAATGGGCGAAAGCGCAACCAATGGTTTTGAGTTGGTATTGCTTCATATAATCAACCAATTTGCCGGATTTTTTCTCTTCAGATTTTTTTAGTGCATCTGAAATGTCAGTTTCTTGTTTATCTGTGGCCTCATTAATTTCTTGTTCTTTAAGGGTTTCACCTTTGCTACTTCTGAATCCACGGCGTTGGGCGATGTGATACAAAGCCCTGCCCAATTTGTAGCGGTCTGTTTGATTAGTGAAATCGAATTGTTTTTCCATCAGTTCCGCTCTCAATTGAAATGGGCTTGAATAGTCAGCTATGCCATCACCATTAAAATCAAGGCGCACCCATTGTTCAAAATCGGTTGCGCCAACCGGATATTGGCGTTTTAGGCCTTTTGCTTTATCGTACTGGCTCCATTTTTCCCAATCGCTCATAGAAAGTGGGCAAAAACCATTTTCAATCAATAGTTTAAGCGTTGCCCAAATACGATATTTGCGAGCTTGGTAAAGGCGTCGAATAGTGCGTTTCTCTGTCCGTTTTGCGGCATATGAAAATTCACCGCTTTTTTCTTTTCCAACACCAGATTTGAAAATAATTGAACTAAAATAAACCAATTGCTCGGTTATGTTTTTGCTTGATATATCGCTGTTTCTTAATGAAATTCCTATAGAATTTGTGCCTAAATCAAGTCCTACTGTCTTTCCCATAACATTCAATTATTAATATTTGATTTTGCAATTTACGAAAAGAATTGTATATTGCATGAAATTTGAAAGACTTTTCACAATAAGGCTATAAGCCGAAGAGTTCTTGGCCCCGCGTACTTCGTGGGGCCTCTTTTTATTCCGTTGTGAAAACATTTAAAGCGGCCTTTGCGGGTCGCTTTCTTTTTTGTGTGGGTGCAAATAAGTCTGTGTAAATCTGTGTTTCCGATAGGTATCGGGGCGGTGTCGTCTGTGCGAAAAACCTATCTCACAATTCTCACGCCCAATGCGTTTGCAATCCGTTCTGCGGCAATATTTCCGTCTTTAACAAATGCGTGTAAACTACTAATACCCAATTCTTTTTGGGCGGCGGATACGAACCATTGGCAGGCGCGGCTGCCGATTTTACGGTTCCAAAAGTCGGGGCCAATCCACAGCACAAGTTCGGCTTCGGTGCCGTTGATGTTTCGCAGGCCAATGTTGCCAATCACATCGCCATAGTAGATAATGGGGAAGTTGCTGTTGCTCTGCATGTTATCGGCAACCCAGACAAGCGCATCGTCGTAGGTGAAAGGCGAGGGGAACCAGCCGGGCATTTGGGCGGCAACCTGTTTGTTGTTCGAATAGAAAGCCAGCGAAGGCTCATCGCCCGAGCGGTATGGTCTTATAATCAGGTCGTTGCTCTCGTAGAACATGGCTTATTCGTTTCCGGCTATAATGGTGGCCATCTGGTCGAAATCGAAGTATTTGTTTGCAAGCGCTTGCAGATCCGACGATTTGGCGTTGAGGATAGCGGCCTGTTCATCTTCAAAAAACTTCAATCCTGCGCCTAAGTTGATGACTTTGGCAACAGCGTCGCAGCAGTTGAACGGTCCGTCGAACATCTGCAGCAGTTCGCCCATCATGTAGTTCTTCACAAGTCCAAGCTCTTCGGCGCTTATCGGCTCATCTTTAAGCTTTTGCATCTCTTTTTTCACCTCGTCAACCACAACCGACGAGTAACCCGATTTAATATCGCCGTAAATGCGCAGCAGTCCGCCTTGCGCAAATGGCTGCAGCACAGAGTAGATGCCGTAGGTGTAGCCTTTCTCCTTGCGGATGTTGGTCATCAGGCGTGCGCCGAAATAGCCGCCCAGCACGGTTACCAGCATGTTGAGCAGGTGAGAGTCGGGGTGGTCGAGTTTAATCGACTGCATGCCCATTCTGAGGCTCGATTGCACGGCGTCGCTTTTCTTGATAATCTCGCTCTTAGGCCCGGCCATAGGAGTGATGGGCGTGGCTGCTGTTACAGTTTTCTGCCCGTATTTTATTTGCCCGATAGTGCTGTTCACGGCTTTCATCACGCTGTCGGTCACATAGCCTGCAATCAGCAGTTGGCCGTTGGCGGCGCAGTAGTGTTTGGCGTGAAAATCGCGCAGAATGTCGCTGCTGATTTTGTCGTAGTCGGTCAGTTGCGCGCGCCTTCCGTAAGGGTGTTTGTCAAAAACAATTCTGAACATGGCGTCGGTTGCCAAAGTTGCTGTTCTTGAATGGTTTATGATAAATTTGTGCTTCTCGTTGGCAATGGTTGTCTTGAGTTCCGATTCGGCGTAAACACTCTCTTCGACAATCTCGCAGAATAGGGGCAGCAGTTTGTCGAGGTGCTTGTTGAGGCAGAAAATTGAGATGTTGGCGCGGTCGAAACTTCTGTCGGTGCGCACATCGGCTCCGTAATACTCAAATGCGTCGGCAATCTGCTGTGCGCTGTGCTTTTTTGTGCCGTTCAGAAGCATCATGTTTGCAAATGTGGCCACAAGCAGTTGGTTGCTGCTGCAAATACCGGCATCGAACGAAAGCTCGATGCTTACAATCTCTTGTGAGCCGCCAGACAGAACGGTGTACGGCATTTTGTTGTCGAGCAGCCCGCTTTCGGCTCTCGGAATGTTTATGCTTTTAATCTGATGGTATGCGGGTGCTTGTTTTCTATTCAGTTCCATGTTATTGTCTGGTTGTTTGTGCCGATTTGTAATGAATTGTCGAGCAGTTGTTCTTGCAGAAAAGCTCCTGTGCTAATGCGGCAATGTCGGCGGTTGTAACTGCCTGGTATTGTTCTACTTCGGTGTTGATTAGATTGGCGTCGCCAAGCATTTCGCAGTAGGCCAGATTCATGGCTTTGTTCAGAATGTTAACCTCCGACACCACTTTTTTCACTTCGATGTTGTTTTTCACTTTTGTCAGCTCGTTGTCGGCGATAGGCTCTTTCCAAAGCGATTCCAAAACGCTGTCGATGCTTGCCTCGGCTTGCTCAAAGCTGACTCCGTCGCTCAGTTTGCCTTCAATAATGAACAGTCCCGGGTCAATCTCGCCTGTGACGTATGCGTTGATGTTGGTGAATGTTTTCTGCTGTTTTACAAGTATTTGGTTCAATCGCGACGACTCGCCGTTCGACAGAATGTCGGAAATAAGGTCAGCAGTGTGATATTTTTTGCCCATCCGGCCATCCATGTGGTAACCCCGGTAAATGGCGTTCAGAGGCTCGTTGCGCTTGAGTTCGAGGTATTGTGCCACCTTTTGCTCAGGCTCAGCCGGCAGCGGCGCAATGTGGGTGTCGCGGCGCGGTATGGGGCCGAACCACTTATTGGCCAGCTGGCGTATCTGCTCGGTTTCAACGTCGCCTGCCACAACCAGAATGGCGTTGTTGGGGGCGTAGTAGTTGTAGAAGAAACTGTTCACTTCGTCGAGACTGGCGTATTTTATCTCCAGCGGATCTTTACCGATTGTCGGCCACATGTAGGGGTGTACCCGATAGGCCAGATATCTCATTATCAGCATCCAATCG
The DNA here is from genome assembly GCA_017650325.1 of Salinivirgaceae bacterium. Lineage (GTDB taxonomy): Bacteria > Bacteroidota > Bacteroidia > Bacteroidales > SZUA-534 > RUG13583. The sequence continues at coordinate 3,986 of JAGCFC010000125.1, read as the reverse complement.
CCGTAAGGCTTGTTCAGGTAGCGCTGGTTGTACTCTTCAATAACAACGTCTTTCTGTATTTCGAGTTTCTCTTTGGTTATCCCAAGTTCGAGCATTCGGTCCGATTCGAGCCAGAAGGCTGTCTCAATATTCTGTTTTGGCAGAGTGATGTAGTAGTTTGTCAAATCGTTGGTGGTGAATGCGTTACACTCGCCGCCGGCAAGCTGCAGCTGATTGTCGAAGTCGCTGATGTTCTTCGAGCCGTCGAACATGAGGTGCTCGAACAAATGTGCAAAGCCGGTGCGCTCCGGATTCTCGTTGCGCGCCCCGACCTTATACAGCAGGTCGACGGCTACAATGGGAGTGGTTTTATCCTGATGCACAATAACTTGCAGGCCGTTATCTAAAGTAAATCTATCAAACAGTATCATACAATTTCTTTATTGAGGCAAAAATATTATTTTAGAACTCATATCATATCATTGAGATTGTTTTTAGATTGGTTTTTGTTGTGACAAATCGCATGTTTTTTGGGTTGTTAAAGATCAAATGCTTGAATTTGTTTTTGGTCGGGGGCGAAATTATCTTTGCCGTGGTATGAAACGCTATTCTATCATCGTTTTGTTGACGTTTTTCGGGGCATTTCAGCTCTTTTCGCAGCCTTTGTGCGGCGGTCGGCCGGTGTCGTTGCGGAAAACGATGCCTCAAATGCACAATGTGTGCCAAATGCCTTCACGTCAACAACTTGCAAAAAGCGAATTCGTGTCGGCGCTCAACAATCCCGATGTCTTCGCCGTGGCGATGACGGCCAATCTTAATCCGTCGAACAGCGGCCAGTGGGAGTGTGCCGACGGAGTGAGTGTTTGGAGGCTTGCCATCAGCTCGCCTAACGCTTTTTCGCTCAATCTTATCTTCACCGACTTCTATCTGCCGACGGGTGCGTCGCTTTATCTCTACAATTCCGACACAACGGTAGTTCTCGGCGCATATTCATCCGACAATAACGCTGATGTCCTGCCCACGCCGCCAATTCCGGGCGACATGGTGATTGTGGAGTATAACGAGCCTGATAGTGTTGATTTTCAAGGATTTTTCAATATCGAGCAGGTGTCGCACGATTTCAAAGGTGCGTTTGCCGCAAGTGCCGACAAGGAGCAGGCTCAGTGCCATTTTGCACCGCCAAGCGGGCAGTGGACCGATGAGATGCATGCCGTATGTCGCATTCTGGTTGGCGGAACTGTCTTATGCACAGGCACTTTGCTTGCCACAGCCGACCATTCATTCGAGCCTTATGTGCTGACCGCCCGCCATTGCATTTTTTCGGAAAAACAGTCGCAGTCGAGTTTGTTCTATTTCAACTACGACACTACCGAAAACGCTGAGCAGCAATGCATTGCCGGTGCCAGGCTTGTTGCGGCAAAAGACAACGATAATGGTTTTCTCGACTTTGCTCTTGTACGGCTAAACGATTATTTGCCAGAAAGTTACAATGCGTTTTATGCGGGCTGGAACGCAACTGCCGACACGGCAATAGCTGGTGGCGTATGCCTGCATCACCCGAATGGCGGGGCGCTGGCAATGGCTGTGGCTGCTGACACTTTGCACGCTGCATCGTACCGAAACTTCGACCAGAAGACGTTTTTCAACGTGCCCGAATGGGAGAGCGGAGCTACCGAGCAAGGCTCGTCAGGCGCGCCCATTTTCGATTCCAACCACCGTGTGGTGGGCTTGCTGGCAGGCGGCGACTCCGATTGCTCGTATCCGATGAACGACTTTTTTCAGATGTTTTCGGCCGCATACAGCCGATATTCGGAGGACACTTTGCAGCTGAAACATTGGTTGAATCCGTTGAACAACAATGTGTTACAAACGGCGGGCGCCTATCGGCCTGTTTCGGGGATGCGCCATTCGGTTGCCAATGTCAGTCTGGTTGCCACGCCAAATCCTTGCACATCGCAGGTCAGTCTGTCGGCACAAGGACGGAAAATAAGCCGTGTGGTTGTTTCCGATATGGCTGGTGCACAGCTAATTACGACGGATGCTGATGCCGAGTGGTCAATAACTCTCGATGTTGCTAAATTGCAGCCGGGTCCGTATGTTTGCCGTGTTACTTTTGTTGATGGAACGAACGGGTCCATTATACTGATTAGAGATGTTTAAAGAATTGATATGCAGAATCTTAACACTATAAAAGCGAAGGCGGCGGTAAAGGGCGTCATCTTCGATTTCAATGGTACAATGTTTCTCGATTCGCCGCTGCATGAGCGCGCATGGATTGACATGGCTAAAAAACTGCGCCCCGAACCGCTCGGTATCGAGGAGTTTTACGACAACTTGCAGGGACGGACCAACTTGCAGATAATCACTTATTTGTTGGGACATACGCCGCCACCTGACGAGCTTAACGCCATTGTCGAGGAGAAGGAGTTGCTCTATCGGACGCGCTGTTCAGCTCCCGATGGCCTGCACACGCTGGCTCCGGGTGTCGAGCAATTTCTCAACCAGTTGAAGCCAACCGGTATTCCGTTTACAATTGCCACCGGCTCATACTTGACCAATGTTGAGTTTTATTTTTCTCATTTACATCTAGATAAGTGGTTCGATTTCGATAAGGTTATTTACGACGATGGTACTTATCCCGGCAAACCCGCACCCGATATTTTTCTGAAGGCGGCAGCCAAAATCGGTGTTCAACCTGCTGATTGTCTGGTTTTTGAAGACTCGTACGCAGGTATCAGGTCGGCGGTGGCGGCAGGAGTGGGGCGCATTGTAACTGTTGAGCCGACATTGGATGCGGCAAAGGTTGAACAGTTGGGCGGAGTGTTCTCAATGCAATCGGGATTTACCGATTTCGATATTGAAATTTTACTTTAGATAACGTTGTGCAAAGTATTGTCAATAAAATTATAACATTTTGCGCGTTCTAACTCCATTTCGCAATATTCAGGTAATAAGCTTTGTTCATATTTATGTTGATTAAAACGCTTGAGCCACAATAGTCAACAAGCTTGCTAATCTTATATTTGTCAGAAAACAAGGAGAAATGCAGAAACATGACCCCAAATTACGGCGAACGCACAAAATAACTGTCCAATTCAATGATTATGAGGCGGAAGCGTTCGATCGTTATTGCAAGCGCTATAAAATAGCCAATAGGGCGAAAGTGGTGCGTGAGGCCATTATCAGAAGGGTTTTTGATGACATCGACCGTAACTATCCGACACTTTTCGACAAGGAGGAGCTTGAAAAACTCGACCATCGGATTTAAAGTGTTTGTTTAGATTACCAGTGTCAAATATTTTATTATCAAATTGTTCATGTTATGACAAATTTTGCTGAACTAGTACAGAAACGATATTCGTGCCGTAATTACAAGGCAACCGGCATCGACCGTGAATTGATTGACAAGATTCTCGAAACTGCGCATTTCGCGCCATCGGCAACCAACGCGCAGCCTTGGAAGGTGTTTGTTTTAGACACGCCCGAAAGTCTTGCCAAAGCGCGCCGTGCCTACAATCGCGAGTGGTTTGCCACGGCACCGGCTGTTTTGCTCATCTGCGCCCAGACCGATAAGGCCTGGACTCGTGCCGATGGTAAGAATCATGCCGATATCGACATAGCAATCCTTACCGACCATATTACTCTGGCCGCCACCGAGGCGGGGCTGGCAACCTGCTGGGTTTGCAATTTCGACGCTCAACTCATATCATCGGAATTTGGTCTTGACAATAATTGTAAACCATTGGTTTTATTGCCGATAGGCGTTCCTGCCACCGACGATATTCCCGAAAAGAAGCGCAAGAGCGTATCGGAATTTGTTGAGTGGGTGTAGTGTGGGGAGTAAAGAGTAATGTGTAAAGTGTAGGGAGTAAGGAGTAAAGAGTAAAGAGTAAAGTGTAAAGTGTAGGGAGTATGGAGTAAGTGTTGGGGGGAAATCGAACTGATTAAACAATAAGAATCGTAATTCAATCCTTCCTTCAATCAATCAATTAATCTATCAATCAATC
>JAGCFC010000019.1 GCA_017650325.1 Salinivirgaceae bacterium | reverse complement strand
GGAATGTAGTAGCCAAGGAAGTCGTCCATCATCTCCTGAATCATTGTGCGGACCTCCATATAGGCTTCCATATTGATTTCAGGAACGTCGAAACCAGCGTCCTTCAGCATCGGCTGAACGGCCAGAATGTCAGCGTGGCCAGTACCCCACGAAAGTGGCTCCATACCAACATCGACAAAGTCGCAGCCAGCTTTGCAGACCTCAAGAATGGTTGCCATTGAGAAGCCCGGCCCAGCGTGACCGTGGTATTGGATGGTGATTTTCGGATATTTGGCCTTTATGTTCTTCACAATTTCGCCAAGTGATACGGGGCGTGCGATTCCGGCCATATCTTTCAGACAGATTTCGTCGGCACCAGCCTCAATCAACTCAAAAGCGAGTTTTGTGTAGTATTCAACAGTGTGGATTGGTGAGAAAGTAACGCAAAGGCAGCACTGCGAAATCATTCCGCCGTCGTGTGCGTAACCGATTGACGGGATAATGTTGCGAGTATCGTTCAAGCCGCAGAAAGTGCGGGCAATATCGGTGCCTTGTTTTTTCTTCACCTTGTAGAACATCTTGCGGACGTCAACCGGCACCGGATTCATACGGATGCCGTTCAAGGCGCGGTCGAGCATATGTGTCTGAATGCCAGCCTCGTGGAATGGTTTTGTCCATTGGCGCACAGCCTTGTTAGGATTCTCTCCGTAGAGCAAGTTCACTTGCTCAAAACCGCCGCCGTTGGTCTCAACGCGGTCGAAACAGCCCATTTTGATGATTGCGGGTGCCACTTTAACCAGTTGGTCAACGCGTGGCACGTATTTTCCGGCCGACTGCCACATATCGCGGAAGACCAGACTGAATTTTACTTTTTTACTCATATTTTAAATTTTTTCGATTGATTCAACTTTGCCTTTTCCGCCTGTGATGGTGTTCACGGCCGACTCAATGGCGGCTTTGATGTTCGGGGCGACGGCGGCCACTGCGGTTGCCTGTGCCTTTGGTTCCTCTTCGGGGAAGAATCTGTTAATCACGCTGATGAGCAGGTTCCCCATACCAATTATTAATAGCAATGCGCAGAACACTGTTCCGAGCCCCACTACCAATAATGTCCATACTGAAATTTCCATTTATCGCTATTTTTTTAACTCAATAATCAAAAAACCGCATTGTTTTAATTGCTGTAAACTATTAAAAACCAATTCTTTGGTCAATTTAGTATATTTTTAAAACAACCGTGCAAAAATAGTTTTTTTCGCGCACGGTTATTCAAAAAATATGCCACAAGTGCGATTTTATCGCAGTTTGATTTTTGTCGGCTGATAAGATACTGAGAGTAAGCGTGTTGTGCAAACGGATTGTGCTTTCATCGGTATTTTTTATCGACAAAGTGTTTTGCTTAGTCCGATACAAATTTACCATCGGGCAATATCGTCTCAGAAAAAAACGTTTTTTGAAACACGGTAGTCGAAGACGAATTGCGAAATAAAGACCATTTATCAACGTATCGTCGATGTTGCCGTAAAAAAAATATACTATATAATTGAGAAAAAAAATAATTCTTACTTTTGGCCTCTTGTAAAATGAATAATCAATTTTATGAAGCGTCATATAATCTTATTGATTTCGTTGCTTTTGCTTGTGTCTGATTTTGCCAGTGCGCAAGCCTCCAGGTGGAAACGTACGCGGTATGAACTTGTTGGAGGTATTGGTGTATCTACTTTTGTGGGTGAATTGGGGGGTAAAAATAACGGACACGGGCATTTCATGTCGGATTATGATTTTACGTCGCAACGTGTTATGGCTCAGGCTGGTATGCGTTATAAGATCCTTAATCCATTGGCGGTCAAAGGCCAATTGTCGTATGCGTGGCTCTCGGGAAGTGACGCAAAAACCGACGAGGTTTTCCGTCGTGACCGAAACCTGAGTTTCCGCACCAATTTGTGGGAATTGGGAGTCCAGCTTGAGTATTCGATAATCCCCGAGCCTATAAATTACAGATCTCGCCGCCGTAGAAAATTCACATGGCGCAGTCTGCTTGACATAAATACATACGTGTTTGCCGGTGTGTCGGGGTTCTATTTCAACCCGAAGGCAAAGGATGATGGTGAGGATGGCACAGGCAAATGGGTTGCTTTGCAGAAGCTTGGAACTGAAGGTCAAGGTTTGATGGAGGGACGAAAAAAATATAAACGTTTTGCCTTGGCATTCCCGTTTGGTGTCGGATTTAAATATCCACTTACGCGTGAACTGGGGATTGGTCTTGAGTTTGCGCCTCGTTATACCACTACTGACTACATTGACGATGTTAGTACAACGTATATTGATAATGCATGGTTGGCAAGCAAGAATCCGCAGGCAGCGCGTATGTCTGACCGAAGCATAAAAACTGACGATGAGCACGATCCGTTGCCTAACGTGAGGTTTGCGCCGGGAGAGCAGAGGGGCGAATCGAAATTCAACGATTTTTATATGTTCACGGTTGTGTCTGTCTCATATAAATTGAAGACTGGGCGTAACGGTTTGCCTAAATTTTAATAATGAACCTATTTATGAATACAAAGATATTAGGTCGATTAATGGCGGTGGCACTTTTGCTGCTGTGTACATTGAGCACTTCGGCGCAAAGATGGAATGCCCGCAAATACGAGTTGCATATGGGTTTGGGTCTGACAAATTTCATGGGTGACATTTGTTCTCCTAAAAACCCGGATCTGCCGGTTTGGGTACTGCCATTCCGTACAACCGGATATCTGGCTGATGGTATTCTTAAATATAATTTCAAGGGGCGTCATTACGGGAGTGCAAGCTTGAATCTCGGTTACATGGGAGCCCGCGAGACAATTGAAAAACGCACCAATTATTATTATCGCGATGGTATAGCGTTTAAGTCGGGATTTACTGAATTGGCGCTGAGATATGAATTCATGTTTATTAAAGAGAAAAACCATCGTACTGTTTACCGCAAACTTGGTGAGACACGGTTTAAAAACTTCACCATGCCATCATATTTGTTTGTGGGCGCCGGCGGATATTTCAGTTATGGTAATTTCTATTGGAACGACAAGAAAGGTCGCGAGCGATTCTCTGAGGGGTTCTACAACATTTCTCCTGTTGTAATGGGCGGTTTCGGTGGAAAGGTCAGAATAGGATGGAACATGTATGCAGGTTTTGAGGCTGGCTGGCGTGTGGCATTGGGCGATGGTATCGACAACTGCAATGGAAAAAAAGGGTCGCCGGTTGAAGACATGCACTGGGTGTTTGGCAAATGGATTGACCAATACCAGTTCGTTGCGGCAAACATTGTGTTCAAGATGAGAGAGAAACGCAATCACATGCCTAATTTCAAAACAATCAGGAGATAACGAATGCGATTCGGCTTCAGGTTTATCTGTTTATTTTTTCCGTTGTTTTTTCTTGCGGATTATTTGTGTGCTCAGGATTTTCCGTCAGGCGAACTTGGTGTTCAGGTTGGCGGCATTTATTATTTGGGCGATATAAATAAGGTGCCGTTTAAAGGAACACGACCGACTGTGGGGGTGTTTTACCGGCATGACATTAATGTCAGATATTCGGCTAAGGCGCTTCTTTCCTATGGAAAACTGACTGCTTCTGACTCGAAATACAAAAGTGAGTTCCAAAAGGCGCGTGACTATTCGTTTAACCGCAACATCTTTCATTTCAGCATGTTGGGAGAGTTCAACTTCTTGCCTTTTGTCTTTGACAAAAAAGACACGCCCTATTCGACATACCTGCAAGGCGGAATCGGGCTGGGCTTGTTCCCCGATGACAGTAAAATGGACAGATTTATTGTCGATATACCGTTTGGGTTCGGAGTAAAAATCAACTCTTACCGCAGGTTTGTCTATGGCGCCGACTTTCTGATGATAAAAACATTCACCGACAATATTGACTTCATGTCGCCGCGTCCGTCGGAGATAAACAACATGAAGCAGAAGTACGTTTCGAGCAATAATGACTGGATGTCATATTTTGCAATTTATTTGGCGTATAAAATCGATTATCCTCAAAAATGTCCGACGTTTGACTAAATTTGCGCGGAAATTAAGCAGGAATGTCTCTTAAAGATGTTATCATAAAAGAACGTTTGCCTCGGCACATAGCTGTTATTATGGACGGCAATGGCAGATGGGCGAAAAAGCAGGGCAATGCACGCATTTTCGGGCATAAAAACGCCATGAAGGCAGTGCGCGATGTGTGTGAGGCTTGCGCTGAATTAGGTGTGGATTATCTGACCTTGTACGCGTTTTCAACAGAAAATTGGAACCGTCCGAAAATGGAGGTTATGGGTTTGATGGATCTTCTGGTTTCAGCAATAAATACAGAGACAGATACACTAATCAAGAATAATATTCGTTTAAATGCAATAGGACGGCTTACCGATCTGCCGGAGAAGGTTCTTGTCAATCTCAAAGACGCTATCGACAGAACGAAAGACAATACTGGTCTGACGTTGACTTTGGCCTTGAGTTACAGTTCGAAAGTTGAGTTGGTCGAGGCGGTGCAGAGTGTGGCGCGAGATATCGAGGCGGGAAAAATATCGGCCGATAGCATTGATGCCAGTGTGATAAGTGACCATTTGTACACTCGCGGCATGCCAGACCCTGATTTGCTTATCAGGACAAGCGGCGAATTCAGAATCAGCAATTTCATGCTTTGGCAGTTGGCTTATTCTGAGTTGTATTTTACGCCAATTTTGTGGCCTGATTTCGACAAGGAGGAGTTGTATAAGGCAATTGTTGATTATCAGCAGCGAGAGCGTCGGTTCGGCATGACTAGTGAGCAGATCGGGTAGAGCATTTGAAATTAACAGCAGATGATGAACAAAGTAATAGTTGTGGTTCTATTGTTGCTAAGCGTTGTAGGAGCGCTTGCGCAGCCATCAGACAACAGCAATATAAAAATAGACTATTCAACTCCCCGTCAGTACGAGATTGGGGGTATTACTGTGAGTGGAGTCAAATACTTGAACCAAACCACGTTGGTAAATTTGTCGGGACTTAAGGTGGGGCAAACAATAGAGGTCCCCGGCGACGACATATCAAAAGCGTTAAACAAACTCTGGAAGCACGGATTGTTTGGCGATGTTCAGATTTCAGTCACCAATATCACAGACGGAAAAATATATCTCAATTTTTATCTGAAGGAACGTCCACGATTGTCGAGGGTTGAATTCTCGGGCATTTCCAAATCGCAGGCCGATGATTTGAAGGATGAGGTTAAGCTGGTTCGCGGAATTCAGATTACCGATGATATGATCAGCACGGCATGTAAGCAGATTAGGGAATTCTATGTGAAAAAAGGCTTCCATGATGTCAAAATCAATGTCAAGCAGGAAGATGACACCATGATGGCAAACACAATGATTTTGCGCTTTGATGTGAAGAAAAACCGCAAGGTCAAGATAAAGAGTATAAATTTCGAGGGCAACGAGGTGCTGGCCGACCGTAAGTTGCGCAGAGCCATGAAGGATACAAAACAGAAGACATGGTATAATATATTCAAGTCTTCGAAGTACATCGAGGCCAAATATGAGGATGACAAGGAGAAAATCATTAAGAAATACAACGAACGAGGTTTCCGTGATGCTAAGATCGTGTCGGATACAGTTTATCGTAACTCTGATAACACATTCAACATTGACATCCGGATTGTGGAGGGTATAAAATATTACTATAGGAACATCGAGTGGATTGGCAACACAAAATATCCGGCTGAGATTCTGGCTCAGCGACTCGATATTAGGAAAGGTGATGTTTTTGACCAGGCTAATCTTGAAAAGCGTCTTAACATTGCCGATGATGCTGTGGCTTCGCTTTACTCCGACCACGGCTACCTGTTTTTTCAGGCCATCCCGGTTGAGGTCCAGGTCGATAACGATTCAATCGATTTGCAAATCAGAATATATGAGGGTAAACAGGCCCGTATCAATCGTGTTACAATCAGCGGCAACGACCGTACCAATGAGCACGTTATCCGCCGTGAGATTTGGACACACCCTGGTGACCTCTACAGCAAGTCAGACATTATGAACACACTCCGCCAACTGGCGGCATTGTCGTATTTCGATCCTGAGAAACTCGATGTAAAACCTATGCCGAATCAGGCAGATGGTACTGTCGATTTGGAATATATTGTGGTGGAGCGCGCTTCAGACCAGATTGAGTTGTCAGGTGGCTGGGGTGGCGGAATGGTGATAGGCACTTTGGGTTTGTCGTTCACCAATTTCTCAGCAAAGAATCTCTTTAATCTGGATTCATACAGTCCGCTTCCGTCGGGCGATGGCCAACGGCTCTCGATTCATGCCCAAACGAGTGGAAAGCACTATCGCTCGCTGAGTTTTTCGTTTACAGAACCATGGTTGGGCGGCCGCAAGCCTAACTCGCTGACAGTGTCTTTTTATCACACTGTGCGGTCGAGCGGAAATGTTTACAAGTCGAACATTTCGCAGTTTATGAAAATCACTGGTGCCTCGGTCGGTTTAGGACGTCGTTTGTCATGGCCCGACAGACATTTCACCTTATATAATGAGGTTAGTTACCAGAGGTACAACATTCAGAACTACTCTATTTTGAGTGAGTTCTCGACCGGCATTTCGAACAACTTGAGTTTCACAACTGTGATTGGTCGCAATTCGCTAGACCAGCCGTTGTATCCTCGCAGTGGAGCCAACATATCGTTGTCGTTGCAGGTGACACCGCCATATTCTCTCATTCGCGAGAAACGTTTCTGGGAGCTCAACAACAACGAGAAGAAATCGCTTGACGGCAATGCGACAGCCATCCGTGAGGAGGAGGCCCGCCGCAAATACAAACTTATTGAGTACCACAAATGGAAGTTCAAAGCCGATTGGTTCAATGCCATTTACCAGAATTTGGTTTTGCGCACTAATTTTGAATTCGGTTTGCTCGGCTATTACTACAAACGTTGGGGATACTCGCCGTTCGAGTCGTTCCAGTTAGGTGGTGATGGTATGCAGGGCGGCAATTACTATTACGGTTACGATGTTATCCCATTGCGTGGATATGACAATGGAAGCAGTGGCAATGGCTCGCTGACGGCGTATCCGCAAGGCAACATTTACCAGAAATTGTCGGTTGAGCTGCGTTATCCGCTGATCATGAAAGAAAGCACCACAATATGGGCGTCAGCATTCTTTGATGCGGGTAACTCGTGGTACGAAATGAAAGATTACAATCCATACAGTTTGTACCGTTCGGCGGGTGTCGGAGTTAGGTTTTATCTGCCGATGCTTGGTCTGCTCGGCCTCGACTGGGGTTATGGATTCGACAGCAATCCGCGAAATCCGGGCTCCAATGGAAGCCAGTTCGCATTTACAATTGGACAAGCGTTTTGATTTTGATGTTTAACATAAACAATACGATTATGAAAAAAGCACTTTTTGCCGGAATGTTGGCTTTTTTAGCAACAACGGCTTTCGCACAAAAATTCGCGTATGTTGACACCGATTACATACTGAAGAGTATTCCTGCGTATGAGTCTGCTCAGGAGCAACTCGAGATCATGTCGAAAGACTGGCAGGCTGAGATTGAGTCCATGTATGCCGAAGTGGAGAAAATGTATAAAGAGTATCAGGCGGAAAAAGTTCTGCTGACCGATGAGATGAAACAAAAACGTGAGGAAGAGATTGTGCAGAAGGAGCGTCAGACAAAAGACCTTCAAAAGAAGTACTTCGGCTCCGATGGCGATTTGTTCAAGAAACGTCAGGAACTTATTAAGCCAATCCAGGACGATATCTTCAACGCGATTAAGGAGATTGCCACGTCGGGCAACTATGCATTTATTCTAGATGCGGCTGGTGGAGCTTCGTTCCTATATTCCGATCCCAAATACGACAAGAGCGATGATGTTCTTCAAAAATTGGGATACAAGAACTGATGCTGCTACGCATAATTATATGAGTGTGTGGTAACTCTAAACAAAATTCATATATTTGCAATTATCAATAATTAAACGATACGAAAATGAAAAAGATTTTATTTGTTGTTGTAGTGGCAGTTATGTCATCTTTTGCAACGGTTTCAAATGCACAAAACTACAAGTTCGGACATATAGATTCAGGTCTGTTGCTTCAACAAATGCCTGAAAGAGAGCAGGCCCGTGTTCAATTAGAGAAATATGCCAAGCAACTTGAGGATCAGATGGCTGCAATGCAGACTGAGTTCGAGAACAAGTATCAGCAATATCTTGAGCAACGCGACTCGTTGCCACAGGTTCTGCTTGAAGCTAAAGAACGTGAACTGACTGATATTCAGCAACGTTTCCAGACTTTCCAACAGACTGCTCAGAAGGATTTAAGTGCAAAAGAGGGAGAACTCCTCCAGCCAATCATCGATAAGGCTAAAAAAGCTATTGACGATGTGGCCGCAGAGAACAATTTTATCTATGTGTTCGACATGAGTATGGGAGCAATCCTATACAATTCCGACCAAAGTGTCGATTTGCTTCCTTTGGTGCTGAAAAAGTTGGGTATCAAATAAATAAATCCGATATGTAAAGGCAATATCCAACGATTTCGTTGGATATTGTTTTTTTAATGAATAAGATATGAATACCGGACCTGTCGGCATATTCGATTCGGGACTTGGAGGATTGACGGTGTGGCGCGAATTGCGTCGACAGTTGCCGAACGAAGATATCGTTTATTTTGCCGACAGCCGCAACTGCCCATACGGCCGCAAGTCAGCAGGAGAAATAATCGCTTTGGCGCATAACATTACTGACTTATTGTTGACGTCATATGGGTGCAAGTTGATTGTTGTCGCTTGTAATACTGCTACTGCAGCAGCTATTGATGACTTGCGGCAATCGTACCAAAATCCTTTTGTCGGAATGGAACCGGCCATAAAGCAGGCCGCGCTCAATACTAATACAGGCAGAGTGGGAGTGCTGGCCACTAAAGGCACTTTCGATGGTCGGCTATATAAGCAGACAAGTCGGAAATACGCTAATGACATTGATGTGATGGTGCAAATTGGCGACGGCTTGGTCGAATTAGTTGAAAAAAATGAGTATGAGTCGGATGAGGCGCGGAAACTTCTGCATAAATACATCGATCCGATGCTCGAACATAGTGTTGACCAAATTGTGCTTGGTTGCACCCATTATCCTTTTTATAAACCTCAGATTGAGGCTATTGTTGGAAGTCGTGTAACTGTTATCGATCCTGCTCCGGCGGTTGCAAGGCACGTTGGAGAAGTGTTGTTCGAGCAGGATCTGAAAAATGCAGAAAAGCGTGCTGGCGCTGATATTTTTCTGTCGTCGGGCAGTATTGAACCTATGCAGGTCTTGCTGACAACAATGAATAATTGTGGTTACTCACGACGTATGGTGCAGGTTGAGGGTGGCCAGACATACGAATCGCTGAGTTGAACAGCGGTTTGGGCTGTGTTTTCGTTGTGAAAATATCAGTTTTGCTGAATATCGAACAGATTGTTTCATTGCTGCGATTTTTAAAACGTAGTTGCATAATATTCTTATATTTGCGGCTAAATCTGCTAAAAACTGAAAAAAGTTAGTTATGTCATCGAATAAACTGATATTGAGTATTGTCCTTGTTTTGGCGTTTGCAACAGTGGTAAGAGCGCAAGATGAAGACAACATTCTGATAAAAAAATATGCTGAGACGGCGTTCAAAAAAGGCGATTATGAATTCGCACTTCAAAACTATCTTCAACTTTACAAGTTCGACAGTAAGAATATCGAATTAAATTACCGCATAGGTGTCTGCTACACCGAAACCAATATCGACAAAGAAAAGGCTGTGCCGTTTTTGGAGTATGTGGTAAGTTTCAACAACTACCCGATTCGCACCAAATTCTTCCTTGGCAAGGCTTACATGTATAATTACCGGTTCACAGAGGCCATTGATGCGTTTTACGACTACAAGATGGTGGGCGTTGACGAGACAGACCTGTTTGAATCGGACCGAATGATAAAGATGTGTGAGTATACCAAGCAGCTCATCAACAACCCTATTAATGTGAATTTTACTCGTCTTGACACCACTATCAACACCAAGTTCGACGATATGTGCCCGGTGGTTACTACCGACAATAGCGTGCTCTATTTCTCCAGCAACCGTCACTTTATTGAAGAGTATGACGCATATATATATAGCGGACAGTACAGCGAGAATAAGAAGGGTCAGTGGCAGAATGCCGTGCAGATTCCTATAAGCAGCTATGATGACGAGAATGTAATGGGCTGCACTCCCGATGGCAACAAAATTCTGATTTACGCCAACGGCGATTATGCAACTCACGATATAAAAATGTATACACGCAAAGGCGTGAAATTCACAAAGGCTGCCGCAACGGATTTGCCGGCCGATATGAATACGGATGATGTTGAAATGGGGGCATGCATTACCCCCGATGGCAACACTATATATTTTGCCAGCAACCGTCCCGGTGGGCGCGGTGGACTTGACCTGTATGTGTCGCATCGTGGTCCTGACGGCAAGTGGGGACCATCAGAAAACATGGGTACGAACATCAACACGGAATATGACGAGAACTATCCGACGTTGAGCCCCGATGGACGGACGCTATATTTTGCCTCGAAAGGCCACGACTGCATTGGCGGTTACGATATTTTCAGAGCGGGTTTCGACGAGAACAACGGCACATGGTTCAAGCCGTTTAACATGGGATTCCCGCTGAATACACCGCTTGATGACACCAAAATCGCATTTGCATCGGATGGAACGGCATACATTGCTGCCAAACGTAAGGAGGGTGTTGGGAATCTCGATGTTTACCGCGTCGATTTTGCCGATGCCGACATTCAGCAGAAGGCATTCGGTTACAGTGTTTTTGTAGGCGACGACAAAGATTCGGCTTTGCCGCACAACGAGCAAATGCCAAAGGCATACGCTTGGGTTTACGATGTTAATGGAAATATTATCAGACAGATAGACGTTGAAGATGGACAGTTCTTTGCAGCTTTGTTCGTTGGCGATTACACAATAGAGGTGAAGTTCGAGGGGCAGCCTTCGGGCAGCAAGGAAAAACTTCGCGTAAGCGATTCCGACGAGGACTACATTGAGAAGACAATATATTTGAAACCAATCAAATAGCGCATTATGAAACGTTTTTTTGCATTTGCAATATCAGTTTTGCTTCTGCCTGTGGTGGCAGTGTCTCAGGATGTGAAAGAGGCTGCCTATCAGTTTAAAATCGAGAATTATCAGGCGGCGTTAAAGATGTATCTGCCTGCATATAAAAGGGATACCGGGAATGCGGATATCAATTATGGTATTGGTGTGTGCAGAACAAAGACCAATTCGGAGCCGGATAAGGCATTGCAACATCTGCTTAAGGCCGAAAGCAAATACGGCCAGGAAAGTGATTTTATTTTGGCATTAGCAAAAGCATATTTCTTTAATTATAAATTCGATAAGGCACGTGAGACATTAAACAAAGGGGCAGCTAAGTTGAAAGGAAATGCTGAAGCCGATTTGCTAAAAACACATATCGACAATGCGGAAAAGATGGTTAAATCGCCTCTCGATGTCACCTTTGTCAATTTGGGCAAGGGCATTAATAGCGATATGGACGATATAACCCCGATTCTGTCACCCGATGGCGAATTTATGTTTTATTCATCGAACCGGAAGTATGATACAGGTTTCAAGGAATATATGTGGGATGTGTACTACTCCAATTCTGAGTCGGGCGATTACAAGAAAAACAAGACGGCATCGGTGTTTAATACACAAGAAGACGAAATTATGGCGGGAGTGTCACTTAACGGTACTGAATTCTATTTTTACCAGGATGCTTACGGTGTTGACCGCGACTTGGTTGTCTCAACCATTGAGGCTGGCCAATTAAAGGGTAAGACTCCACTTCCTCCGTCAATCAATACCAAAGGAGTAGAGAAGGCCGCCTGCTCAACATCGACAGGCGACACTCTGATTTTTGCAGGCGACGGACACGGAGGAAAGGGCGGTTTCGATTTGTTTTATTCTGTAAGGTTGCCCAATGGCGATTGGAGTGTTCCAACCAATCTTGGCAATACTGTAAACTCGCAGTATGATGAGCTGTACCCGATGCTTTCTGCCGATGGTAAGAAACTCTATTTCTGCAGCAATGGTTCGAAATCGATGGGCGGTTTCGATGTTTTTGTCAGCAGTATCGATTTGAAAACCTTAAAGATAGGAGAGCCGAAAAATATCGGTTATCCTTTGAACGATGTTTTCGA
Source organism: Salinivirgaceae bacterium (assembly GCA_017650325.1). Classification (GTDB taxonomy): domain Bacteria; phylum Bacteroidota; class Bacteroidia; order Bacteroidales; family SZUA-534; genus RUG13583. The sequence continues at coordinate 4,371 of JAGCFC010000019.1, read as the reverse complement.
CAATCTGACCATCAGCTATTCGCTTGACGGAAACTACGCTTATGTATCAGCCATAAAACCGGATTCTTACGGTTATTCCGACATTTATCGTGTGGTGTTCAACGAGAAGGATCCCATGGTGAGACTTTTCATTGTGAAACTACAGATTGCTCAGGGGGAGGAAAAGGTTGATTTTGCTGAAACAGAGACGGATTTGAAGGTTTCTGTATTCACAAAAGGAAAAACGCTTTTTGGAACCTACAACTATCATCCTGCAACGAGCAGTGTGAATGTGGCGCTTCTCCCTGGCGATTATGTGCTTGAGATAGAGGGAAAAACAATAGAGCCGTTCTCGATGAAAATAAATGTCCCGAATGCGCCTGGCAATAAGATCGAGAATAAAAAAGCTGTTCTTAAACTTAAGAAATAGAGCGTTTAATGGGCTACAAATGGCTGTATTTCGATTTGGACGGCACTCTTTGGGATTTTGCCGCCAATTCCGAATACACATTGCGGTCGATTATGCGCCAGATGTTGCCCGAACTTGTGCCGCACGAACAGGAATTTCTTGATTTATACCATCACTACAACGATATTCTTTGGGTCGAATACGGGCAAGGCAAGATTACTAAAGAATTGTTGCGATGGAAACGCTTTCACGATGCGCTTGCCCATTTTGGAATTACCGATAAAGCTGTGGCTGAGCGTTTTGGCGAGCGTTATCTCGAAATGTCTCCGCATCAGACACGTGTCGTCCCTCACGCTTTCGAACTGCTCGACTATTTGAAATCGAAAGATTATCACATCTATCTGCTGACCAATGGTTTTGTTGAGATTCAGCAAATTAAGACAACTGAGTCAGGGCTTGCTCCTTATTTCGAAAAGGTTTTTACATCGGATGAGATGGGTTACAAGAAACCGCATAAACTCGCGTTCGACTATGCGGTGAAGTATGTGAATGCCCGCAAAAAAGAGAGTCTGATGATTGGCGACGAGTGGCCCACCGACATTGTAGGCGCCCGTCAGGCTGGCATCGACCAAGTGTATTTCAATATCCGCAACAAACCGGCGGAAGGCCCAGTGACCTACGAAATACACAACTTGCTGGAGTTGAAGGAGATATTGTGACAGCCGATGTTTTATCGCATAAAGCGATAAAAGTCCCTATTAATAATATGTGAAATTTGGTTTTTGCAATGTTCCAATTGGAATGCTGTGATCTTTTCTCGTATTGGGAAAATGTTTTATTCTTTATACTGGCATTATAACATGGCCTGGTTCTTTAAAAAATAGTTTTTTTTGAACTATACCCCTAAAAAAATATGGGTACGATCGAAAAATGTAAGTAATCCACGTGCAATATGCCGTTTTTAGTATACCTTTGCGCTGAAATATTAAAAAATACAGAAATGTCAACAATCCGATTCAAGGCTTTGGAGCAACTGATGAACCGTCAAGCGGTAAAAGTTGATGTGCCCGACAAAAAAACGTCCGAGTACTTTGCTGAAAATGTTTTCGATAAGAGCAAAATGAAGGAGTTCTTGTCGCGTGAGGCTTACGAGTGTGTTATCGATTCAATCGAGAACGGTACGCGAATTCCACGACGCATTGCCGATCAGGTGGCGTCGGGAATGAAGGCTTGGGCGCTTGGTAAGGGTGCGACCCACTACACACACTGGTTCCATCCGCTCACCGGTTCAACGGCCGAGAAGCATGATGCTTTCTTTGAGCCGAATTTCGATAGTGCAACTGGAATAGAGGCTTTCGATGGAGGCAAGCTGGCTCAACAGGAGCCTGATGCGTCGAGTTTCCCAAGTGGCGGATTGCGCAACACTTTCGAGGCTCGCGGCTATACGGCTTGGGACCCGTCGTCGCCGGCTTTCATTCTTGAGAAAACACTTTGTATACCAACTATTTTCATATCGTACACGGGCGAGGCGCTCGACTTTAAAACACCATTATTAAAAGCCACTTCGGCTTTGAACGATGCGGCTGTTGGGGTATGTCAGTATTTCGATAAGGATGTAACGAAAGTGGTGACCACATTGGGGTGGGAGCAAGAGTATTTTCTGGTTGATTCGGCGCTGTTCCTCGCCCGCCCCGACTTACAGTTGACGGGCCGAACGCTTATGGGACACGCATCGGCCAAAGACCAACAACTCGACGATCACTATTTCGGCACCATTCCGAGCCGTGTTAATGCCTTTATGCGCGACTTCGAGATAGAGGCCTACCGTTTGGGAATACCAGTTAAAACCCGTCATAACGAGGTGGCACCCAATCAGTTTGAGTGCGCGCCGGTGTTCGAGGAAGCTAATCTGGCTGTCGACCACAACATGCTTTTGATGGACTTAATGAAAAAAGTGGCACGGCGACATAATTTCAATGTGCTCTTCCACGAGAAACCATTCAAAGGCATCAGTGGATCGGGAAAGCACAACAATTTCTCGATGGCCACTAACACGGGTGTTAACTTGCTTTCGCCTGGCAAGAACCCCAAAAGCAATATGCAGTTCTTGGTTTTTCTGGCTTGCACTATCAGTGCGGTGTACGAGTATGGCGACCTTCTGCGTGCTAGCATTGCCACCGCGGGCAATGAGCATCGTTTGGGCGCAACAGAGGCACCACCATCTATAATGTCCGTCTTCTTGGGAAGTTATTTGTCTGGTATTCTTGCTGATATCGAACAACGCGTGAGCGACAAGAAGATGACCCCCGACGAGAAAACCGACATCAAATTGGGTATAGGCCGCATTCCTGAAATTCTGCTCGACAATACCGACCGCAACCGCACGTCGCCGTTTGCCTTTACCGGCAACAGGTTCGAGTTCCGCTCGGCCGGAGCCAGCGCCAACTGTGCCGCTCCAATGACGTTCCTTTGTTTGGGCGTGGCCGACCAACTGCGCAAGTTCAAGTTGAAGGTTGATGCCAAAATTGATGCGGGAGTGAAGAAAGATGAAGCTATCTTCCAAGAGTTGAAAGAATTGATAGTTTATTCAAAACCTGTGCGTTTCGATGGTAACGGCTACAGCCACGAGTGGAAGGTTGAGGCTGAGCGCCGCGGATTGTCGAATCCAAAGGGGGCCATTGCCGCATTGGAAGCATTCCGCGACCCGAAGAATATCGAACTTTGCACTAGCGCTAAGGTGTTCACCGAGCGCGAGATCGAGGCCCGTCACGAAATCCGCGTGGAGAACTATACCAAGAAGATTCAGATAGAGTCGCGCGTGTTGGGTGATTTGGCCACAAACCACATTATACCAACTGTTTACAAATATCAAAACCAGTTGATAGAGAACGTGCGAGGTTTGAAAGAAGTGCTTCCCGAAGCCGATTTCAATGAGGTCGCCGAACTGCAATTGGAAACCATCAAAGACATATCAAAGCGCATAACAGCCATAAAATCAATGGTTACGGAAATGACAGAGGCTCGCAAAAGCGCCAATGCCATCGAAGATATATTTGCAAAGGCCAGAGCTTATTCTGACAACGTAAAGCCTTATTTGTCAAGCATCCGCGAGCATATCGATCATCTCGAAATGATCTCGGACAACGAGATTTGGCCATTGCCGAAATATAGAGAGTTGCTGTTCTCGCATTGATATCTATTTAACATACAGTCAAGTCCCCGAGGCTGCGTAATAGCACCGCGGGGATTTTTTTTGTGTCAAGCGAAACATCAATCTTTTACAACCGACAATTATTTTGATACTTTTGCGTTCTCTTTAGAATATGACAAAAAAACTGTTAATCATATTTGTCCTTGTCTTTGCAATCGCAGGCGGTGCGTCGGCGCAGAAGAAGCGTCCATGGTGCAAGCCGTTCTACGATGCTGAGCCATATCACTTTGGGTTCGCATTCTCGTTAGGGCAGATGTCGTTCAGCATCAGCCATTCCGACGAGTTCAACCTGCTCGACACCGTCTATTCAATTGAGTACAGCGGTGGCGCATTGTTTGGAGCCAGCATGGTTTTCAACTTGAAACTTGCTGATAATTGGGACTTGCGTACACTTCCCGGACTTGCCTTCAGTCAGCGTACGCTAACATATTTGCTTGATGACGAGTTGGTTGCACCCGATAAAGCGTTCCGTGCTCATAAGATGAAAATAGAGACAACTCTTTTGCAGTTTCCAACGCTTGTCAAGTACCGTTCGACACGCGAGAGCAACTATCGCCCTTACATCTATTGGGGATTGAACCCTGTGGTCGATTTGGCGGCGCGTAAGAAGGTGAAACCCGAGGAACGTCCGAAAATCAGACTCAAAAAGTTCGATGTTTATGCCGAAATCGGTATCGGACTCGACAACTATCTGAAATACTTCAAGTATTCTACTGAGTTGAAATTCAGCTACGGACTGCTCGATATGGTTAAGCAGGACGGGTCGGAATAT
>JAGCFC010000018.1 GCA_017650325.1 Salinivirgaceae bacterium | reverse complement strand
TATTTTTCAAAATATTTATTTTGAGAGTATTGATTAAGAAGAAATTGTTTTTACCTTTGCGAACCGATTTTTGCGGAGAATTATGTACATTTTATTAATAAAAATATGCCAACTATACAACAATTAGTAAGAAAAGGGCGAGTAGAGATGGACAAGAAGAGCAAAGCTCCGGCTTTGGATTCATGCCCACAGCGCCGTGGTGTGTGTGTTCGTGTTTACACCACAACGCCCAAAAAGCCAAACTCAGCCATGCGCAAAGTGGCCAGGGTTCGTTTAACAAATGGTAAGGAAGTCAACTCTTACATTCCGGGAGAGGGTCACAATTTGCAGGAGCACTCAATTGTGATGATCCGCGGAGGTCGTGTTAAGGATCTACCAGGTGTTCGTTACCACATCATTCGTGGTGCTTTGGATACATCGGGAGTAGAGGGACGCAAACAACGTCGCTCAAAGTATGGTGCTAAAAGACCTAAAAAATAATTTATAATATAGTAAGATGAGAAAAGCAAAACCAAAGAGCAGGATTCTGTTGCCAGATCCAAAGTTCAATGACGTATTGGTTACCCGTTTTGTCAACAATTTGATGTTGGACGGAAAGAAAAGCACCGCATACGAAATTTTCTACGATTCGTTGGAAATGGTTGGTGCAAAAATGAAAGACAAGGAATTGACCCCACTCGACATCTGGAAGAAGGCTCTCCAGAATGTAACTCCGCAAGTTGAGGTTCGCAGCCGCCGTGTTGGTGGTGCAACATTCCAGATTCCGCAAGAAATTCGCGAGACCCGTAAAGTGGCCATGAGTATGAAGAACATGATTCTGTTCGCACGCAAACGTGCTGGACACTCAATGGCAGAGAAACTTTCGGCAGAGATAATCGCCGCATTTAACGAAGAGGGTGGCGCTTTCAAGAGGAAAGAAGAAATTCACCGTATGGCTGAGGCCAACAAGGCATTCTCACACTTCCGCTTTTAATTAGAAGAAAACAATGGCAAGAGATCTTAGATACACCCGCAACTTCGGCATTATGGCTCACATCGATGCCGGAAAAACAACAACATCAGAACGTATCCTGTTTTACACAGGTATTACCCACCGCATTGGTGAGGTGCACGATGGCGCCGCAACAATGGACTGGATGGCACAAGAGCAGGAGCGCGGCATCACCATCACATCAGCTGCTACCACATGCTTCTGGAAATATAACGGTAACGAGTACAAGTACAACCTTATCGACACTCCGGGACACGTTGACTTCACTGTTGAGGTTGAACGTTGTCTTCGTGTTTTGGACGGTGCAGTAGCCGTTTATTGTGCAGTTGGTGGTGTTGAACCACAGTCTGAAACTGTATGGCGTCAAGCCAACAAATATCACGTTCCGCGTATCGCGTTCGTCAACAAGATGGACCGTATCGGTGCTGACTACTTCTCAGTTGTAAACCAAATCCGCGAGCGTCTGAACGCAAACGCAGTTACAATCCACATCCCAATCGGTTCTGAAGCCGATTTCCGTGGTTTGGTTGACCTTATCGAAATGAAGGCCATCGTTTGGGTTGATGACGAGAAGATGGGTACCAACTACAAGTACATCGATATTCCGGAAGATTTGGTTGAAACAGCCAACGAGTATCGTGCAAAACTGATTGAGTCAGTTGCAGAACTTGATGACACTTTGTTGGAGCGTTTCTTCGAGGATCCTGATTCAATCACAGTTGACGAGATTAAGAGCGTAATCCGTCGTGCCACAATCGAGCAGATGATTGTTCCGGTATTGTGCGGTTCTGCATTTAAGAACAAAGGCGTTCAACGTCTGTTGGATGCTGTGGCAGCTTTCTTGCCAAGCCCGGTTGACGTACCTGCAATTGTTGGTACAAACCCGTCATCAGGTGAAGAAGAAGATAGACAAGTAGACGCAAAAGAGCCGTTCTGCGGTCTGGCATTCAAGATTGCTACCGACCCGTATGTAGGCCGTTTGTGCTTTATCCGTGTATATAGTGGCGTGCTCAACGCAGGTGACACTGTATTGAATATGCGCACAGGCAAAAAAGAGCGTATCTCACGTTTGTTCCAGATGCACTCGAACCACCAGAACCCGATGGAGAAAATCGAGGCTGGTGACATTTGCGCAGGTATCGGTTTCAAAGACATCCGCACAGGTGACACATTGTGCGCTGAGAGTGCACCAATCGTACTCGAGAGCATGTCGTTCCCGAAACCGGTTATCAGCATCGCCATCGAGCCTAAGACTCAAGGCGACATGGAGAAACTTGATGCAGCTTTGATTAAGTTGGCAGAGGAAGACCCGACCTTCACTTTGAAGACCGATCAGGATTCTGGTCAGATTGTCATCAGTGGTATGGGTGAGTTGCACTTGGATATCCTTATCGACCGTCTGAAACGTGAGTTCAAAGTTGAAGTTAACCAAGGTGCACCTCAGGTTGCTTACAAAGAGGCCATCACCACTTCTGTCGATCACCGCGAAGTATTTAAGAAACAGACTGGTGGTCGTGGTAAGTTCGCTGACATCGTGGTTAAGGTTTCTCCTGCAGAGGAAGGCAAAGAAGGTCTCACATTTATCGATTCTATCAAGGGTGGTCACATCCCGGCAGAATATATTCCTTCAGTAGAGAAGGGCTTCAAGGAGGCTATGAAGAATGGTCCGTTGGCAGGCTTCCCTGTTGACAGCCTTCAGGTTGAGTTGGTCGATGGTTCATTCCACCCGGTTGACTCTGACCAGTTGTCATTCGAGATCGCCGGCCGTCAGGCATTCCGTGAGGCTTGCGCTAAAGCAAAACCAATCCTTCTTGAGCCAATCATGCACGTTGAGGTTGTAACCCCCGAAGATTATATGGGTGATGTTATTGGTGACCTTAACAAACGTCGTGGTCAGGTTGAAGGTATGGAGTCTCGCTCTACAGGCGACCGCGTTGTAAAAGCAAACGTTCCATTGTCGGAAATGTTCGGTTATGTGACAGTTCTTCGTACAATCACCTCAGGACGTGCTACATCGAGCATGGAGTTCTCTCACTATGCTGAGACTCCGAAGAATGTGGCAACTGAAGTGCTGGAGAAAATAAAAGGCAAATAATTCTTGTTATACATTAAATAATATGAGCCAAAAAATCCGAATTAAATTGAAATCTTACGATCACAATCTGGTTGACAAATCAGCTGAGAAGATCGTGAAGACAGTAAAGACTACTGGCGCAGTTGTTAGCGGACCTATTCCACTTCCAACACATCGCCGTGTGTTTACAGTGTTACGCTCAACATTCGTGAACAAAAAATCACGCGAACAGTTTGAGCTGTCTTCTTACAAAAGGCTTCTTGATATCTACAGCTCAACAGCTAAGACTATCGATGCCTTGATGAAACTTGAACTGCCTAGCGGCGTTGAAGTTGAAATTAAAGTATGACATTTTATAAATTATAAAAATGGCTGGATTAATAGGTAAAAAAATCGGAATGACATCGATTTTCAGTGCCGAGGGAAAAAATATTCCATGCACTGTTATCGAAGCAGGACCTTGCGTTGTTACGCAGGTGAAGACCGTTGAGACAGACGGTTACAGCGCACTACAATTAGGCTATGAAGACAAGAGTGAAAAGAATTTCACCAAAGCCGAATTGGGACACTTCAAAAAGGCCGGCACCGCTCCAAAAGCAAAAGTTGCCGAGTTCTTGAATGTTGAAGGAGATTACAAATTGGGAGATGTTCTCACCGTTGACATTTTCAACGACGAGGCATGGGTTGACGTAACTGGTATCTCGAAAGGTAAGGGATTCCAGGGCGTTGTTCGCCGCCACAACTTCAACGGCGTTAACGATGCTACTCACGGTCAGCATAACCGTGGAAGACACCCAGGTTCATTAGGCGCATCGTCTTACCCGTCGCGTGTTATGCCGGGTATGCGTATGGCAGGCCGCATGGGTTGCGACCAAGTCAAAGTTTTGAGCTTGCGCATCGTGAAAATTATGCCGGAGAACAACCTGATTTTAGTTAAGGGATCGGTACCAGGTCACAAAGGTTCATACTTAATAATTGAGAAATAATGGAATTGAAAGTTTTAAATCAAGAAGGAAAAGAGACTGGCAAGAACGTCAATTTGAATGATTCCATCTATGGTATAGAGCCCAACGATCACGCAATCTATCTTGACGTAAAGCAGTATTTGGCAAACCAACGCCAAGGAACACATAAATCAAAGCAACGCAACGAGGTATCGGGAAGTACACGTAAGCTGAAAAAGCAGAAGGGTACAGGCGGAGCACGCTGCGGTAGCATTAAGGCGCCAGTTTTCGTAGGCGGTGGCCGTGTATTCGGTCCGGAGCCACGTGACTACTCGTTCAAATTGAACAAGAAAGTTAAACAATTGGCTCGCAAATCAGCCTTGTCATATAAGGCAAAAGAGAACGGAATCATTGTTGTTGACAGCATTGCGATTGATGCACCAAAAACTAAAGCAGTTGTTGCATTGCTCGACAATCTGAAAATCAATGGTAAAAAATCATTATTGGTGTTAGACGATTCTAATAAAAATATATATTTGTCGTCTCGAAATTTGGAGGGTGTGGAAGTCGTAACTGCCGACCTTTTAAATACTTATCAAATAATGAATGCTTCATCGCTTGTGATTACAGAGAACTCATTAGAGATTATTGAAAACTTATTAGGATAATAGGAGGGACGAGCTATGAGCATTATAATTAAGCCAATCATAACAGAGAAGATGACTGCCCAGGCTGAGAAGTTGAACCGTTATGGTTTTATTGTCGATAAGAAAGCCGACAAATTGCAGATCCGCAAAGAGGTAGAAGACCTTTACGGAGTGGCTGTCGATTCAGTGAACACAATCCGCTATGCTGGCAAGCGTAAATCGCGCTACACTAAAGCAGGTTTTGTTGAGGGTCGCACAAATGCCTACAAAAAAGCAATTGTTACTTTGAAAGAAGGACAGTCAATAGATTTTTTTAGCAATATTTAGTATTAATTTAGATAATGGCCGCGAAAAAACTAAAACCCGTTACACCGGGTCAGCGAGGCAAGGTGGTTAGCAACTTTGAGACAGTAACCACCACAACACCTGAAAAATCATTGTTGAGTCCATTAAGGAAGTCCGGCGGTAGAAACAACGACGGACGTCTTACAATGAGATATATAGGTGGTGGACACAAACAACGCTATCGTATTGTCGATTTCAAACGCGACAAGGATGGCATTCCTGGAACAGTTAAATCGATCGAGTACGATCCAAATCGTAGTGCTCGTATCGCTTTAGTTGTTTATGCCGATGGTGAGAAAAGATACATTCTGGCTCCTAACGGTCTGACTGTAGGTCAGGTTGTTATGTCAGGTAAAGGTGTTGCACCAGAAGTGGGCAACGCATTGTATCTTTCTGATATTCCACTCGGTACTATTATTCACAACATTGAGTTACGTCCTAATGCAGGTGGTAGCATGGCACGCAGCGCCGGAACGTTTGCGCAGCTTACATCACGCGAAGGAAAGTACGCAATTGTGAAATTGCCTTCGGGAGAAATCCGTATGGTATTGGTAACATGCAAAGCAACTATTGGAGTTGTCGGCAATTCAGATCACGCTTTGGAGGTGTCTGGTAAAGCCGGCCGTTCGCGCTGGTTGGGTCGCAGACCACGCAACCGTGGTGTTGTTATGAACCCGGTCGATCACCCGATGGGTGGTGGCGAAGGACGTGCTTCTGGTGGACACCCGCGTTCAAGGAATGGTATGCCAGCTAAGGGCTACAAGACTCGTCGTCCGAAGAAGCAGTCTAATAAGTTGATTGTTGAACGTAGAAAAAGTAAAGCATAATAGATTATGAGTCGTTCGTTAAAAAAAGGGCCGTACATTCATTATAAGCTGGATGCGAAAGTGACTGCAATGAATGAGTCAGGTAAGAAAGATGTTATCAAAACCTGGTCGAGGGCCTCAATGATTTCTCCAGACTTTGTTGGGCATACCTTTGCTGTTCATAATGGAAACCGCTTTATACCAGTTTATGTGACTGAGAATATGGTAGGCCATAAACTTGGTGAATTTGCCCCAACCCGTCAGTTCAGAGGTCACGGAGGAAAGAAAAAATAATAATGTAAATCGGAACTAACATGGGTGCAAGAAAAAGAAATAGAGCCAATCAAATCAAAGAGGAGAAGAAGAGCATCAGTTTCGCAAAACTGAATGACTGCCCGACATCTCCCCGCAAAATGCGTTTGATTGCGGATATGGTTCGCGGCGTTGAGGTCAACAAGGCCTTGAGCATGCTGCGCTATTGTCCTAAAGAAGCTTCTGTAAGAGTTGAGAAACTGTTATTGTCTGCTATCGCAAACTGGCAGCAGAAAAATGACGGAGTTAGAATTGAAGATTCAAATCTTTACGTTAAAGAGATCTCGGTTGATTCCGGACGTCAGCTGAAACGTCTTCGTCCAGCTCCTCAGGGTCGTGGTTATCGCATCAGAAAACGTTCGAACCACGTTACAGTTGTTGTTGATAGCAAGAGTCAAACAAACGAAAAAAGTGAATAAATGGGACAGAAATGTAATCCTATAGGAAATAGGTTAGGTGTCATCAAAGGCTGGGATTCGAACTGGTTTGGTGGCAAGAAGTATTCAGAGAAAATCCTCGAGGACAGCAAAATCCGCGAGTATCTTCAAGCTCGTTTAGCAAAAGCCAGTGTGTCGAAGATTATCATCGAGCGTACACTGAAACTTATCACAATAACAGTTAACACCGCTCGTCCGGGTATCATCATTGGTAAAGGCGGACAGGAAGTTGACAAGCTGAAAGAAGAGCTGAAGAAAATAACCAAAAAGGAAGTGCAGATAAACATCTTTGAAATAAAGAGACCGGAACTTGATGCATTCCTTGTAGGTAGCAATATTGCCCGTCAGTTGGAAGGGCGCGTTTCGTATCGCCGCGCTGTCAAGATGGGTATGGCATCAACAATGCGTATGGGTGCTGAAGGCATCAAGGTTCAAGTATCGGGACGCTTGGGCGGTGCAGAAATGGCACGGTCTGAAATTTTCAAAGAGGGCCGTATTCCATTGCACACTTTGAGAGCCGACATCGACTATGCTCAAGTTGAGGCATTGACCAAAGTTGGTCTGATTGGTATTAAAGTTTGGATTTGCAAAGGTGAGGTTTATGGCAAACGTGACCTTTCTCCGAACATTGGTGCCGCTCAACCACAGAAAAAGGGATTAAAAAAACGTCAAAAGTAATCTAAAAATTAGTTTAAGATGTTACAACCAAAGAAAACTAAGTACAGAAGGGTACAAAAAGGCCGTTCAAAGGGCAATGCTCATCGTGGAAATGAGTTGGCTTTCGGTTCTTTTGGTATCAAGTCTCTAGGAGAATGCTGGGTTACTGCAAGACAAATTGAGGCAGCTCGTCAGGCTGTCACCCGTTACATGAAACGTGAAGGACAAATTTGGATAAGGATATTCCCTGACAAAGTCGTAACTAAGAAACCTGCCGATGTACGTATGGGTAAAGGTAAAGGTGACCCAGAGTGCTTCGCAGCCGTAGTTACACCAGGTCGTATAATTATTGAAGCTGAAGGAGTACCATTTGAAGTTGCAAAAGAGGCTTTGCGTCTGGGTGCTCAGAAATTGCCTATTAAGACCAAATTTATTGTTCGTAACGATTTTGTTGAATCTTCAATTTAATGCAATGAAAGCTTCAGAAGTTAGAGAATTATCGACCTTGGAAATCCAGGAGCAGATAGAGAACAATACAAAGGCCTTGACAAAAATGCGTCTTAACCATGCGGTGTCGCCACTCGACAATCCGAACAAGATTGGCGAGACAAAGCGTGATATCGCTCGTTTGAAGACCGAATTGCGGGCTAGAGAGATTAACCAAAACAAATAATATTGGCAAATGGAAACTAGAAATTTGAGAAAGGAACGTATAGGCGTTGTGGTCAGCAACAAGATGGAAAAGACCATAACAGTTGCTATCAAACGGAAGGTAAAGCATCCGCTTTACGGAAAATTTGTCAATAAGACTACCAAGTTGCACGCTCAGGATGATAAGAATGAGTGCAACATAGGTGATACTGTAAGGATTATGGAAACCAGGCCTTTGAGCAAAACAAAGAACTGGCGTTTAGTTGAAATCATTGAAAAAGCTAAGTAGTCATGATACAATCTGAGACTAGATTAAGTGTAGCCGACAATAGTGGTGCAAAAACAGTTTTGTGCATCAACGTGTTGGGCGGGTCGAAAAAGCGTTATGCTACTATTGGTGACACAATTGTTGTCGCTGTAAAGACAGCCCTGCCTGGCGGTGATATTAAAAAAGGCGCAGTCAGCAAAGCGGTAGTGGTCCGCACCACTAAGGAGATTCGTCGCAGCGACGGCTCTTATATCCGTTTTGACGACAACGCATGCGTATTGCTCAACAATGCAGGTGAAATCAGAGGAACCCGCATTTTCGGTCCTGTGGCTCGCGAATTGCGCGACAGTTACATGAAGATTGTTTCTCTTGCGCCAGAAGTTTTATAATAAGTAAAAGGTAACAAAAATGGCAACTAAATTGCATATCAAAAAAGGTGACACCGTTGTTGTTATCGCTGGTGAGTCTAAAGGACAAAGAGGAAAAGTCCTTAGCGTGCAAGTGGACAAACAACGCGCTGTCGTTGAAGGCGTCAATTTGGTGTCGAAACACACCAAGCCTAACGCAAAAAATACCCAGGGTGGTATTGTGAAGCAAGAAGCACCTGTTCACATTTCCAACCTCATGCTTGTTGAGCCGGCAACCGGCAACCCGACACGCATTGGCAGAAGGAAAGGTGAGAACGGGAAATTAGTAAGATACTCTAAAAAATCTGGAGAGGAGATCAAATAATGGAATACGTACCTGAATTACGCAAGAAGTACAAAGAGGTGATAGTTCCTGCTTTGACAAAGGAATTTAACTACACTACACCAATGCAAGTTCCAAAACTTGAGAAAATTGTTATCAATCAGGGTGTGGGTAAGGCTATCGCTGACAAAAAGATTATTGACACCGCTGCAGAGGAATTGACGGCTATTACCGGTCAAAAAGCAATGAAGACATTGTCACGCATGGATATCTCGAACTTTAAGTTGAGAAGAAAAATGCCGATTGGTGTCAAAGTTACGCTTAGAAAAGACCGTATGTATGAGTTCCTTGAAAGACTCATCGTTGTGGCTTTGCCACGTATCCGTGACTTTAAAGGTGTCAACAGCAAACTCGATGGCAAGGGCAACTACACTCTTGGCATTACAGAGCAGATCATTTTCCCTGAAATAGACATCGATAAGATTACGACATTGTTGGGTATGGACATAACCTTTGTCACAACAGCTAAGACAGACGAAGAGGGTTACGCTTTGTTAAGGGAATTTGGCATTCCATTTAAAAATCTTAAAAAGAATTAGTCCATGGCAAAAGAATCAATGAAAGCCCGTGAAGTGAAAAGGGCTAAATTAGTTCAGAAGTATGCTGAAAAACGTGCAAAGCTTATTTCGGAAGGTGATTACATCGCACTTCAGAAATTGCCGAAAAATGCCTCTCCTGTCCGTATGCACAACAGGTGTTCTCTGACTGGTCGTCCGAAAGGATATATCCGTCAGTTCGGCATCAGCAGAATTCAGTTCAGAGAGATGGCACTTAAAGGTTTAATACCGGGTGTGAAAAAAGCAAGTTGGTAACATTAAAGTTTTAAGAAAATGACAGATCCAATAGCAGATTTCCTGACAAGAATCAGGAATGCTCAAATGGCTAGAAGCAAAGTTGTCGAAATACCTTCGTCGAATATGAAGAAAAGCATAACCAAGATCCTTTATGATAATGGTTATATCCTTAACTACAAATTCGATGACGAAAAGGACAATGGCATTATCAAAATAGCCCTCAAGTACAACTTGCAGACAAAACAACCTGTTATTAAGAGGTTAGAGAGAATCAGCCGTCCTGGTTTGAGAAAGTACACAAATGTTGAGAATATGCCACGTGTACTGAATGGTTTGGGCATTGCAGTCATTTCGACATCTCAAGGTGTGATGACTGACAAGGAAGCCCGTACAAAGAATCTGGGTGGCGAAGTATTGTGTTACGTATATTAATTTATTTATAACATGTCACGTATTGGAAAATTACCTGTAGCTATACCCGCTGGCGTAACAGTCACAGTTGACGGCGACAATGTGGTAGTAGTAAAAGGGCCCAAGGGAACATTGACTCAGAAGGTCAATCCTGACATTAAAGTAATTGTGGAGCCAACAGCTGTTAAGTTGGAGCGTCCTGACGATGAGATCGCACACAAGTCGATGCATGGTCTTTATCGCGCTTTGATCCACAATATGGTTGTAGGTGTTTCTGAAGGGTTCAAATTAGAGATGGAGTTTGTTGGTGTAGGTTATCGCGCAGAGTCGAACGGCCAGATGCTCGAAATGAGCCTTGGCTATTCGCATAGTATCATGTTCGAACTGCCTGCCGAGATCAAGGTGGATGCAAAAACCGACAAACGTAGCAACCCGATCCTTAAACTTGAGAGTTGCGACAAGCAGCTTATCGGACAGGTGGCTGCTAAAATTCGTTCTTTCCGCATGCCAGAACCTTATAAGGGCAAGGGTATTAAGTTTATTGGCGAGAATATTCGCAGAAAAGTTGGTAAATCTGCTGGTAAATAATTTAATTAAAATTAGAAATTATGGCATCGTTTAAATTAGAAAGACGCAATAAGATTAAAGCAAGCATTCGTAAGAATGTAAGCGGAACAGCAGAAAAGCCGCGTATGAGTGTTTTCCGCAGCAACAAGCAAATATCTGTTCAAATTATTGATGACACCAAAGGCTTAACTCTTGCTTCGGCATCATCGAATGTTAAGGAGATTGCTGACGCTAAGGAAACAAAGACGTTGAAGGCAGAAAAAGTTGGTGAGCAGATTGCCAAGATTGCCTTAGAGAAAGGTATCAGCCAAGTCGTATTTGACAGAAATGGCTTTTTGTATCATGGAAGGGTAAAAGCCTTGGCTGACGCAGCCCGTAAAGGTGGACTTAAATTTTAGAATCATGTCAAACGTTAGAAGAATAAAAACAACAGATCTTGAACTTAAAGATCGTTTGGTTGCCATCAACCGTGTTACTAAGGTAACAAAGGGTGGCCGAACCTTCACTTTTTCCGCAATAGTTGTTGTTGGCAATGAGGATGGGGTTGTTGGTTACGGACTTGGTAAAGCCAATGAGGTTACCACTGCCATCAGCAAGGGTGTTGAAGATGCAAAGAAGAATCTTATAAAGGTGCCAATTATTAACGGCACTATTCCTCACGACCAATTGGCAGTATTTGGTGGTGCAAAGGTCTATATCTCGCCTGCATCACACGGTACAGGAGTGAAAGCCGGTGGCGCCATGCGTGCCGTTTTGGAAAGCGTGGGCGTGAAGGATTGTCTTGCAAAATCAAAAGGTTCGTCGAACCCCCACAATGTTGTAAAGGCAACAATGGAAGCTTTGGCTCAGATGCGTGACGCTAAAGACGTCGCTTTCGAGCGTGGTATATCAATGGAAAAGGTATTTAAAGGTTAATGTCATGGCAAAATATCGTATTAAACAAATAAGGAGCAAAATCGGCTGCAATAAGCGCCAGGTTGCCACACTTGAGGCTTTGGGCTTGCGTAAGGTGAGCCAAGTTGTTGAGCATGATGCAAGACCAGAAATACTTGGTATGATAAATGCAGTTAAACATTTAGTTTCTTTTGAAGAAATAAAGTAACAAGACATTATTATGGATTTAAGTAATTTGAAGCCAGCAGCTGGCTCAGTAAAGTCTTCGAAAAGAATCGGTCGCGGTGCCGGTTCTGGCAAAGGTGGAACCTCAACCCGTGGTCATAAAGGAGCTCAGTCTCGTTCGGGTTATTCAAAGAAAGTGGGTTTTGAAGGTGGCCAAATGCCATTGCAAAGACGTATGCCTAAATTTGGATTTAAGAATATCAATCGCAAAGAATTCAAAGCCGTTAATATTGGTGATTTGCAGAAACTGGCAGAATCGAAGGGTTTAACCAAAATCGATGTTGACATTTTGCTCGCCAATGGTTTGGTCTCTGCCAACGATAAAGTGAAAGTTTTAGGCAACGGCAAGTTAACCCTTCCGTTGGAGGTGGAAGCTCACGCTTTCTCAAAATCGGCAATCGAGGCAATCGAAGGCCAGAAGGGTAAAGTTGTAACATTGTAATACTTACGTTGATGAAGAGATTTATTGAAACCTTAAAGAATATTTGGAAAATTGATGACCTGAAAACAAGGATCATCAACACTTTGTTGCTGGTACTTGTATATCGGTTAGGTACAATGGTAGTGCTTCCGGGAATAGATCCCTCACAACTTTCTGCACTGAAAAACCAGACCGCAACGGGTATATTAGGCTTGTTGGATATGTTCTCTGGAGGCGCATTCTCAAATGCATCGATTTTCGCATTGGGTATTATGCCGTATATCTCGGCATCTATTGTCATCCAATTGTTGGGCATGGCTGTACCTTATTTTCAGAGACTGCAACGTGAGGGGGAGAGCGGACGTCGCAAGATTAATCAGATAACCAGAATCCTGACTGTGGGTATCTTGTTCCTGCAGGCACCTGGATATTTGGCCAACCTGCATTCGCAGCTTCCTGAATCGGCGTTTATACTCAAAGGAGCCTATTTTACCGTTTCATCAATGTTCATTCTTACAGCTGGCACCATGTTCGTTATGTGGCTCGGCGAGAGAATTACAGACAGAGGCATAGGAAACAACGGAATCTCTTTGATCATCATGATAGGTATTGTGGCTCGTTTCCCGTCAGCTATTTGGGTTGAGTTTATTTCTCGCTTGAATGAGCAAGGGGGCGGTCTAGTGATGTTTTTGGTCGAGATGATTGCTTTGGGAGTTGTTATTCTTTTAACAATTCTTCTTGTGCAGGGAACACGTAAGATTCATGTACAATATGCAAAAAGAATTGTTGGAAACAAACAATATGGTGGTGTCCGTCAGTATATTCCATTGAAAGTGATAGCTGCTGGCGTTATGCCAATCATATTTGCTCAGGCAATCATGTTCCTGCCAATCGTACTGATAGGTTTCTCAAACGCCGAATCTGCAACCGGAATTGCAGCGGCATTGTCGAACCCAACAGGTTTCTGGTATAACCTGACGGTTGCCATCCTTATCATTATCTTCACTTACTTCTACACAGCCATTATTATCCAACCGACACAAATGGCAGAAGACATGAAGAAAAATGGAGGTTTCATACCGGGAGTTAAGCCGGGAAAGAAGACTGTGGAGTACCTCGACACCGTAATGTCGAGGATCACCTTGCCAGGATCAATCTTCCTCGCAATAGTAGCAATCTTGCCGGCATTTGCCATGATTGCGGGTGTTCAGAGCAGTTTTGCCTACTTCTATGGCGGCACTTCTCTGTTGATTATGGTTGGTGTTGTTCTTGACACACTTTCGCAGATAGAAAGTTGTTTGTTGGATCGTCATTATGACGGACTGGTAAAGAACGCTAAGATCAAGGGACGTTATTCTATTTAGGCCTTATAGCCATTTTAATGACGAACTTGAAATAATGTTAATTTTTTGGATGAACAAAGTAACGCGCGCAATTTAGACAAGTTCAATCCAAACGAGACGTCCGAAAGGAATTGTCGGTCAATTAACAAGAGATAGGGTTAAGAACAAACGTAAACTTGTAAAACTTATGGCCAAACAGGCTTCTATCGAACAGGATGGTACAATCATCGAGGCATTGTCGAATGCAATGTTCCGTGTTGAGCTTGAGAACGGGTTGGTTATCACTGCCCATATATCGGGTAAGATGAGGATGCATTACATCAAGATTCTACCTGGTGATAAAGTTAAAGTTGAGATGTCGCCTTACGATTTGACAAAGGGGCGTATCGCGTTTAGGTACAAATAAAAGACTAAAAAGATGAAAGTAAGAGCATCAATCAAAAAGCGTAGCGCTGATTGCAAAATCGTGCGCAGAAAAGGACGTTTGTATGTGATTAACAAAAAAAATCCCAAATTCAAACAACGTCAAGGATAATTTAATAAGTTTGCAACTCAAAAATTTTAAATGTAATTATGGCACGTCTTGCAGGTGTAGATTTACCAAAAAACAAAAGAGGAGAAATAGGCCTAACATACATTTTCGGTATCGGACGCAGCAGCGCAAGAACAATTCTTGACAAAGCTGGTATTAGTTATGATACGAAAGTGGATGACTGGACAGATGCAGAAATAGCATCGTTGCGCAAGATACTTGGAGATTACAAACTCGAAGGAGAATTGCGTTCTGAAATTCAATTGAACATTAAGCGACTGATGGATGTTGGTTGCTATAGAGGTGTCCGCCACCGTCTGGGTTTGCCCGTACGTGGTCAGAACACCCGTAACAACGCTCGTACTCGCAAGGGTAGAAAGAAAACTGTCGCTAACAAAAAGAAAGCCACTAAGTAATAGGTAATTAATTATGGCACAGAAGTCAAAAACAACTAAAAAGAGAATCGTAAAGGTTGAAACTTTAGGAGAAGTTCACATCCATTCTTCGTTTAACAATATCATTATCTCGATAACTAACGGCGAAGGACAAGTAATTTCATGGTCATCAGCTGGCAAGAACGGGTTCAGAGGTTCTAAGAAGAACACCCCGTATGCTGCGCAGGTGGCTGCCGAAGATTGTGGAAAGGTTGCATTCGATGCTGGAATGCGCAAAGCCAAAGTGTATGTCAAGGGTCCCGGTACCGGACGTGAGTCTGCCATCAGGGCTATTCATAATTTGGGAATCGAAGTTACAGAAATTGTTGACGTAACTCCGCTTCCGCACAATGGTTGCCGTCCGCCGAAGAGACGCCGTGTTTAAGTCTAATTGAATAAATAGAGAAAGCAAATGGCTAGATACATTGGACCAAAATCAAAAATCGCCAGAAAATTCGGCGAACCCATTTACGGGTCTGACAAGTACTTGGATCGCAAGAATTTCCCTCCAGGTCAGCATGGACTGAACAAAAAGAGGAAAAAAACTTCAGAATATGGTACTCAGTTGCAAGAGAAACAAAAGGCAAAATATACTTATGGCGTTTTGGAGCGTCAGTTTGCCAATTTGTTTGCAATGGCGCAACGTAGCAAAGGTATCACAGGTGAGGTTCTGTTACAATTATTGGAGTCGAGATTAGACAACGTAGTTTATCGTTTGGGAATAGCCCCGACAAGAGCTGCCGCACGTCAGCTTGTGCTCCACAAGCACATCGTGGTAAACGGTGAAGTGGTGAACATCCCTTCTTATCTAGTTAAGGTTGGGGACGTGATTGGTGTTAGAGAAAAATCAAAATCGCTCGAAGTCATTTCCAACTCGCTGGCAGGCACAAATCACAGCAAATACTCTTGGTTGGAGTGGGATAATGCCAATGTCGCTGGTAAATTCCTGAATGTTCCAGAAAGGGCTGATATTCCAGAGCACATCGAGGAACAGTTGATTGTTGAACTTTACTCTAAGTAATAATTAGTCATGGCAATTTTAGCTTTTCAAAAGCCCGATAGAGTTATAATGCTGGAGCAGGACAACCATTTTGGTAAGTTCGAGTTCCGCCCATTGGAGCCTGGTTATGGTCAGACAATAGGTAATGCCTTGCGTCGGATTTTGTTGTCTTCGCTTGAAGGTTTTGCTATCACAACAGTCAAAATCGCAGGTGTTGATCATGAATTCTCCACCATTCCTGGAGTCATGGAGGATGTAACAGAGATCGTTTTAAATCTGAAACAAGTTAGATTCAAACAGCAGATTGAGGATATTGACCACGAGAAAGTTTCTATTTCGGTAGCGAATCAGGAAGTATTTACCGCTGGTGATATCTCTCGTTTCTTGAGTGGTTTTGAAGTCCTCAATCCCGAACTTGTTATATGCCGCCTTGATCCATCTGTCAAACTTCAAATGGAGATTACAATCAATAAGGGCCGCGGTTATGTTCCGTCAGACGAGAATAGACCTGTCGATGCGGAATTTGGCGTTATTGCCATAGATTCAATTCATACTCCAATTAGAAATGTGAAGTATGCAGTTGAGAATTACCGAGTTGAACAAAAAACTGACTATGAAAAGTTGGTGCTTGAAATCAGGACTGACGGTTCCATTCTGCCGAAAGACGCTTTAAATGAGGCCGCAAAGATTCTGATTTACCACTTCATGTTGTTCTCTGATGAGAAGATTACTCTCGATGCAGGTGAGAAATATCAAACAGAGGAGTTCGATGAGGAAATTCTGCATATGCGTCAATTGTTGAAGACCAAACTCATTGACATGGATTTGTCAGTAAGAGCACTTAACTGCTTGAAGGCAGCCGATGTTGAGACTTTGGGCGATCTTTGCACATATAACAAAAACGATTTGTTGAAGTTCAGAAACTTTGGTAAAAAATCGTTGACAGAGTTGGAAGATTTGCTTGATTCAATGAATCTGACTTTTGGAATGGACATCAGTAAGTATAAACTTGAGAAAGATTAATTAACGATGAGACACAATAAAGGTTTTAATCATTTAGGCAGACAAGAGGGGCACAGAGATGCCATGTTGTCCAATATGGCTACTTCTTTGATTCTGCACAAACGTATATCTACTACAGTTGCAAAGGCAAAGGCTTTGAAAATGTACGTTGAGCCTCTGATTACTAAGTCGAAAGTTGATTCGACACATTCACGTCGTGTTGTTTTCAGCTATCTTCAGAATAAGGAGAGCGTTGCCGAACTTTTCCGCGATGTTGCGGTTAAGGTGGCTAATCGCCCGGGTGGATACACTCGTATCCTTAAAACAGGTACACGCGTAGGTGATAGCGCAGAAATGTGCATTATTGAACTGGTTGATTATAATGCAAATTACAATCAGGGTTCAGGTGATGCAGCAAAGAAAACCACTACACGCCGCCGTCGTTCTTCTTCTAAGAAAGCAGATAGCGCAGTTGTTGCTGACGCTGTGGAAGTTAAGGAAGATGCAAGTGCAGAAGCAGCACAAGAAAACAAAGCAGAATAATTTTCAGTTTGTTTTAAAGCAAAAAGGCCGCAGAAGCGGCCTTTTTTTGTTATTTTAAGTTAATAGATTAAGCTGGATTGGCAGTGGCAACGAATCAGTTGCGTTGTACTCCATTATCATCTTCGGTATCATTCGCCATGAATGGTTCTATAATGTCGACATTCGTTTCTGGTATCAATGGGCAGCCTTTGTATCGCAGGAATAGCTGGCAGATTGTAACAACATCGTTTATGCAGTATTCGCTTATCCGGTCGATATTGTTGTCATCCCAAAATACACTGCTCACCATACTGCCGTTCATGTCTTCTTTTGGTGATGGGATGTTGAATATGCTGGCCAGCAGCTCAAGAGACGTAAAGTTCTTGTAGTCGCCGAAACGCCATAGTTCCATTGTATCAAGATAATTTGTCTCCCAAGGCTTTTTGCCGCTGCAATCAAGAATCTTTGGGATGGGTAAGCCATTGATTAACAGACGGCGGCATATATATGGAAAATCGAATTCTTTGCCATTGTGGGCGCAGAGCATGTATTTGTCTTTATTGAAATGTTTGCTCAGCATCGATGAAAATGCGGTGAGCAGCATTTTTTCGTTGTTGCCGCAGAATGATTTGACACGGAAGTGACGCTCGTTGTATTCAGTTACAATAAATCCCGCTGATATGCATACAATTTTCCCGAATTCGGCCCATATCCCTGCTTTTTGATATAGTTCTTCCGGAGTTTTGTTCTCCTTTTCAGATTGCCAAGTCATTTTTTTTCCCCACAATTCTTTTGTGTGGTCATCGAGTAGGTCGTACGATGGCTTTTGAGCAACTGTTTCAATGTCGATAAACAGGATGTTCTCCTCTTTGATTTTGTCTAACATTCTTACAATTAAATTATTCTGCAATATAGTTTTTTTTGCGATAGGAGATTACCTCTTTAATCATATGAATAATGTTTTCCTCCAAAAGATCAAATTCCACAATGACAAGGACCTAGTGTGGTATTTATGAAATAGTGTAACGAAAAAGGGGCTGTCTGAAACAGCCCCTTTTTTCACGTCCGTTTCTGTCCGGACTATTGATTTATTTTATTACAACTGTATTGTCCACATAATGAACGAATACGGCTCTATTTTTTCTGTGAATTTGGCTTTGATGCTCACGTCTTCCTTCATCGGCATAACCGGCTGGCGGTCGTACGTGTTCTCGTCGTTCGGGTTGCCCGAAAGAGTGGTTCTCACAGCGCCCGAGTTAACTTTGAAACGGCTGAGGTCGATAGTAGCCTGAGCTGCTGAGCCGCCTGCATTGCAGACTTTTACAAACAGTTTCTTGGTCTTGCTGTCATAGATTACCGACTGGCCAAGCAGGTTGCTGTTGCTGTTGAACTTCACGCAGTCTCCATAATAGTAATCGCCGCTCGATTGACCGAAAATCTGCTGAACATAGTAGCTGCAAGTGAGATACGGCCTGTGATTGTCGAAATAAATCAAGTCGGGGTTCCAGTTTGTGGCGCCTTTACGGGCGAAAAGCGGTGCGTACGAAGTCATCACCACTACGTCGGCATTGCGCTCAACGTGAAGCAGGTACAAACCTTCGGCAAGTGCGTCAATCAGTTTTTTGTCTTTTGCGGCATACTCACCAAGATAAACTTTGGTCTTGCGGTTGCGCGGATAGTTGTCGTACTGACGATTGGTGAGGAAATAGTCGCGCTGCTCGTAGTAGTGTTCGTCGATGATGGGCAGACCAATCTCCTCGGCAATACGCCAGCCATTCTTATAGTCAGGATTATCGGGATGCGAACCAGGACCGGCTGTTCCAACGATCACAATATCAGGATATTTTGCCTTAATCTTGTTATACATATATTTAAAACGCTCCTCAAATTCCGGCGAGATTTTCTCCTCGTTGCCCAATCCTAAATATTTGAGGTTGAAGGGAGCGGGGTGGCCTGCATCGGCGCGAACCTTGCCCCATTTGGTGCTGGCGTCGCCATTGGCCCACTCAATCAGGTCAAGAGCGTCTTGGGTCCACTCGTCCATATCTTCCATTGGGCAGGCATCTTGAGCTTGAGTCGGCCACATATTCCAACCGCCGTTGGTTCCTTGGCAGCTGACGCCGCATGGCAGAATTGGAACGGGTTGCATTCCAAGGTCTTCGCAGAATTGGAAATACTCATAATAACCAACCGACATCGACTGGTGGTAACCCCATGTGTTTTTCAAGCCTTTACGTTGCTCTTTCGGGCCAACTGTGTTTTTCCAACGGTAGGTATCCCAGAAACCATCGCCGCCACCGTGAACAACGCAACCGCCAGGGAAGCGCATGAATTTCGGGTTAAGGTCGGCCAAGGCTTGCGCCAGATCCTTGCGCATTCCGTGCCCTTTGTAGGTATCTTGCGGATAGAGCGAAACCATATCAACATCGATGTCGCCCACTGTGAGCGAGAGGATCTGCAGGCTTGCGCTGTCGCAGTTCTGCTTTGCGGTGAGAGTGCATTCATATTTTTTCCAGTCTTTGCCCGATACTTTGAAAGTGGTGTCGAGCAGAGCTGTTGTCTGGCTGCGCCATCCACGTCCCTGCTGCACAACAGCCACGCGAACTTCCTTGTCAATACCATCGGGGTTGCGGAAGAAGACCGAGAAATCGTATTTGGCGTTGGCTACAATCTTAATACCGTCGAAGCCGTCGTTTTGCAAGCCAGCGCCGGTCCAGCCGTTAAAGTCGCTGTAGTGGCCCACGCGCTCAACGTGCAGACGCATATAGTTGGGGTTGTTCTCGTTCAGCGGGTCAATTTGACGAGCCTCAAGATAACCGAGCGAGTGTCCCGGGCGGATTGACCTCCAAGCAGTGCCGGGGCCCCATCCGTCGCGCTCCGATACGTTGTACTCAAACGAGCCGTTCTGAACTAGTTCGGCGCAGATACCGCCGTCGGCCGACGAGCTGATGTCTTCAAAAAAGATGCCGATCAGCTCGTTGCTGATTTTTTTGCCACCCGCAGGTTGGGCCATCAGCCCCACAGCCGAGCAAGCAAGAATTGTCAATGAAAAAAGTTTTTTAACCATTGCAAAGTAGTTTGTTTAGTGATTATAAAATTAAAAGTGCAATTTACATTTATTTTGATGACTTGGATAACCGTCATTTTGTTTTTTCGGGAAAAAATGCGAAAGCTGCAAGGTCACCGAAAACAAAAAAGGTCGCACAAGGCGACCTTTGCATGTAATTGCTTATTGTTTATAGTTTGTAAATGAAGCCGATGGTAATGCGGCCGACAGTTGCGGCATTGTCGGAATTAAACATCAAGTCGAAATTGTTGCTAACATCCTTGTTGTTGGAGTCATCGGCATCTTTGGTTATGGCTGACGAAGCTGTTAACCCGAAGAAGTTAAGACCTGCCTCCAAATCGAAGTTGTCAGACAGTGAGTACGACACCATCGGATATACGTTCATGGCGATTGTTGTGGTTTTGTCACCATTGGTTGTCTGGGTTTTCCCGCCCGCATGAACACTAGCCTTTGGGCTTGTTTGCCCGAATGAAAGTTCAGCTACACCTTTCAACGCAAATTTGCCGAATGATACAAATTTGTAGCGTGCAAATGGAGCAACGGCAACCGTTGAGGTTTTGGTCCAGTTGCTGGCGTTGTCTTCTTTGTCGGGGTAGGTTTTCGACGATGTAAATGAAAGCATGGCACCCACTTCAAGCTCATCGCTTATTTGAAATCCGACTTTTGGCGACAGCGCGAAAGTGTTCGTAACAGATTTGCTTTTAAATTCCTGCCCACCGGTTTTAAATACGGTTTTGTTGCTATTTGAATTATAACCAAAGCTACCTCCGAACCACAATTGTGCGTTTGCACTTCCGATAAAGGCCAACATGGCCAACGATAATAAAATCTTCTTCATTGCTGTAAGTGTTTATGTTAAAAATTACTCAAAGGTAACTTATTCTTGCAAATAAGCAACAACGCCTCGCATATTTAGCGACTAATGGAGCGGCAAGCGGAAAGATATTTGGTTGTTGTAATGTGTTATATTATTGAAATACTGTAAAATGTATATTGAAAGTAAAGTGCGCGCGTCGAAGAAAAAGAGTCGTTTTTAATTGTCTAAATAGCATTCGTTTGTATCAACCGATTGTTTATATTTGCAGTCCCAAAAGTGTTTGGGTCAATAAATGGGAAACTTTTACGTTATAGTGGCGGTTAAGGCATAATCATGAACAATAGGGTAATATCGTTTATAATTGTTTTTGTGTGCGCAATGCTGTTCTCGAATTGTAGTGAATACTATAAAATTCAGAAAAGTGGCGACTATATCATGAAGTACCAGAAGGCTAAAGACTATTACGAATATGAGGATTATTACCACGCAAAATCATTGCTCGACGATGTGGTTAATGTGCTCCGTGGTAGTGACAAAGCAGAAGAATCGTTGATGTTGTACGCTTATTGCCATTATAAGATGCATGACTACACAATGGGTGCGTACTATTTTGATTCGTTCTGCAAAACATATCCATATTCTGACCGGTATGAGGAGTCGTGTTTTATGATTGCGCAGTGCTATTATAAGGATTCACCGCGAGTTGAGCTTGACCAAGCATGCACGCAGAAGGCTATTGACGCAATGCAGACATACATTAACAAGTATCCTCAAGGCGAGCATTTGCATGAGGCAAATGAGGTCATAAAGGAGATGCGCGGAAAACTTGAGGAGAAATCGTTTATGACGGCGAAACTTTATTTTAAACTCGGTGAGTATCAGTCAGCTACTATTACTCTTAAAAATAGTTTGAAAGAATATCCCGACACAAAGTATCGCGAGGAGTTGATGTATTTGATGGTTAAATCGAACTTCCTGCTGGCAACCAACAGTGTTGAGAGCAAGAAAGCGGAACGTTATCAAAACACTGTGACCGAGTATTATTCTTTTGTTGATGAATTTCCAGAATCAAAATATATCCCGGAAATCGAAAATATGTATAAACAGTCAGTTGACAAGATTAAAAATTTATAAAAAATGGATTTCAAGAAAACAAACGCCCCTGTAACTACAATTACACGCGATGTAAGACCAATCGAAAACAGAACTGGCAATATTTATGAGAGCGTAGTTCTGTTGTCGCGCCGTTCAAACCAAATTTCTGTCGAGATTAAGGAAGAATTGCAAAAGAAACTTGAGGAGTTTGCCTCCTACACCGACAATCTGGAGGAAGTGTTCGAAAACCGTGAGCAAATTGAGATTTCGAAATTCTACGAAGGACTTCCGAAACCTACATCTTTGGCGATCGAAGAGTTCCTCAATGACAAGATCTATTGGCGCAAACCCGAGAAGGAACTCGAATAGTGTCGCTTAAAGGCAAGAACATATTACTTGGCGTAACGGGTGGAATTGCGGCATACAAGGCGGCAAATCTCACCCGTTTGCTTGTGAAAGAGGGGGCCAGCGTGAAGGTGGTGATGACACCTGCAGCAAAGCAGTTTGTTGCACCGCTTACGTTTGCCACGCTTTCGCAGAACCCCGTATTGACGGAATTTTTCAATCCCGAAAACGGAGAATGGCACAGCCATGTGAAACTTGGGGTATGGGCCGATGCTATGATTGTGGCACCCGCCACAGCCAACACCATCGCTAAAATGGCCAATGGTATTGCCGACAATTTGCTAACAACAAGTTATTTATCGATGCGTGGCAAGGTTTTCGTGGCACCGGCTATGGACCTTGACATGTACGCCCACCCGACAACGCGGCAGAATATTGAAGCGCTAAAATCAGTCGGTAACATCATCATCGAAGCTGAAAGTGGCGAACTGGCAAGCGGCCTGAACGGCAAAGGCCGGATGGCAGAACCCGAAACCATCCTCAAAGCCATGTCGGACTATTTTGAGAGTGACAAGCCTTTGCAAGGCCGCACTGTGCTAGTGACCGCAGGCCCGACATACGAAAAGATTGACCCTGTGCGGTTTATCGGCAATTACTCATCGGGAAAGATGGGTTTTGCATTGGCCGAGGCGGCCGCCGAAGCAGGCGCAAATGTGATACTGGTTGCAGGACCGACAAAACTTACAACTTTGAATCCGCTTATCAAACGAGTCGATGTTGAATCGGCGCAGCAAATGCTTGATGCTTGCTCTCAACATTTTAACGATTGCAACGCAGCAGTAATGGCAGCTGCCGTGGCCGATTACCGCCCCGCTGTTCAAGCCGAACAGAAAATCAAAAAAGGCAGCGCACCAATGACCATCGCTCTCGAATCGACCCCCGACATTGCATCAACACTCGGCAAAATGAAACGCCCAGGACAAGTGCTGGTGGGCTTTGCGCTCGAAACTGAAAACGGCGTGGCCAACGCAATCGAGAAACTTAAAAAGAAAAATCTGGATTTTGTTGTGCTCAACAACGCAACAGAAGCTGGCGCAGGGTTCAACTGCGATACAAACCACATAACAATAATCAAAAACAGCGGCGAACAGATTGACTACCCGATGAAAGATAAAAAGCTGGTGGCCAACGATATAATCAACCAGATTTTGCTGCTTCTAACACCCGAAAAACAATGAAACAACTGCGTAACACGGTGATTCTGCTGGCTTGCGCGATTGTCGCATTGTTTGCCAGTAGTGCAGAGGCTCAGGAACTTGAAATTAGAATTCAGGTTAACCACTCGCAACTGCAAGGCGTTGACAATACAAAGTACGAGAATATGCAAAAGGCTTTGAACGAGTTTGTTACCAATCAGATTTGGACTAACAACGTGTTCAAAACTGAAGAACGCATCAAGTGCAACATGATGATCAACATCACGAAAGAAGTTTACAGTGATGAGTTTCAAGGCACTTTGCAGGTTGTATCGAGTCGTCCTGTCTATGGTACCGGCTACGACAGCCCAATGCTGAACATTCTCGACAAGAATGTCCAATTCAAATATGCCGATGGTGAGACTCTGATTTTCAACGAGAACAGCCACGACGAACTGACATCGCTCATCGCCTACTACGTTTACATCATCATCGGGTTCGACTATGACTCATTCGGCAAAATGGGCGGCACGCCTTATTTTGAAAAAGCGCAGAAGATTGTGAATAATGCGCAGGGTTCGAACTATGCTGGATGGAAGTCGTTCGAAACCAACAAGCGCAACCGCTACTGGCTGGCAGAAAATCTGATGAATTCTGTTTATGCTCCTATCCGTGAGTATATTTATAAATATCACAGGCTCGGACTCGACTTGATGGGCACACGCCTTGCCGACGGCTGCACATCGATTGCCGAAGGAATGAACGATCTGATGAAAGTTCACCGTCAAAAGTCGGATTCGTACTTGATGTCGATCTTCTTCGATGCAAAGGCTGACGAGATTGTGAACATTTTCTCGAACTCGTCGGATCAGGCACAGCAGAACAAGGTTTACAATTTCCTTAAGGAAATCGACGCTTCGAATCTGACGAAATACGATAAAATCAAGAAAAAATAACACGCTATGTGGATTGCCGACCGTTGGAAGGATTACAAAGTTGTTGACTGCTCGGGCGGCGAGAAGCTGGAGTTGTGGGACAAATATACGCTTGTCCGCCCTGACCCGCAGGTGATTTGGAACACCCCGAAAACCGAAAAAGGCTGGACGCGAATGAACGGCCACTACCACCGCAGTAAAAGCGGTGGCGGCGAATGGGAGTTTTTCAATCTGCCCAACGAGTGGACTATTCGCTATCCGCTAGTCATTGGCAAAAACCTGACATTCCGACTGAAGCCGTTCAGCTTCAAGCACACGGGCGTTTTTCCGGAACAGGCTGTGAACTGGGATTGGTTTGCGCAGATTATTTCCGATTTCAGCAAGAAAAATCTTGGCCGGCAGGTTAGCGTTCTGAACTTGTTTGCCTACACGGGCGGTGCAACCGTTGCCGCCGCTGCGGCTGGCGCAAAAGTCACCCACGTTGACGCGGCAAAAGGCATGGTGGCCTGGGCACGCGAGAACGCGGCAGCAACAGGTTTGGCCGAAGCACCCGTTCGCTGGATTGTGGATGACTGCGTACGCTTTGTTGAACGTGAAATCCGCCGTGGCAGCCGCTACGATGCTGTTATAATGGACCCGCCATCGTATGGACGCGGACCGAAGGGTGAGATTTGGAAGATTGAAGACAATGTTTTCCCGCTCATCCAACTCTGCACACAAGTGCTGACCGACAAACCACTGTTTTTCCTTGTAAACTCATACACCACAGGGCTACAGCCTGCTGTACTCACATATATGATTAGTACCGCCATGAAACGTTTCGGTGGAAAAGTTGAAGCAAGCGAAATTGGATTGCCTGTTTCGTCAAACGGGCTGGTACTGCCTTGCGGCGCAAGTGGAAGATGGGTCGCCGATAACCGGTAATTAATGTTGAAACAAGCGCACCTCGTCTCAACGGCTTCTAAATCACTCCGGCTTCAATCAACAACACAATTTCCTCAATGTACATATCCTCCTCGTCGGGGTCGTACTCGCTTTTGAGGTTTTCTCCAAAAATGCGTGCGACACCTTGCCAGAAGTAAGCGGAAAACGATCCTCGATACTCTTGCACGAGATTAAATGCAGTGTTGTTTATTTCCCTGTCGACAAGTTTCAGAAGAATGCGGCCTTGCGATATGGTTAGAGCCCGAAGCTCTTTTTCATATCTTTTGAACATCTGCTTTTCGTATTCTTTGATATAAGCCTCACGTTGCACTGGGTCTGTGACACCTTCAAGATTCGCATTCATAGTCGCCAGTTCGTCGCGGGCGGCAATTGCATACGGATAGGCTTTTTTTACGTTGCGCATCAGTTTGTCGTATTTTATCTGTTGACGGCGTTTCTTGAAGTGGCGTACTGTCACGGTCTCAATATTCACCACAGGCAATGTATCGCCGTTTTCATCAATAATAAATGGCAGTGCTACTGGCTCCTTTTGGCTGTGACCTTGTGCTATGGCAGAGCTACATATACCAACTGCAAACACACATAATATAATACGCGACCAAATCATTGTTTACTATCATTTCGACTGACAAAATTAAAAATAACCAATTAATACTAAATCACTATATTCGCACACTTTTTAAAAAAAACATTTATAAACATAAAACTATGAATTTCAAAAACATTCTCTTTGCAAGCGCGGTTGTCGCTCTTATGGTATCATGCAGCCAATCGTACAAAAAGCAATCAACAATCATAACAAGAACTGACTCAGTGTCATACGTGTTGGGTGGAGTTTACGGCGGAAGGCAAATGGCGTTATACGAACAATATGGTCTTGACACATTGTTGGATTTCAATCGATATTTTGAGGCATTTTACAATTCTGCTAATCATAAACCGTTGAAGTATGAACTTGATTCGGTTAACAACCAATTTCTGAACGAATTTATCATGTTGATTCAAGTTTATAATCAAAGAATGGCTTATGATACTACAGGTGATGTTTTAGGCTTGGCGTTGACAAAATCACGTCTTGATTCAACAAGTTATCTGTTGGGAATCGCTGATGGTGTTACATTTAGCAATATGTTCCCTTATGCCGGTCTCGACACGATGGGTCTCAAATTCAACTTGTTTTATGAGGGTTATCGCGAATTGGTACAAGAAGATAAACCTCGAATCGATATTGAAAATAACACAGATATTGTGTCAAACTTTTTTGCCGAGATGCAAGAAAAAGAGATGCTAAACCGCTTTGGAGACGTTAAACGGGAAGGAGAGGAGTTTTTGGCAAGGAACAAAGCCAATAGCGATGTCGTAACTACCGCAACGGGGTTGCAATATACCATAATCAAAGAGGGCAAGGGACCAAAACCCAGTTTAAATAGTAAAGTTAAGGTTCACTATACGGGTACTTTCCTTGATGGAAGCGTATTCGATAGCAGCCTTATTCACGGTGAGCCGGCTGAGTTTTATCTCTATAATGTTATAGATGGTTGGAAAGAGGCTTTGCAACTGATGTCTGTCGGTTCAAAATGGAAACTTTTTGTTCCCCAGGAACTTGCCTATGGCTGGCAGGGAAGATCGCAGATTAAACCATATTCCATGCTTATTTTCGAAGTGGAATTGCTCGACATTTTAGAATAAGTCGTTTTATCCGGTTGCATTATGAAACTTGAAGGAGGAACATTTTGGATAACCGGCGCGTCGTCGGGAATAGGTGAGGGCGTAGCATACGAACTGGCTAAACTCCGTACGAAACTGATATTGTCGGGGC
Source organism: Salinivirgaceae bacterium (assembly GCA_017650325.1). GTDB lineage: Bacteria > Bacteroidota > Bacteroidia > Bacteroidales > SZUA-534 > RUG13583. Next base: position 4,640 of record JAGCFC010000018.1, on the reverse strand, counting down.
GGAACGCAGAGGCGCTTGCTCGCGTTGCTGACCGTTGTCAGACACTTGGCGCCGCCACACGGATCGAGGCTTTCGACTTAACCGACTACGAACGTATGCAGGCGGCTGTCGACAGCGTTATTGCCGATGGGGTGAAAATTGATGGACTGATGAACTTCGGCGGTATCAGTCAGCGCTCACTTGCAGTAGAGACTCCTGTCGACATCGACCGTAAGGTTATGGAGGTTAACTTTTTCGGAACAATTGCCATAACCAAGGCTCTGTTGCCGCACATTATTTCTAACGGTGGTGGTTTGATTGTCGTAACTTCAAGTGTGGTAGGAAAATACGGCATTACATTCAGGTCGGCTTATTCGGCATCGAAACATGCACTGCACGGATTTTTCGAGAGTCTTCGGGCCGAAACGGCGAAAGACAATCTTCAGATAACCATTCTTGAGCCAGGCCGGATAGCCACCAACGTGTCGCTTAACGCGATTACCAAAACTGGTGAAAAGTACGGAATAATGGACAAGGGTCAGGCTGCAGGAATGACACCTGAAGAGTCGGCCCGCATAATTCTGAGGGCTGTGCGCCGAGGCAAGAAAGAAGTACTCTATGGCGGCAAGGCCACACTGCTGGTTCATATACGCCGCTGGTTTCCAGGATTGTTCTATTTCCTTGCATCGCGAGTCGATTCCACAAAATAAATCCGATTAATAGAAAACACCTTATGACAGCCTGTAGGCTCGAATAGGGTGTTTTTTTCATTGTCTGAATCAAAAAACGTTCCCAATGTTGCATTTTTAATTTAAGTTCTTTAATTTTAAGGACTAACTTTGAAAAACAATCATTATGGAAGCGAAAAAGAATCCCAAAGCAGATTTAAGACGATTCACAGGATTGTTCTTTCAAATTGGACTTATATTAGCGTTTTGGCTCGTATTAGGAGCTTTCAACTACACAGTCCAGGAGCGAACTAGTGCCGTTTTTGGCAGTTTGACCGATGTGATTGATGACATGGAGCTTATTCCCATCACACGGCCTGCGCAGGTGACCCCGCCGCCACCACCGCCGGCGCCAAAGGTTGCCGAGGTAATCACCATTATTGAGGATGCTGACATCGAAGACGATTTTATTGTTGAAGATGTCGAAGCCACTCAGGAGACAGAGGTTGTCTTGATTGAGCGTTTCGAGGAAGCTGAAGTGGAGGAAGAAGTTCCTTTTAGCACTTGCGAGTTTCCTCCTCAATTTCCCGGTGGCGAAGCAGCCTTGGTAAAGTACATTGAATCGTATGTGATGTACCCTGAAGTTGCTAAGGAAAACGGTATTCAAGGCATGGTGTACGTGCAGTTTGTAATCAACAAAATGGGCGAAGTTGAGAATGTGGGTATTGCTCGAAGTGTCGATGCGTCACTCGACCAGGAGGCCATCCGTGTCGTTCGGAGTCTTCCGAAGTGGACACCCGGAATGCAGCGGGGCAAGCCAGTCAGAGTGAGCTATACAATGCCAATCTACTTCAAAATGTACTAATAGAGTGCCGGTCGCAAGCCGGCATTCTTTTTATTCCGAAAAATCGGCAACAATGACAAAAAAGTTTTTTCAAATTATTGTCATATTCTAAGAAATATTCTACTTTTAGCGGCTGAAATAAAAATTAAAATTATGGAACTTAAAAAGAACCCCAAAGTCGATTTAAGACGATATAGCGGTTTGTTTCTCGAAGTAGGATTCGTGGTAGCTTTGTGCGCTGTTCTTGGTGCGTTCAGCTATACTGTTCATGAGAAAAACACCGCTGGTTTTGGCGAGCTCGAGGATGTAGTCGCCGAAGAGGAAATTATTCCAATCACACGTCAACAGGAAATCACTCCTCCGCCCCCGCCGGAGGTTCCGAAAGTGGCCGAGATTATCAACATTGTGGATGATGATGTTGAGATCGAGGACGAGCTTGACATTGATGACGTAGAAGCTGACCAGGATACTGAGGTGGAAATCGTCGCAATGCAAGAAGAAGAAGAGGAGGAAGAAGAGCAGATATTCCTTATTGTTGAGAACATGCCCGAATTCCCTGGTGGTGATTTGGCATTGCGCAAGTACATTGCCGACAACGTAAAATATCCTGAAATCGCAAAGGAGAATGGTCTCGCAGGAAAAGTTTTCGTTCAGTTCGTAATCAATCAACGCGGTGAGGTTGAGAATGTGAAGATTGCTCGTGGTGTTGATCCGGCACTTGACAAGGAGGCCATCCGTGTGGTACAGAGTCTTCCGAAATTCAAACCAGGTTCTCAGCGTGGAAAACCGGTGAAAGTGAATTACACTGTACCAATCAATTTCCAGTTGAACTAGAATTTACAGGATAAGAATGCCGACAAAGTTTGCCGGCATTCTTTTTTAGTATAATCGCAAGGCCGGCATTGTTGTCGGCATTGTGTGTTAACAAACGATTTGAATTACAATTCACATATCAATAATTAATTACTATGTCACAGAAAAAACGTGTTTACACATTCGGCAACAAGAAAGCCGAAGGAAAAGCAGACATGCGTAATCTGTTGGGTGGCAAAGGTGCCAACCTGGCGGAAATGTGTCTTTTAGGTTTGCCAGTACCGGCAGGTTTCACAATCACAACCGAAGTTTGTACGGAGTATTATGAAAACAACTGCGAGCTTCCGGCAGAACTTGAGGCTGACGTTTGGGCTGCTATGGCCGAAACAGAAAAGATAATGGGCAAAAAATATGGTGACCCGGAAAACGCACTTTTAGTATCGTGCCGCTCGGGTGCACGCGCTTCAATGCCTGGTATGATGGACACCGTGCTCAACATTGGTGTCTGCTCTGCCACAATCCCCGGACTTATCAAGAAGACTGGCAACGAGCGTTTCGTATGGGACTCTTACCGCCGTCTGATTATGATGTATGCCGACGTTGTTATGGAGAAGGCTGAAGGTCTTGACTTCAACATCCGCAAACAACTCGACGATATGCTCGACGACTACAAGAAACAGAAAGGTTACGCTTCAGATACCGACCTGAGCGCCAACGACCTGAAGTTCCTTGCCGACGAGTTCAAGAAGAAAATCAAAGTTGTTCTGGGCAAAGAATTCCCAGATGACGCAAAAGAGCAATTGATGGGCGGTATCAAAGCCGTGTTCAAGAGCTGGAACGGTAAGAAAGCCGTATCGTACCGCCGCATCGAGGGTATTCCTGACGATTGGGGTACAGCCGTTAACGTTCAGTCGATGGTATTCGGTAATATGGGCGACACTTCGGCAACCGGCGTTGCATTCACCCGTAACCCCGCCACTGGCGAGAACCTGTTCTATGGTGAGTGGCTTATCAACGCTCAGGGCGAGGACGTTGTGGCAGGTATCCGCACACCGAACCCGCTCAACGACGAGACCAAGAACGAGCAGAACCAGCATCTGAAAAGTATGCAGGAGGCTATGCCTGGAACATACAAAGAGTTGGTTGAAATCCGCGAGATTCTTGAGAAATCGTTCCACGATATGCTCGACATTGAGTTCACCATTCAGGAAGGCAAGCTGTTTATGCTGCAGTGCCGCGTCGGAAAACGCACTGGTACTGCCGCTTTGAATATGGCAATGGATATGCTTCACGAAGGTCTGATTGACGAGAAGACCGCTGTTCTGCGCGTTGACCCGACTCAACTCGACGAGCTGCTTCACCCGATTCTGAATCCTTCGGAAGAGAAACGTGTTAAACCTATCGTTAAAGGTCTGCCTGCTGGTCCTGGCGCCGCTGTGGGCAAGGTTGTCTTCACTGCTGAAGACGCCGTTGCCTGGCAGAAGAAGGGCGAGAAGGTTATTCTTGTCCGTGAGGAAACCAACCCTGAGGACGTTGAGGGTATGCGCGCTGCCGACGGTGTTCTCACCGCACGTGGTGGTATGACGTCGCACGCCGCTCTGGTTGCCCGCGGCTGGGGTAAATGCTGCATTGTTGGTGCAGGTGCTCTGCACGTTGATGTGGCTAACAAGACTGCAAAAATCATCGGTACAGATATCGAATTCAAAGAGGGTGCAACTCTCACTTTGAACGGAACCAAGGGTAACGCCTATATGGGCGAGCTGAAACTTATGGATGCTTCGGAGAATCCACGCTTCCAAGAGTTTATGCGTTTGGTTGACAAAAACCGCAAGATGGGTGTCCGCACCAACGCCGACAACCCGGACGACGCTCGCATTGCACGCGAGTTCGGCGCAGAGGGCATCGGTCTGTTCCGCACCGAGCATATGTTCTACGGTAAGAACTCTGAAGAGCCGTTGTTCCTGCTTCGCAAGATGATTTTGAGCGCCGACGCTGATGAGCGCCGCAAAGCTCTCGACGAGCTGTTCCCATTCATGAAGAAGGATATGAAGGCCACTCTGTTGGCTATGGACGGTCTGTCAGTTACCTTCCGTCTGCTCGACCCACCGTTGCACGAGTTCGTTCCGCAAGGCGCTGAGAAACAAGCCGAACTGGCTGCCGCTCTTGGCATTTCGGCTGCTGCCGTTGCAAAACGTGGCGAGGCTCTGCACGAGTCGAACCCGATGATGGGACACCGTGGTGTTCGTCTGGGCGTTACTTATCCTGAAATTTCTGAAACTCAGATACGTGCAATCTTTGAGTCGGCTGCCGAGCTTATCAAAGACGGCAAAGACCCG
>JAGCFC010000017.1 GCA_017650325.1 Salinivirgaceae bacterium | reverse complement strand
GCCGAAGCGCCTGTTAGCGCCCATTGCTCGTTGATTGTCAGACGGTTTTTAATATCCTTGCGCCACCAGAAAACTACAAGCGCCGCCGCCAACAGCACCACGTTTTTGAAGAATGTCTGCCAGTTGGTGATCACCAGCGCGTCGCCAAAGCAACCGCAGTCGTGCACAGGGTTTGTAATAGCGATGTAGAGTGTGAGCGGGGTGTAGAAAACCATAAAAGCCAGCACCAGCACAGAGCCAAGCTTGATTTGCAGGTTGAAAAGCATCATCACGCCAAGTGTGAATTCAATCACATCCTGCAATATTGACAGTCCAAAGGCCAGTCCGTTGGCCCAGCCTATCCCGAAGGCGTTGAAATAGTCGATGAACTTGTAGGTTGAGCCCAGCGGGTCCACAGCTTTCACAAATCCCGAGTAGATGAATGTCACGCCGATAACTATCCGGCAGATGAGCAGTAGTGTTGGTTTTAAGCGGTTCATAGTTGATGTTTTTTGGTGTTTGGTATTGGGTGTTAGGTGTTGGTAAAGGTTTAATGTTTAACGGGTTTAAAATCCAAACTTTCTAAAATTCTATATCTCTAACTCTCTAATTCTCTAATTTCTAATCATTCCTATAATAAATCATTCGCCTGCCAGGCCCCAACAATGTGCTCAATCACTTTTGGCGGGTTTCCGTTCAGCACGCCCACAATGTCGAACCGGCCTTCGAGCTCAATGTTATACTGCAACATATAGGCATCGGCGGCCTCCACCAGATTCTTCATCTTTTTCTTTGTGACAGCCTCTTGCGGCAATTCGAACGCAAGCGTCGAGCGCGTTTTCACCTCAACAAACACCATTGTCTCGCCGTCGCGCGCCACAATGTCAATCTCCTTCGGCCCGAAGCGCCAGTTGCGTGTGACAATCTCGTACCCACTCTGTATCAGATAATTGGCTGCAAGATCCTCTCCTTCTCGTCCAACATTGTTATGCTCGCTCATTGTTGAATATTAAATTGCTAACGCTTTTATTAACTGACAGATGAGCCTCACCTCCGAAGATTAGCGGATTGTTTGGCTGCTCGTGTCCGGCGTGAAAGCCGAAGGCTACAGGGTAGTCGTATTCTGACACAGCATCCATTACTATTTGGTTGGCGGTCAAGCCGAAAGAAGGAGTGCTGTCTTCGGCATCGGTGAAATATCCGCAAACCAGACCGGCCAGATTGGCCAGCACGCCGGCGGCTTTCAACTGCTGCATCATACGGTCGATGCGGTAGAGCGGCTCGCAAACATCCTCAATGAAAAGAATCTTGCCGTTGGTGTCGAGTTGCCAGGGGGTGCCCATCAGCGAGCAGAGAATCGACAGGTTACCGCCGCAAACTTCGCTGTAGGCTTCACCTGGACGGTTGCCATCGCCATTGAAAACGTAGTTTGGCCTACCGCCTTCAAGCACATTAAAAAGCTCATTCACACTCGACATCGGCTTGCAGAAGTTCACCGGCATCTGCCCGTGAACGCTCTCAATGCCCAAGTTTGACAGTGCTGCATGAAGCACCGTAATGTCGCTGAATCCCACTATCCACTTCGGTGACTGCAAAAGTCCCGAAAAATCGACTTTGTCCACCATCCGCACACAGCCGTATCCGCCTCGCACACAGAATATTGCCCTGATTTCTGGGTTATCAATCATCTGTTGAAGATCGGCGGAGCGCTCATCGTCGGTTCCGGCAAAAATGCCGTGTTCGAGGTGCGTTGTAAGGCCACGGACCGGATTGTAGCCGTAACTCTCGATGGTTGAGCAAATTCCAGCATAGTTTTCCTGTCCGACAAACCTTGCCGGCGCCACAATTCCAACGCTGTCGCCTTTTTGCAGTGGCGGTGGGGTTATCATAGATCCCGTTTTTGCTTATTCTTCAGTTTCAGTGTTTCTTGCAGCATCTTCGTCACCCGTATTACGCGATGGACGACGATATTGGCGGCGACGGTTGTCGTTGCGGCGACGTTGTCCCTCTTCTCCCTGCTGTTCACCTCCATCGTTGCCTTGACGGTTGTTGTTGTCCCCGCCACGCAGTCTGCCAATTTCACGACGCAACCCTCTGATATCTTTGTTAATAGTGGTTTGCGTATTTTCCAGCATATTTTGGAACTCTGCTGTCAAATTGATGATTGCACGCTTGTGCTCACGGCGCATCAATGCTGCCAAAACCAATGCGCAAACAGCCACCAAAGCCGAAATTACAGCTATGGCTGTCGTCAGACCTCCGCAAGAGGAGGTCAGTGTACAATCACTCGCAAAGCATTGTGCCGATGAGGCTGCCACGCCAATTGTTGTTAAGGTTAAAACCTTGATACTCATTCTCATAATGTTTAAGTTTTTAGTGTTTTTGATTAGAATCCAATATTATAAAATTTGTTGATTTCAACTGAAACCTCGTTGTTTTTTGATGGCCTCATAAGCCTCGTTGATTTTCTGGAACTTTTCTTTGGCTGCACGCTGAACGTCCTCGCCCAAATAAGCCACTTTGTCGGGATGGTTCTCAACGGCCATCTTGCGATAGGCTTTCTTAACCTCATCGTCGGTTGCAGAAGGAGTGATACCCAATATCTTATATGGTGAGTCGGCATCCGCTTTCACAAACATCGATTTAATCGAGTTGAAATCGGTATTGCTTACCCCCATGTTACTGGCAATCACCTCAATAAGTCGCAGTTCACTTGGCAGTACGGAGCCTTTAGTGCTCACTATGCCGAACAGATAATCAATCAATTGCAGACGGCTCGAGTAGTTCAGCATCTGGCCAATCTGCCGACTGACATCGTAAACCGGAATTTGCTGTTTGAGCACATCGCGCAACATTCGGATACCATCGGTTGCGGTTTCAACGCCGAACTGACGCACAAAAAACTGTTTCACGTAGTTGAGCTCAGCCTGCGTTACGCGGCCATCGGCCTTCATCACAGCAGCCGTCAGCACAACAAGGCTCACCATGAAGTCGCCGCGCGATGTTTGCTGTCGCGAGTGCCCCGGGCCTCTGCTCTGCCGTCCATCGTAGCCACCCTGGTTATTATTCCCCGACTGCGGTTCACTGTCGAATGCTGAACCGATAAGATATCCCAAAAAGCCGCCCAATGGTCCGCCTAAAGCCCAACCAATGCCGCCGCCTATCCATTTTCCAAATCTCATTCAAATATCATTTTACGCTTTTGCCTCACGGGCATTACGTTGGTTTTCAATAATTTTCTTAATCGCGACATCAATATCGGCCACTCCGTCGTTCATTATCACATAATCGGCATTGGCTTCAAAAGCAGCTTCACTGTTCTGATTCTCGATACGTTGCTTCACTTGCTGCCGACTTGCACCGTCGCGCTTTATCACTCTTGCAATCCGAACTTCGAGTGGTGCCATAACCGCAACCACAATATCACAAAGTTTGTCCAAACCGCCTTCATACAAAATGGCCGACTCTACAGCTACTATTTCGGTTGACTGGCTACTGCGCCACACCTCAAAATCAGTGCGCACGGCCGGATGGATAATGCTGTTAATCCATTCAAGCTCAGCCTTGTCGGCAAAAATGCGACTGGCCAGAAATTGACGATTAAGTTTGCCCCCTTTGTACGCTTCGGCACCGTATCGGTCTGTAACCAAACGTTGTATTTTGTCGGTGTCATAAAGCAGTTTTGCCCGCTCATCGCAATTGTAGCAAGGCACACCAAAGTACTCAAAACGCTGTGCCACAAAGCTTTTTCCGCTTCCAATCCCGCCAGTAAGTCCAATAGTAATCATCGCGGTTCGAGCACAAAACTAACAATTTGCGGTTCAACGCTCACATTGTAGACGTTGGCTGGCTGCACTGTCACCGATACCGGCAACTGCATGCCCATCATCGATTTTATCTGCCTTGCATCGGCCTCAACCTTAAAGTCGGTGTGGTTGATGCGGGCATAGTCGTTGGTCGAAACCCAGTAGCGGATGGTTGCCTCATTGGGCATCAGCCTCACTGTCAGCGAATCGGGTTCGCCAGCAACTGTTATTGGCACTGTGGCCACGGCTTCGGTAAACTTCGAAACTGGCACATTGACCTTAACCTTGCGGTGGACAATCGCAACACCTTCAATGGGTTGCAAATCAACATTTCTAGTAATATCGGTTGTCACGCTGCGAGCCACAATCCTTTTTGTATAGACGGCCTGCAAGGTGTCTAAAATCAAGTCAGGTCCGTTCACCGTAACCATTGATGGCGAAACACTGACAATGCCGTCGATGCGGCACTGGCTGTCGAAGTGCAAATCGAGCACGGGCCGCACAGGGACACGCTTCTCGCCATAGTTCGAGAAGACGAAATAGATGGTGTCGGGTTGAATCATTGCCAAACCGATGTTGGCAGGCAGCTGTGTTTTTATCTCTTCAAACAAGGCAGCGGTGCCCAAATGGAATTCCATAGTCGACTCTTTAGCCAGAATGTGGTTAAGACGGCTCAAATTGATGACTACCGGCTCGGGCGACTTGCCCATCTTGTAGCGCAGAATGTCGAATCCGCGGCCTTGAACGTTAAGGTCGAGATTGTCGGGCAAATCATTGACAACCACCTTTTGCATCGGCAGGTTGATGAATGTGACGGGGTAGCGAATGGTGGCATTAGTCTCATCGCCCAACTTGTTGAAGAACCACATCAGCGACGAAAAGCCTAAAAACACAATGTAGAGCAGCATGCGTTTGTCGAAACGCAACTTGCTTTTCACCGTCGATATGTCAAGATTCGGATGCTTCATTCTTTGGAAAAGAAAAACCCGCAATTGTTTTGCAGGCTTCAAAGTTAACAAAGCCTAACAAATAAATTGCGGGTTGGGGCAAAAATACTGACTGCCGCTTATTTTGCCTGCGAAGCCACGTCCGATGGGTCTTTAACCAATCCGGACTTGTCAACCTTAATCAGAACACCGTTCGATACGTCGAGCAGGACGGTTGTATCTTTTACCTCGGCAATTGTGCCGTAGATACCACCAACGGTAAGAACTTTATCACCCTTTTTGAGTGCATTGCGGAACTCGTTAATCTCTTTCTGCTTTTTAGTTTGCGGTCTAATCATAAAGAAGTAGAACACAAAGATGATAAGCACCAGCATAATCAGGCTGCTTACACCGCCGCCTTGAGCGCCTTCGGCCCCACCTTGTGGCGCCATCAGAAAAATACTCAATAGATTCATTGTCTTTTTGTTTTTGTTGTTTAAGTGTATTTCAATTATTTAAATATTTGCTAATGAACTAAAAAGATTGAATGTTTAGCGCTTCGCTGTTGAGTAGGTTTGTTTTCTAAACTCTCTTAACCTTCTAAACTTTCTCAACTTTTATTACTCATTATACTTTGCACATTACTCAATTTTAATCTCCGCGAAAATCTGCAACTTAACGGGTTTCTCGCCGCAATTTGTCCAGACGTTCGCGCTTTTCAGCTGTTTTCCCTCACGTCCGTAGCTGTCGAAAATAACCTCAACAGTGCCACTCTCGCCCGGCGCAACCGGCTCAATCGAATATTTCGATGCAGTGCAGCCGCAGCTTGTTGTCACATCGTTTATCTGCAGAGCGCCGTCACCGATATTCCTGAATTTGAACGTGTACGACACTTTTTCGCCCTGTGCGATGGTGCCGAAATTATGCTCGTAAGTTTCGAAATTGATTTGCGGGGTACCATTGGCTTTTGCATCGGTTTTTTGCTGATTTCCAGCGCATCCAACACAAAACACTGCTATCAGCAGTCCAATTTTCGCAAGTCCCCTCATCAGTTTCATTCAATAAGTCCGCGCCCTGTTTTCTTGATTTTGCCTTCGGCCTTCATCTGGTTCACAATCTTGTCCAGAATACCGTTCACAAAAGCGTTGCTGCGGTCGGTGCTGTAGAATTTTGCAAGATCGATGTACTCGTTAAGGCTCACCTTGATTGGGATATTCTCGAATGTTGTGACCTCAACAATCGCCATCTCAATAATCAAAAGGTCCATCTGTGCCAGACGCTCAAGATCCCAATTCTTGATGTTTGCACGAATCAGCGTATTGTTGTCCTCATGGCTTAGCACTGTCTTGCAGAAAAGGTCGGTGGCAAAACGGCGGTCGTCATCGTTCTTGAACAGACTCATAAGCGGCACCGAACTGGCCGACTCCTTGAGTTTCTCAACAGTGCGGATATTCATGCTTAACACAAACTCGATATCATCGTTCCAATAAATGGAGCGTTCCTCAAGTATCTGATAAAGCATATCGTCATCAACCATATACTCGTTGAAGAAGTTCATCACAAACTTACGGTCGGCATCATAACTATTGTCGGTGCTCTCCATATAGTTTTTGTAACTCTCCGACTCCACCATTGTGGTGTAGATGTGCTTTACAAGTTCGGGGGTCGATGCCCAGTTAAGAGTATTGGCTTCAGCATAGACCGACAGCTTCTCTGTCTGCTCCAACTGCTTGATAACCTTATTATCAACAAATTTTGTATTCGGATTCAAATCTGCCTCGGTAGCAATCAGCTTTGCCTTATAAAGGTCGATTTTGTTTTGCGCGTACCGGTTGACATCGATGAGAAGCAGGAAGAAAAGATGATAAAGGTCGTACGATTTTTCGATGCTCTTTTGAAGGTCTTTCTCGTATTTAGGCAAGCCATCGGTATTGTTGCCATTGAAGTATGCGTAAAGAAGTTGAAGAACCTTAACCCTAATTAATCGTCTGCTAATCATTTGAAAGAGCCTTAATTGTTATTAAAAAATTGCGGTGGCAAAGATAAGTGAAGTTAGTGAAGTTACAAGGTAAAAGTTGCCTTACACCTCAACTTTACCCAGCATCCATTCCACAAATCACACTATTCCCTCCTGCAAAATATCGTGAATATGGACAATTCCGGCGTAGCGGCCCTCCTTGAGCACGGCAAGCTGCGTGATATGATTTTTCTCCATCAGATGGAAAGCGTTGACTGCCATCGCGTTCTCGTCGATTGTCTTGGGGGTGCGCGTCATGATGTCGGCGGCGGTAAGCTCGCTGATATTGCGCCCCGACACCAGCATTCGTCTAAGGTCGCCGTCGGTGATGATTCCCAACAGGTTGCTGTCAGTATCGAGCACGGCTGTGGCACCCAACCGTTTCGAGGTCATTTCCATTATAACGCGGTTTATGGAGTCGGTCGACTGTACTTCGGGCTTTTCGTTGCGGACATAGAGGTCACTCACACGCATGTAGAGTTTCTTCCCCAATGCGCCGCCCGGATGGTATTTGGCAAAATCGGCAGCCGAAAAGCCGCGGCACTCGAGTAAAGCCACCGCCAAAGCGTCGCCCATGACAAGTTGCGCCGTTGTGCTTGATGTTGGAGCCAGATTGTTTGGGCATGCCTCATGTGCTGCGTAAGCATTGATAATGATGTCGGCCTGCTGAGCCAAATACGACTGCGTGTCGCTAACCATGGCAATCATGCGGTTGCCGCGCATTTTTAGAATTGGCACCAGCACTTTAATTTCCGGCGTGTTGCCGCTGCGCGACAAAAGCATCACAATGTCATCTTTCTGAATCATGCCCAAATCACCATGAATGGCGTCGGCGGCATGCATGAAAAGCGCCGGAGTGCCAGTTGAGTTCATGGTGGCCACAATCTTCTGCGCAATAATGGCGCTTTTGCCGATTCCCGTGACAACCAAACGTCCCCGGCTGCCAAAAATGGCCTCAACAGCAGCTGTAAAACTTTCGTCGACAAGATTCTTCAAATTGGCCACTGTGGCTGCTTCCTGATCAATAACATCGGTCGCAATCATTAATATTTCCTTACTAGTCTTCATCTTTCAACTGAAAAACCACGCATTACCGAATAAAATAATGCAAAATTAAACATCAGACAACCAAATATTTACATACAAATATTAAAATTATCTGTTAAAAATCGCACAAAAATATAAACGGCTCACAAATTTTTCGTAAATTTAATATTGGTTTAACACGATATTTTGGCATGGAACTGAAAGATTATTTAAAGCAGTATTTTGGATTCGACACCTTCAAAGGGAATCAAGAATCAATAATCAAGAACATTCTTGCTGGACGCGACACTTTTGTGCTGATGCCCACCGGCGGTGGAAAATCGCTATGCTACCAACTTCCGGCAATGCTTCAGGATGGCACCGCCATTGTTATCTCGCCGCTTATCGCCTTAATGAAGAACCAGGTTGACGCCATCCGCGGATTCAGCGAGGAGGACGGAATAGCACATTTCCTCAACTCGTCGCTGACGAAAGCCGAGACCCAAAATGTGAAAGACGATATTCTGGCACACAAGACCAAACTGCTATACGTGGCTCCCGAATCGTTGGCAAAAGACGATAACATTCAGTTCCTCAAACAGATAAAAATATCATTCTATGCCATAGACGAGGCACACTGTATTTCGGAATGGGGCCACGACTTCCGTCCTGAATACCGAAGCATACGCTCCCGCGTCGATGAAATCGGCCGTGCGCCAATAATCGCGCTCACTGCCACAGCCACACCGAAAGTGCAAAGTGACATCCAGAAAACTTTGGGAATGGTTGACGCTGACGTGTTCAAATCGTCGTTCAACAGACCGAACCTCATATATGAGGTACGCCCTAAACGCGATGTGACAAAGGAAATAATCAAGTTTATAAAGGCCAACCCCGGCAAATCGGGCATTGTTTACTGCTTGAGCCGGAAAAAAGTGGAAGAGTTGGCCGAAACACTGATTGTCAACGGAATAAAAGCCGCACCATACCATGCCGGACTTGAGTCATCGGTAAGATCGGCCAATCAGGACAAGTTCCTTATGGAGGAAATTGACGTAATTGTGGCCACTATCGCCTTTGGTATGGGAATCGACAAGCCCGACGTGCGCTTTGTCATCCACCACGACATGCCGAAGAGTCTTGAGGGATACTATCAGGAAACTGGCCGCGCAGGCCGTGATGGCGGCGAAGGACGATGCATCGCCTTCTATTCTTACAAAGACATCCAGATGCTCGAAAAATTCATGCAGGGCAAGCCAGTTGCCGAACAGGAAATTGGCCGTCACCTGCTGATGGAGACCGTGTCGTATGCGGAATCGGCCGTATGCCGCCGCAAACAGCTGCTCCACTACTTCGGCGAGGATTACACAGAAGACAACTGCCACGCCTGCGACAACTGCCTGCACCCACGAGAGACATTCGAAGGTAAAGACAGCGTTGTAAAAGTTCTCAAGACCGTGATTGCAGTGAAAGAATTCTTCAAATCGGACACCGTGGCCAACGTTCTTTGCGGCGTTGCCGACAGTACCATCAAAGCATACAAATACAACGAGATACCCGAATTCGGAAGCGGCAAGGAACATAACGAGAAATATTGGCAGACAATCATCCGCCAGGCTCTTGTGGCCGACTTGCTAGGCAAGAACATTGAGAACTATGGTTCGCTCACCGTCACACAGCAAGGATATGATTTTCTTGAACACCCGCATTCGTTTATGATTGCCAAAGAACGCGACTACGAAGAAAGCGGCGACGACGCTACCGAAGGCGGAGGTTCAATGGTGGCTGCAGACCAAACACTTTTCACAATGCTGTGCGACTTGCGCAAAGACATCGCAAAAAAACGTGGTTTGCCGCCGTATATCATCTTCCAAGACCCTGCTCTGCAAGACATGACCATCCACTACCCGATGACTCTTCAAGAGTTGGGCAACATTCCTGGTGTGGGACAGGCAAAAGCCTTAAAATTCGGTCAGCCATTCTGCGACCTCATAAGCAAATATGTAAAAGAGAATGAGATAGAGCGCCCTATTGACCTCGTGGTAAAAACCACCGGCAACAATTCAGGAATGAAACTCTACATTGTTCAAAGCATCGACCGCAAATTGGGCCTCGATGTGATTGCTGACGGCAAAGGTCTCGAGATGGACGAATTGCTGACTGAAATGGAGAAGATTGTCAATTCGGGCACAAAACTCAACATCGACTATTACATTGATGAAGTGATTGACGAGGATTGCCAGGACGATATCTATGAGTACTTCCGCGAAGCATCAAGCGACTCTATTGAGGATGCCGTAAAAGAGCTTGGCGAGGATGACTACACCGAGGAGGAAATCCGCCTGATGCGAATAAAATTCATCTGCAACGAGGCGTACTAGTCTTGTTGGCGAACTTATATAAAACCGGACTTGTTCCGGTTTTTTATGCCATTATCAGTTGGTTCCCAGCGGATGCGCGTACATCTGCACGTCTTTGGCGGTGATGTTCTTGTCGCAAAGAATGAGCAGACGTTCAATCACGTTGCGCAGCTCGCGGATGTTGCCAGTCCAGTTGATTTTCTGCAGTTCGGCCAGAGCGTCGGGGGTGATGGTTGATTTGGCCACGCCCGACTCTTCGCAAATCTGCGTGATGAAATGGTCAGCCAGAAGCGGAATGTCTTCAACGCGCTCGTTCAACGTCGGCACCTGAATCAGAATAACGCTCAAACGGTGATAGAGGTCTTCGCGGAAGCGGCCGGCCTTTATCTCTTCTTCAAGGTTCTTGTTGGTGGCGGCAATCACGCGCACGTTCACGTCGATGTCCTTGTCGGCGCCCACACGCGTTATCTTGTTTTCCTGCAAGGCTCGCAGTACTTTGGCTTGCGCCGACAGGCTCATATCGCCAATCTCGTCGAGGAAGATGGTGCCGCCGTCGGCCTGCTCAAATTTGCCGGCGCGGTCTTTCACAGCACCCGTAAACGAGCCTTTCATATGTCCAAACAATTCGCTTTCAATCAGTTCCGACGGGATGGCGGCGCAGTTCACTTCAACAAAAGCCGCATCGGCGCGGTTGCTCAAACTGTGAATCATTCGTGCCACAACTTCCTTGCCTGTTCCGTTGGGACCGGTGATGAGCACACGGGCGTCGGTGGGCGCCACCTTTTCAATCATTGCTTTAATCAACTTTATAGGTGCCGACTCGCCAATCAGTTCGCGGTTTTTGCCTGCCACTTTTTTGCGCAGGGTTTTGGTTTCTGTCACCAGTTTGCCCTTGTCCATAGCGTTGCGCAGGGTGATGAGCAGACGGTTCAGGTCGAGCGGTTTCTCGATGAAGTCGAAAGCCCCCATCTTGATGGCTTTCACGGCTGTATCAACCGTTCCGTGTCCCGAAATCATCACAACCGGCAGATCGGGATAGTCCTTCGACACCTGCTCAAGCACTTCCATACCGTCCATCCCTTCCATCTTAATGTCGAGCAGCAGGGCGTCGAACGATTCCTTCTTCAGCAGTTCAAGACCTTCCAAGCCGTTTGCGGCAAGGCTTACACGGTGTTTTTCGTATTCAAGAATCTCTTTCAGTGTGTTGCGGATGGCTTTTTCGTCATCGATAACAAGTATGTGTGCCATATCAGAGTGTGTTTTCAAGTTGTATTGCGACGCCTTCGGTCAGTGCGTACGACGATTGTGTGATGGTTGTAACTTTGCTTTTATCAATAAGATACTTCACAAAAGTCGATGACATTACGATGGTGTCCTGCCGCAGCGGCTCAAGCCCTAGAATGAGAGCCCGTTGTGTGCGGACGGTGTTGGTGATTGTCTTATAGATGCCGTTGAAATCGTCGGCGGTGAAATTCGAGTATTTCGAGTTGAGCGGCAGCGGCCGTTGAGTCTTCTTCTGATGAATCATTTCGGCAAAACTGTCGAACGCGCCTGCCGAGCCGATGAGCCGGCTCACGGGGTATTTTTCGAGCGCTTCCGCGAAATTGCCCATCTTCTCGTCGAAATAGCGGTTGATCTTTGCAATCTCGTCGGGCGTTATGGGGTCCGATGGCTTGAAAATCTCGAGCAATCGGGCGCTGCCCAACTCGTAACTGTCCGACCAGAGAATTTGGTCACCGTTGCCGATTATGACTTCGTTGTTGCCGCCGCCCACATCAACCATCATATAGTTTTTGCCCGGCGTCTGCGGAACGGCCCGCAGCATCGCCTTGAACACATATTGCGTTTCCTGCTCGCCCGATATTGGCGTGATTGTGATGCCAAGGTCGCGGTTTACCTTCTCAATCAGGTGCGCCGAGTTGTTGGCGCTGCGGATGGCCGATGTGCCGAAAGCGAACACCTTCTCACATCCGTAGTCTTTGATAAGGCTGCTGTAGTCGCGCAGCACGGCAAACGATCGGGCGAAAGCCTTGTCGGTAAGGTTTCCCGTCATCAGTCCTTCTTTGCCAAGCATCACGGCCGATTTGGTTTTCAGCAGATAATCAGTCGGTTGCCCCTTTCTGATATCGGCTATCAAAATATTGAACGTGTTGGTGCCAAGGTCGATAATCGCAACTTTCATT
>JAGCFC010000124.1 GCA_017650325.1 Salinivirgaceae bacterium | reverse complement strand
CAATGCATCGGCAAACTGATTGACTACTACCGCACGGGCGACCTGCGGCTGTGGGACGAGTATAACATTCTGTGGGTGAGCGACAACCGTCCGCGAGTTGATTTTGTGAACGGCTTTGTTGAAGTGTATGGCGACCCGCTCGGAATCAAGGGCACTTGGGAAACGCTTGTCAACTTCAAAGACCTGACGGCCACACATCGCACCGAAACCATCAGCGGCAACGCGCAATGGTTCGAAGACCACGCCCCCATCGACAGCCGTTTCAAGAAATCGAGCGTTAAAGGCGTGACGGCCAAAGTGATAACCGCAGTACAACTTGGCGGTGACTGCTACCCGTCGACACCCATCGGCATCAACCTGCCGAACGCCGACTGGATTCGCAAGGAACACGGCTCAAAGTCGGTAACCATCGAGAACATCACCTACGCCTACCATCAGGCGAGCCTTGGCAGCGGAATGCTCGACGAGTTCTGCAACAACGACGCCGAACGGGCCCGCTCGCGCAAGTACGGCTACCAATCGAGCAACCTGCACACCGACCTGCACGAGTGTCTGGGACACGGCTCGGGGCAACTACTGCCTGGCACCAATCCCGACGCGCTGAAAAACTACAGCTCAACCTTGGAAGAAGCCCGCGCCGACCTTTTCGCGCTCTACTATATTGCTGACCCGAAGATTGTCGAACTCGGTCTTCTGCCTGACAACGAAGCGTTTAAAGCCGAATATGACTCGTATATCCGCAACGGCCTTATGACGCAACTCACGCGCATTGAGCAGGGCAAAGACCTTGAAGAATCGCATATGCGCAACCGCCAACTCATTGCCCGCTGGGCTCTTGAGCACGGCAAAGCCGACAAGGTGATTGAAATGCCCGTCATCGACGGCAAGACCTACACGGTGATTAACGATTACGCCCGTCTGCGGCAACTTTTTGCCGCTCTGCTGGCTGAAATTCAACGCATTAAATCGGAAGGCGACTACGAAGCGGGCAAGAATCTTGTTGAGACCTACGCCGTGAAAATCGACCGCCAACTGCACGCCGAAGTTCTTGAGCGCTTCAAGAAACTAAACATCGCCCCCTACGGCGGCTTTGTGAATCCTGTGCTGAAACCTATTGTCGAAAACGGCGAGATTACTGATATAACTGTCGATTATACAGAAAGTTATACCGAACAAATGTTGCGGTATGGACGGGAATTTGGGTTTCTATAAATAGAAGTTTCGCACTGATAACACAAGCCCCCGACGGGTGTCGGGGGCACAAAGTTTTTTTGAACGCAGATTGAAGGGATTTGCAATTTGGAATACTAATTATTTTTCTTCTTCAATATCCTTTAGTTGAAACCGCCACGGTCTCATATCTTGCTTATAATACTTTTCGTTAACCTTCACCTTAATATATTTGTTTGGGTCTTTTAAATAATCTTCTTCCATTATTTTCGCTTCTGATTTAACATCTGGTTCTTCACATACTGCAACATTAATTCTTGTTAAAGGTTCAGTATCTAATGCACAGTTTTTTTTGTCAGTAGGAATCCATACTATTTCTGTGCCTAAAACGCCTACATAAAACATATCGTCAAATATATGAGTAGGATGTGTATCATATTTTGTTTTGGCATCATCCGGATATAGACCATTTTCTGTTTTCAAAACTCTGTAAGAACGAATCAAGAAAGATGCTCTGTATTTTTCTTTTGGATTTTCAAATGTTATATCAATCCCTGATAAATGGAAATTAAAACTGCCAAATTCAAAATATGGCAATCCTCCTTCAAATTGTTTAATTTTTGAATTCGTTCTGTCGTTTATATGGTACATAATATAATCCTTGATTTCCCCTTCTTCTTCGTGATAATAAAGTTCAATGGCACCCAAATCAATAATATATTCTCCATTCACAAGGAAATAGCCATTACATAGTATTTGCTCTGCACAAGGCCTAAACCATTGTGCAATCTCCTCGTATTTTTCAGCAAGGCTTTTCTTTTCCCATTCTTCTTTGTTCCTATCGTTTCTTCTTTTATCAAACCCTTCCAAAATTTTAATCATTTTTTTCATAATCATTCATTTTTAAAGTTCAACATACGCAATAATACAAATAAATGCCTAATAATCAGTTTTGTTTTTCCCATTCAATTCATCAAGGCACAATATAAGGTTGCTCTGTGCCCTTATGTCGCCCTGCTCTGCGGCTTTGGTATACCATTCAATGGCTTTGTTCAGGTCTTTTTCGACGCCATCGCCAAACTCGTAACAAAAGCCGAGACAGTTTTGCGCTGGCGCATAGCCTTGCTCTGCAGCTATCATTAACCACTCAACAGCTTTCGCAATGTCTTTCTTCACTCCTTCGCCATATTTGTAGCACCAAGCAAGATAGAACTGGGCTCGCAGCAAGCCTTGTTCGGCCAAAGGTTTCAACTCATCGAAAACCAGCCCTGAATATTCTTCATAATCACTCCTTACCGTTGCATATTTAATATTCCACGTAATGCAGTGCAAAGCCCCACCCTTTTCAGCAATGTCTCGCATATCTATTTGGCGGACATCGCAATCGGGAAAAGCGTTATGCACATATTCCAATGCCTGCTTGTCTTCATCAATCTCAAACGAAGGCATAATTATCTTATTTCCAACTTGTAAGAAGTTGATATACGCCCAATTCCAGTCGGGATTCGGTTTTTCCACATCGAACAGCATTTCGGTCACTTCAAAGCCGTACGATTCAAGGATTCGACGGATTGCGTCTGCTTCTCTGGCATCGGTGTCACGATGATTCGACATCAGGACCTTGTTGCCACCGCACCATTTGACAAAGCCGTCGGAATGGCCGTAAACATCAGTATTGGGGTCGTTAGCATCGCCAATCTGATGCCAGGGAATGATTATCACTTGCCTACCTAACTCTTTTTCTAACAACTGTTTAAACTGCATATCATTTTTACGCTTTCCGTTTTCTGTGAAAACCTTGTTGGTCATCACATAATAGTCGCCACAAGGCACAATATTACCGCCATCAATTATCAGTTTCGTCTCTCTATAATTGATATCCAATGCTTTGCAGGCATCTTTGCAGTCGGTCGTATGCTCATCATCACCACGCAGATAATCGGGTGCATACTTATACTTAATAAATTCGTTTTCAGAAAGTTGGATTGGCATAAAATCGCGAACCCAAATGTCACGGGTTGACTCCAACAAACTCCAACGAATTCCCATCTCGTCCATCAG
This sequence comes from Salinivirgaceae bacterium, assembly GCA_017650325.1. Taxonomy (GTDB): domain Bacteria; phylum Bacteroidota; class Bacteroidia; order Bacteroidales; family SZUA-534; genus RUG13583. Next base: position 8,189 of record JAGCFC010000124.1, on the reverse strand, counting down.
TTCGGTTAAGCTGCTGAAGAACGACGGCGATTCTTTCTTTAAACATTTGGATAAGAATACGATATTAGTATTTCTGTCGGTGTTTGTGGAATTGGATTTTAAAGTTTTTAAATAGTTTTCACTAAAACATACTCCATACCCAAATGGGTCTTTTTTCCAAGTAATCAGTGCGTCATCATCTCCTATAAGCGCTCCTGGAATCTGCTCAATGAAATCGAATATGGCTTCCAAAATTGCCCACAACTGCTCATAAGGCAGCAATATGCCCTTTAACTCAAGGTGAGTTAATATGGACCGATATGCCTCCGCAAAATAAATACTGTTGCCAACACCAACTTCAACGTCCCAATAATGCTCGAAACCTGCGTTAATTTCGCCCCATATTTCGTCGGAGAGTTCGAAATCTATTTTGCTCAACACAATTTTATGCAATATTGGCTCCGAAAACGCGCCTTCCATGAAAGGTGATATTATTTCTTTATTTTTCATAATAAAATTTTTTAATAAATTATTAATATTCAGTGTTTTCGCGCGTTAAACACACTGCAATTGTAGGTGGTTGAAATGAATCGGACAAAGATTTTAGGGGAAATATCAAAAAGTGGCCTCCGAATAAATTATATATATTATTTTATTAATAATCAATAAAATATATAACAAAGGCCTCGCAAGGATTTCGCGTTTTGGAAAATGCCGACGCAAACGATTGCGCACATTTTCCGATATAAAAATTTAAAACAAAGATAGAGTGCAGAGGGAAGTGAGTTGGCTACAAATTGTAGTCAACTGAAAATGTAGCGGCAGAAGAAAACAGCAATAAATCAGTGCAAAACCGCTAAAGCACCACAGCGGAAAAACATTGGAAATCAACTGCAGAAATATCCCAACTTGTAGAATCCGAACAGTTTCATCGACGGATTGGTGCCCAACAAGTTACGCTCAATGGGGCGACGGAAAAGTTTGTAGGCAAGCACAACAAGCCACACAACGCGGCAACGTTTCAACTTATTGTATGTCAATAGCAAACGGCTGTACCCCTCTAAATCTGCAGAGTGCGTGCGCAGATTGTCAATTCCGCGGCGCGTTTTGGCAAGAAACTCTTCGGCAGTGTCGCTATCGTCGTGATAGACTGGATTTTGAATATGCAGAATCGGCTCGTTAAGCTGCTGAAGCATTTTTCCAAACAAGGTGTCCTCGTGTCCGTAGCCAACAAATGACTCATCGAAAGCCACTTTTAGAGCCAAATCTTTATCTATCAGATAATTGGAAGTCTTGAAACTCTGGTAGGGATTTGCCTGGCGCTCATCAAGCGTTTGCGCCTCGCAAGTGATTCCGTATTTATATCGCAACGGATTAATATTAAGGTCATTATCCTGACGATAAAGCAATCCGCCGCAAACGACTTTGGCTTTGCCAATGACAGCAACATACCGCCTCAGAAAATCGGCATCGGCGGGACAAACATCAGCATCGAGACACAGAAGCCTCTGATACTTAGCCTCTTGCAATAACCGGTTGCGCATCTTCGATATTCCAATATTGCTGTCGAGCCGCACAAACCGACAGTTGGGCATATCGGCTATCCGACTGTTTTCCCGCACAATAGCGGCATCGGTCGAAGCATCGTCAACAACCACAATCTCGACCTTTGCATCAAGACCTTCGGCTTGGTGCAAGAGTTCCTCTACAAGATTGGCGCACAAGCTGTTATATGTCGGTATCAGAATCGAAAGCACTTCGGTGTGTTTTTCGCAAATGTATAAAAATGAACAATCGACATCGGACAAATTCAGCAAATAAAACACCGCGAAATACGTATAAAATGGTATTAGCAACATATCATTTCAATAGGTATATTTGCCGCCGATTTAAAGAATTATAAAAACTTAATTATCAGATTATGAGTTACAAAAGAATCCTCACCATTCAAGACATTTCGTGCGTCGGACAGTGCTCGCTGACCGTTGCGCTTCCAATCATATCGGCCTGCGGCGTTGAGACCGCAGTTCTTCCGTCGGCTGTTTTGTCGACACACACGGGTGGCTTCACAGGCTTCACCTTCCGCGACCTGACCGAGGATATGCCGCTAATTGAAAAACACTGGAACAAAGAGGGCATAAAGTTTGAGGCAATCTACACCGGATATCTGGGCAGCACAAAACAAATCGACTATGTTATCAGCATCATAAACTCGACACTCGAGGCTGGCGCGAAAATCATCATCGACCCCGCAATGGCCGACAACGGCACACTCTACTACGGTTTCGACGACGTGTTTGTGAAGGCAATGGCAAAACTCTGTGCCAAAGCCGATTATGTTCTGCCAAACATCACCGAGGCTTGCTTCATCACCGGCAGCGAGTACAAAACTGAGTACGACAAGGCTTACATTATGGATTTGCTGCAGAAGTTGGTGGCAAACGGCTCTAAAAATGTAATACTTACGGGCGTCAGCTACAAACCTGAGACTACGGGAGTTGTGGTTTACGAGAACGGCGAGTATAAATATTACGAGCACAAGAAGATAGCACAAGGCAGCCACGGCACAGGCGATGTTTACGCATCGGCTTTTGTGGGCGCTCTTATGAACGGCAAACCGGCTTACGACTCGGCCAAAATTGCCGCCGACTACACCGTGAAGTGCATCGAGAACACTCAAGACGGCTCGAACCACTGGTACGGCTGCAAGTTCGAAACCGGTATTCCCGATTTACTGAAAATGCTTGGAAAATAATTGGTTATAAAGCATAAAAAAACGCAAGTTCAAATGAGCTTGCGTTTTTTTATGCCTCGGCAGCAACTACTTATCCTTGTGAAGTTTCTTGTCGACTTTAACTCCCATAATAAGCTGTTTGACAACCGATTTCGATAGATAGGTTTCGGCGCCTTTCTTGCCCATACTGAAAACGAAGCGCAACTGCTTGCCGCCTAACATTTTCTTTTCAACAAAACAGACCATCTTGTTAGAGTGACTTAAGCGGCCACTACCAGTAACAGCGCGGCCATTGAACTCCACCACAGTCCCCAAATCCTTGTCGAAAAGCTCGAGTATGCCGTTCAACGAGGAAAGAACCTCATCCCTATTGACACCCAGCCACATACAAGTCTCATCGAAAGGGTCAATCGAGAAATTTTCGGTGTCGTCATAGAAAAATTCCATAATACGGAACACTCTGCCCAAACCGAGGTAGTAACCGAATGTTCCGTCATCGTCTTTGTATGAGAAAACGCTGAAGTGGTTGTCGTTCTCCTCAACATCGATTATCTCCATTCGTATGCCCGCCGGTATGTCCTGCGCCGACAATTTAAGTGCGCTGAATGTCAGCGTGAGCGAGGCTAAAAGCCCAAATATCAATCGGTTTTTCATTTCAATTCTGTGTTTTCGGTAAAACAAAACTATCTTATTCACTTTGTTTTAAAGATAAAAAGAAAAGTTGAGAAATGCATTTTTTGAAATCAAAACACACCATTTTTTCATACAGAAACACTTTCGCATCACTCTAAAACGTTATTTGCATACATTTGAAGTCAAATTTGAGAAATGCAGGCAAAACACCTTATTATAGCAATTATTTTATTGATAACAAGTACGTTATCATACAGTCAAGAGTCTGCCACAGAGCAGCAATACAAGGCTGCGATGCAGAATGCCAAGACGGCTTTCGACGCCAAAATGTATTCCGAGGCGCTCTACTTCTACCGCGAAGCTTTGAAAATCAAGCCCGACGCCAAACTACCGCGTTACAAGATTGAGGACATCCGCACCATATACATCGACGACGGAATCAAAGAAATAGCTGGAAACAAGCAGATTGCGCAGGAAGAAGCACAAAAACAAGCCGAGGCCAAAGCCGACGAACGCATTGAGGCCGAGATTGAGCAAGCGCAGAAAGAGATTGAAACACTGCGAGTTGCCGCAGTCATAAACATCGAAGAAGAAACTAGTGTTTACGACGAAAATATTGACATTGCCGACGTGGTGCCAACTCTTAAGACAAAGCTACCTGAGCCGGAACCAGAACCAGAACCGGAGCCTGTGCCTGTGCCAGAAATAACTGAACCTGAACCTGTTGAGCCGGCAAAAGAGGAACCCAAACCAATCGTTGAGCCTGTCAAAGAAGAGCCTAAACCCGTAGTTGAGCAGCCAGAGAAAAAAGAAGTAAAACCAGAGCCTAAACCGACTCCAAAACCAGAGCCAGCAAAACCTGTGGCAAAACCAGCCAACAAGCCTGTAAGTCAGCCAAAAGCAATGACCGAAGAAGAAAAAAAGGCGCACATCGAGGCTGAGAAGCAGAAACTAAGAATGCAATATCCCGAACAAAAAACGGTTCTTGAAATTGACCTGCCGGGAAAACACATTACCCGCGTTATCATGAACGTTAACAACGAGATACACATTTATCTAAAAGTCAAACACAGCTGGGGCGCGGTTTTCTTCTTCGAAGAGGAAGTGGGCGAAGACATGCGTAGCATTACCGAATTGACTTTCAACAAAATGACCGATTTGCGAAACTATGGACATTAAGTTTTACGAATACATCGAGGGCGAGCCTGACGACATTTTCATGGCACTCACCAACCCGCGTTCTATCGAACTTTGGAGCAGTCTGCCAGCCGATATGAGCGCAGAAGAGGGCTACGAGTTTTCCATTTTCGATGGAGACATTGTAGGAAAAAACCTAAAAATTATTGAAAACCAACTTATTGAACAAGAATGGTACTTTGGCGATGACAATGCTCAACCATCGATTGTAACTATTAAACTCCACCCAAGCAAAACGGGAACAAGCATTGAGGTGCGCCACACCAACATCCCCGCCGACGCCTACGACAACATCAACGAAGGCTGGCACGACTTCTACATTGGCGCAATAAAGCATTTTTTCGAGGATGACGAATAGCCTCGCAAATGTCTACAAACGAATCAGTTTACACTATTTTTGCCTCAACAGATAATATCCTGCCGTAGTGTAGAAATTGCGCAGATAAGGCACGCTGCGGAATATTGGCCAAGCGCGGCGCGGTTTTAACCCGAATTTTATCTCGTAGTTGGGATTGAACAGAAACAACTGACGTTCAGCAATTTCGAATTTGTTTTTACGGGCAATGCGCTCAAAACGCTCAATGGTAATGCCCGTGTCTTTAATCTCGACAAGCGAATTGATTTTCCCCTCGGTCTCACCACCTTTGCGCAGCACCCAACGATAGAGCGAGTATGGCAGCAAATGCAAATATGGCACTTTCGACAACCGACTTGCACAAATCTGCTGATGACCGCCAAAAGGATTCTGCCATGGTGGAAAACCAAAGAAAATCACACCGTTAGCCGTCATAAAACGTTTCACAAAATCCATGAAACGCTCCTGATTGTGAATATGCTCAATCACATCGCGCATGATTATCACATCGAATTGGAAATCAGCACGCTGAATGTCGTAAATATCGGAAGCAATCAACTCAATATTTTTGAAATTGGGATGGGCGCGGAAATATTCACGCGCATTATTTATCTGACTTTCAACAATATCAATACCAACGCAATGGCATCCCAAATCCATAAAAGGTTTCAGGTTGCCCCCCTCGCCACAACCAATCTCGAGCACACGCGTTGTCGGCGTCACTTCTATTTGCTTGGAAATAAACGGAATGACATACTTTTGAGTGGTATATGCCTGCTCCTCAAAATACAGTTTCCGATTGGTGTGACGCTCCTGCATGGAAGTCAATTTTACTCGTAAATCTTATGTTGACCGGCTAACAAAGTGTTTTTCAGCAGACTGATAATGGTCATTGGGCCAACACCGCCCGGAACCGGGGTAATGTAGCTGCACAATGGCGCCACCTCGTCAAACTTGACATCGCCTTTGAGCTTGAATCCCGATTTGGTCTCGGTTGAAGGCAGACGATGAATGCCGACATCGATTACAACAGCACCTGGCTTAATCATATCGGCTGTCACAAATTCGGGTTTACCGATTGCAACTATCAGAATATCAGCACGACGGCAAATCTCTTTCAGATTCTTCGAGCGGCTATGGCAGATGGTTACGGTTGCGTTTCCCGGGTTCGATTTGCGCGACATCAGCAGGCTGATTGGCGTGCCGACGATGTTGCTACGGCCCAAAACAACGCATTCTTTTCCTTCTGTTTCAATGTTATAGCGTGCCAACAACTCCATAATGCCAGCAGGTGTTGCGGGCAGGAATGACGGAAGGCTCATCGCCATACGGCCAGTATTGATTGGATGGAAGCCGTCAACATCTTTGCGATAGTCGATGGCCTCGATAACCTTGTTCTCACTAATATGCTTTGGCAGAGGCAGTTGCACAATCAAACCGTCCACATTCGGGTCGGCATTGATTTCGGCTATTTTGGCAAGAAGCTCGGCCTCGGTAATGTCGGCAGGAAACCGCACATCGGTGGATTCGAAGCCGACAGCGTGACACGTCTTGATTTTGCTGTTCACGTAAGTGGTGCTTGCGCCATCGTCACCTACCTGAATCACAGCCAGATTCGGACGTTTTTGTCCGTTTTTCACCATCTCTTCAACCTGCTGAAGAATTTCAGCTTGCATTTGCTGGTTTATTGCCTTTCCGTCAATAAGTTGCATATCGTTTTTTGTTTTTGTGTAATGTTTAATGTGTAATGTTGAAAAGGTTAGAGAACGGTTTTTATTGAGAACTCTTTACTCTTTACTCTTTACTCTCTACTCCTTACTCTTTACTCTCTATATTCTTCCTCTCATATTCTTCATTTGGCTCATCATCTGTGCCATCTTCTTCGCACCGCTGCCGCCACTCACCATCTTCATCATCTTGCTTGTATCCTCAAACTGCTTCATCAAGCGGTTAACTTCCTGAATCGAAGTGCCGCTACCTGCTGCAATTCGTTTGCGGCGGCTGCCGTTGATAATGGCAGGTGTTTCGCGCTCAGCAGGTGTCATTGATCCAATTATAGCTTCGATTCCCTTGAATGCGTTATCGTCGATATCCATGTCTTTCACCATTTTACCGATGCCAGGAATCATCGAAGCCAAATCTTTCAGGTTGCCCATCTTCTTCACCTGATTGATCTGCGACAGGAAGTCGTTGAAATTGAAAGTGTTTTTGGCGATTTTCTTCTGAATGGCGCGGGCCTCTTCGGCATCGAACTGCTCCTGCGCACGCTCAACCAACGACACAATGTCGCCCATACCCAAAATACGGTCGGCCATACGGTCGGGGTGGAACACATCGAGAGCGTCCATCTTCTCGCCCATTCCCACAAACTTGATTGGCTTGTTCACCACCGAACGAATCGAAAGCGCAGCACCACCGCGGGTGTCGCCGTCGAGTTTGGTAAGCACAACTCCATCGAAATCAAGGCGGTCGTTGAATTCCTTGGCTGTATTCACCGCATCTTGGCCAGTCATTGAATCGACTACAAACAAGGTCTCGTGCGGCGTAACGGCCTTTTTGATAGCGGCAATCTCGTCCATCATCTGCTCATCGACAGCCAAACGTCCGGCAGTATCGACAATTACAAGGTCGAAGCCTTTTTGCTTTGCATATTTCAAGCCATTGGTGGCAATCTGCACTGGATTTTGGTTTCCGTCTTCGGTATATACCTCAACGCCAATCTGTTGGCCCAAAACTTTCAACTGATCAATGGCCGCCGGACGGTATACGTCGCCCGCAATCAAAAGCGGCATCCTTCCGCGTTTGGTTTTCAGGCGGTTAGCAAGTTTTCCCGAAAAAGTTGTCTTTCCCGAACCTTGCAGACCGGCAATCAAAATGACTGTCGGGTTGCCCTTGAGATTGATATCCTCGGCCGTCGAGCCCATCAGTTCAACCAACTCGTCGTGGACAATCTTAATCATCAACTGCCCCGGCTTGATTGACGTCAACACATTCTGTCCCAGAGCTTTCTGCTTGACGGTGTCGGTGAAGATCTTTGCCGTTTTGTAGTTAACGTCGGCATCGAGCAAGGCCTTACGCACCTCTTTCAGCGTTTCGGCAACATTTATTTCGGTGATTTTGCCCTCGCCTTTCAGAATTTTGAAAGAGCGCTCGAGTTTATCTGACAGATTTTCAAACATTTCCTTGAATTGCTATTTGTTTTTTACAAGTAGCAAATGTAGCATAAAAGCGTTGTGGTCCAAACCGTTGTTGGACCACAATCATACTTTTTGGAAGATAGAGTGTTTCTAT
>JAGCFC010000016.1 GCA_017650325.1 Salinivirgaceae bacterium | reverse complement strand
GGGTCGGCCTGGCGGCTGACAAGTTCAAAACGTTCGAGTTGGCGCTGCTTGGCTTCAAGGAAAGTGTTCAGCGATGTTTTCAAACGCTGCTCAAGATGTGCGAGATTGCTTTGGCCGGCAGCCATTCTGATTTGCGGCAAAAGTTTGATTTTCTGCTCAAACGACGCAATTTGTGCCGTCCGTAAATCGAAATATCGGCGCACAGCGTTGTGAGCCATAATGTTGGTGTTCGACAATTGTTCCTGGCATCGCCCCACCGTGGCTCGCACGGCAAGCACAAGACGGTGCTGGCTGTTTTCGATGCGGTGAATGTTATCATCAATAATCTCGGCAGCAGCGGCAATGGCGGCACTGCATTTCTCATCGATATAGTGCTCAAAATCGGCCGCACGGTCGATGACGAAAGCTGCCAAAGCTGTTGGCGTCTTCAGCCTTGTGTTCGCCACAAGGTCGAGCACCGAATCGTCGCGCTCGTGGCCGATGCCGGTGATAATAGGTAACGGAAACTGTGCCGCATTGTAGGCCAACTCGTAGTTGTCGAAGCAGCTCAAATCGGACTTTGAGCCACCGCCGCGCAGAATGGCCACAGCATCGAAATCGTCGATACGGTTGAAAATCGCGTTCAGCGCGGCAATTATTGAAGCGGGCGCGCCATCGCCCTGCATCAGTGCCGTAAACAGCTCGGTTTCAAACTTGTATCCGTAATCATTGTCGTCCAACTGGTTTTTGAAATCGCCCCATCCGGCCGCCGAATCCGACGAAATGACGGCAATGCGCTGCACCACCAACGGCAGTTCGAGCTGCTTGTTCATATCGATGACGCCATCGGCAGTAAGCTGCGCAATGATTTTCGCCCGTTGTTGCGCAATATCGCCCAAAGTGTACTGCGCATCGATATCTAAAACATTGAGACTGAAGCTGTAAAGTTCGTGCATTTCGACCGTTACGCGCACCAAAACTTTCATTCCAACACGCAGTTGCTCGCCCGTAACCGATTCAAAATAAGGCGCCAACCGGGTATAGACACCCGCCCAAATTGTGGCCTTTGTCTTGGCAATCATTCTGTCGGAATCGGGGTCTTTTTCAGCAAGTTCGAGATAGCAATGGCCCATTCGGTTCTGGTTGAGCTCAATAATCTCGGCCACCACCCAAACCGGCGTTTGAAACGCGGTTTTGAGTTCGGTCTTCACATTGTTTAAGAGTTCGAAGAGCGATATTGGCGCGGTCATTTTCCGTAGTTCATAAGAGTGTAATATACGAATGTACCTTGCGTGACGCGTTTTTCGATGTCGGTATCAGGCGCGTATGTGTCTGAATATATGTCGATTGTCATTTTCTGCACCATTCCAACCCCAATAGCGTAACGCTCAGCCACAAGGATTTTCGAAATGGCTGTCAGTTCGTTTTTTTGCGAAATGGTCAGCACCGAATCGAAACTGAAAACGCCTATATTCATCTGGCAATCAATCGAATCGACACGGTATTTGAATTGCTGCAAGGTGTCGGTGCGGTTATAGGTGTTGCCGTTCCATGTTTTGCCGAAAAATAGAGGCAACTGCATTTTCAAATATCGCGTATTTTCTTCAATTTGAATAACTTCCGAATCCTTTACATAGGCCATCCAGGTGTTGAGCCGTTGCCACTGGTCGCTGTCGGGCTGACGGCGGAAACGCTCAATCTGTCGCAAGGTGTCGCCCAAATTGTCGATGAAAATGCCACTAAATTGCTCACGCACAACATAATGCAAGGTATCGTATAGCGCGATGGGCGCATCGATGTTGATTTCAACCACATCAAAATCGCGCCAAGCGCCCGAATCGAGCGGAAAATAGCGACTGTCAATCTGCTCTTTGGGTGGCAGCTGGTATGTGTCCGACTCGTGACAGGCGGCCAAAAGCAAGGCGATAATCGATATGTAAAGAATCTGTTTCATATCATCATTTTTACCGTGCTAATTTAACCATTTGCTTTTATCCACGCCATAACAAGCCGAATCTCATCGTAAGTATATTCGCCTTTCAGTGCCTCGTGAACCGCAACAACACCTTGCGCTGGCGCTGTTGCGAGATAATCGGCAATGGCCTCAACGCTTTCGGGCGTCATAATGTCGGCTGGTTCTATTTCGCCTTGAGCGACATAATGGCACAGATGGTTGACGATGGTTGAAATGGTCAGGCTGCGCTTTTTGGCAATCTGCTCAACTGTCAGCCCGTCCTCGACAAACATGTTGCGCGTAACTAGTTTGGTATCAATCTTAGGCTCTTTTTTTGCCGGTTTCAAATCATCGAATCCATCAAAAATATCGCCTTCGACAGTCATCCCGTTCTCTTTCTTGTAGCGGCGCACCATTTCAATAATGTCAACACCATACTTGTTGGCTCTTGATTTACCAACGCCCTTAACTTTTATCAAGTCACTGATGGTGTCAGGCATTGAGGCAGAAATTTCGACAAGCGTTTTTTGGTGCATTATTACGTATGCCGGTACATCGGCATCTTTAGCAAGACTGTTACGCCAATCACGTAACATATTGAATAACTGAACATTCTCGATCTGAGAGTCATTGTCGCCCTGTGTGCTTTTTGCCCGTGAAACTTTCTTAGGCTTAATGTCCTGTAATGCCGACATCGCTCTTGTTTTCAGATATTTCTGCACCTCAAAGCTGTCTTTCATAGCATTCAGGCATAGTTTTTTCCTGCCGGTAAGTTCGCGCAGTTTCTTCAACGAGTCATCGGCCTCTTTCTCAACTTCAGCATTGTCGGTTGTGAAAGTGATTTCTTCTAGAGTTGGTTCGAGGAGTTCACCGATTTTTGTTATGAAATAGTCGCACCCCTTGCTAATACGTTCTTGCAGAAAGGTGTTGCCTTCTACTCCACTGCCGATTATCTGTTCAATCTGCCGGCCAAATCCGGCGGCAACAGTCAGTACTTCGGAGTTTAATCGTGGTAAAACCGGAGCCAGTTTCTCATCAGGGCGGCCGATTATAACACCACTGTTTTTCTGAAAGATACGGTTACACCGCAACATCTCTTGATAGATCTCTGTGCAATCGAAAAGGTCGGCAATAAGGCTCACTTCGTAGCGCACTTTCGATGTGTTGAGCACTGCCTCGTCAACAACCGACTGCTCAACCTCATGGTTGAACCGGGTTACCTGTTCGTCGCCAATCAGACAGCCACTGCCCAAACGTGAGCTTAGCACAATTCCCTCGAGAGTCTTGCATCGGCTCAACGCCACGTACACCTGGCCGTGCGAGAAGGCCTGCGCGGCATCGATAATCACGCGGTCGAACGTCAGGCCCTGGCTCTTGTGAATGGTGATTGCCCACGCAAGTTTGAGCGGGTACTGACGGAACGTACCGTCCACAACTTCAGTGATTTCCTTCGTCTGCTCGTCGATTTTGTACGACGCGTTCGTCCACTCGGCGGGCACAACCTCAATGGTATCGTCGGCACCGCCGCAATCCACATACACCTTGCCGTCCTCAATGTTGACAATGCGTCCGATTTTGCCGTTGTAGAAACGTTTTTCGGGCGACGGGTCGTTTTTGACAAACATCACCTGGGCGCCTTCTTTCAGTTCTAACTGATATTCAGTGGGATACATCTGCTCGGGAAAGTTTCCGCTGATTTCGGCCTCGAACTTCACCAACTTGCTTTTCAACTTCTTGAGTTTGCCCTGGTTTATGTCGTTCGACTGGAAGTTGTGTGTTGTGAGCGTTATGTATCCGTCTTTGTCTTTTGGCTCAAAATCAGGCCGATAGCGTTTGTCGAGTTCGGCAAAGACTGCGGCATCGGCGGTGTTGTTGCGCACACGGTTCAGAATGTCGATAAAGTGCTGGCTCGTCTGGCGGTAAATCTGCTTGAGTTCAATAACCACGTAATCGGTCTGGCGCAGGGCGTTGCTGCCGAAAAAGTACATCGTCGGGTAAGCGTCGCGCAGCAAATCCCACTCGTCGTCTTTGACCACGGGCGCCAACTGGTGCAGGTCGCCAATCATCAGCAACTGCACGCCGCCAAAAGGCTGCTGGTTGCCCCGATAGCGCCGCAGCACGTCGTCAATGGCATCGAGCAAATCGGCGCGGACCATCGAAATCTCGTCAATCACCAACAGGTCTAACGTTCTGATTATGTCGATTTTGCGCTTGCTGAACTTGTATTTGTTCTTGCCGCCTTCGGCCTGCGCGTAGCCTGGCAGAAACGGCCCGAACGGCAGTTGGAAGAACGAGTGAATGGTCATTCCGCCCGCGTTGATTGCCGCCACACCCGTGGGCGCAAGCACCACCATCCGCTTGGGTGTCAATTGTTTAATGCGTTTCAGGAAGGTGGTTTTGCCCGTTCCCGCCCGCCCCGTCAGAAACACGTTGCGGTTGGTGTACTGGATAAAATCGTATGCTAGTTGCAGTTGCGGGTTGTCGGAATAATCCATTTTTGATTGCAGAATTTAGTAGTTAGGATTCAGACGTGGTGCGTTATCTTTTTGGCAAAAATAAGATTTCTGCCGAATGGGGAATTTGGTTGGCGCGATATATATTAACAGACTTTTAGAGTTGCCGCGACTCAACCATAAAATTCATCTGATTCCCAACGTAACACATTAGTTTCAATGTATTCGGCTATGCGGTTCATCTCGTCGGTTTTTCGAATTATATGGTCGTGAAAACGGGTTTGCCAAGCGAAAAGGATTTGATTTTGGTTGGCGAATTTTGTTACGGCTGATTTGAAATTGCCTATGGCAAATGACAATTTGTTCTTGCGTTGCGATATGTTTTGCATTTTTTCATTGACGTTTTCATCCAACCATCTTGATTGTTGTATTTGAGACGGTGCGTGTGATGTGAACCCAAAAAGTTGGACAAAAAACTTTATGGGATGTCACATTACTACACGACAGAAATTAAGATGAAGGCAGTACGGATGTACCGCCGAGGGAAAGGTTGCACCACCATAAGCAGAATGCTTGGTGTGC
>JAGCFC010000123.1 GCA_017650325.1 Salinivirgaceae bacterium | reverse complement strand
CAATACCCTCAACAGCCACCGTTGAGCCAGGGTTGAATCCGAACCAACCCATCCACAGAATCCACACACCAAGAGCGGCAAGCGCCAGGTTGTGACCAGGAATGGCGTGAGTGCGGGTCGAGCCGTCGGGCAGTTTGGTGTATTTGCCCAAGCGCGGACCAAGAACAATGGCACCAGCCAAGGCGATGAAACCGCCGCAAGAGTGAACCACAGCCGAGCCAGCGAAATCGTGGAAACCGAGTTCGCTCAACCAGCCGCCGCCCCACGACCAGTGGCCTTGAATGGGGTAAATCAGCGCTGAAATCACCAGCGAGTAAACCAGATACATTGAGAATTTAGTGCGCTCTGCCATAGCACCCGACACAATGGTAGCGGCTGTGGCGCAGAACACAGTTTGGAAGATGAAATAGCACTCTTTCGGCAGGTTTCCGCAGGGGTTCTCAACCCCACCGATTCCGAAACCGCCCCAGCCCAGGAACGAGCCAGCGCCGAACATTACAGAGAATCCCAGAATCCAGTACAAAACCGAACCCACCGAGAAGTCCATAAAGTTCTTCATAAGGATGTTGGCCGTGTTTTTGGCGCGTGTCAGGCCAGCCTCGACCAACGCGAAGCCCGGCTGCATAAAGAACACCAGCATTGCCGCAAGCAACACCCAAATTGTATCAACCGCGCTGATGCCACTTTCGGCAGCAGCTTCGGCAGCCGGCGCCACCGCCCCGGCTATTACTGATATGCTATCTGTAACTATTGTTTCCATAACTATTTACATTTTTTGTTTTTCGATTCGGACGCCATAATATGACGTCCCTACAATCTATTTTCAATTTTACATTTTCAATTTCCTATCACTTCTTATCAGCCAGAACAGTGTCGCCGTGCTCGCCGGTACGGATTGACCAGGTATCGTCAACCGGGCTGACGAATATGCGGCCGTCGCCAATCTCGCCTGTGCGCGCCACGCTCATAATGGCGTCGATGGCGGGCTGAACAAACTGGTCGCGGCAGATAATGGTTATCTCGATTCGTGAGATGATGTCGGTGCTGTACATCACACCACGGTAGATACGGTCCTCACGGTCCTGCCCGATGGCTTTCACCTCCGTGTAAGAGAACCAGTTGATGTCGGCGGCAAACAGAGCCTCCTTCACATCGTCGAATTTCGTTTTGCGAATAATCGCCTCAATCTTTTTCATTGCCGTAAAAATTTAATTATTAACTATTTAATTGGTGAGTGGTGAGGGTTTAGAGTTTAGTTTTTCGATAACTCTACCAGCTAAACTCTCCCCACTCCCCTCTACACTTTAAAAGGATACGCCCACTGTCATATACATCTTCTTGCTTGTGGGGTTGGCTGCGAGTTGCGCGAACACCGGCAGAGTGAACTTCTCGAACTCGAGTTCCTTTGTCGCTGTAAGGCTCAAGTTGACTAACGCAAAACCTTCAGCTCCGTAGAAGTCGTTCTCCCAAGGCGTTATGCCCATAGCGGCTTCCCAATCCAGACCGCCAAGTTTGAACGGCGCAATAACTTCGAAGTACGATGAGTAGGCGTCGTCGCCATTCTCTTTGGCACCCATGGCTCCCCAGAAGTTGGTGTACCAACCAATCGAAAGGAATTCGAAATCGTAAGCCAGACCGGCCTCAAGTGTGTGCGGAGTGCTGTCAGAGTAGTCGAAATAATCAACATCGTCCGATGCGCACCAGTAGTCGGTTACCATGGCAGAGAATCCGCCAACAGCATACGACAACGTGAAGTCGATTTCCTTGTAATCGCTGCCCACGATGCTGGCCGAGCCCCACGCTCCGAGCGAAAGCCCTTTGTAGCCAACCGATATTGACGGTTGAATGGCAGCGCCATCGACTTTGCCGCCACGCCAGATGTAAGAACTTACAACATCAGCACCCACCGATGCTTCAACGCCATCTTCACCCTCGGCGTAAAGGGTTCCTGTCATAGCCACCAGGCCAATTACAAGCATTGTTTTCTCAAAAGTTTTCATTTTCTTTGTTTAGTTTATAAGGTTTATAAATGTTGATGTTTGCGTTGCAGCGCGACATCAAAAAAGGCTGGTTTCACCGAAGCCAGCCTTTAATTTTTCAATTCACTATCTGTTTTGCCTCCGGCCCGGCTGGTTGGGCCCGTGCAATATTCATTCTGATTCTGTTTTGAGTTCCGGTAGGAACCCTTCTGCAAATTCCGATTCAGATTGAAGCCGTTTTCCATTGACTTTTTCATCTCAATTGTTTTTTAATCGTTCATAAACTGTTTCATTTTTTCTTGTCTTTCGACATGGCAAATATACTGCCGATTTTTAATCTGCAAGCATTTTTCAATATTTATTTTCGATTTATTTTATTTTTATCTGTTTTGCTTACATATTATAATTTTTAACCGCCGTAATTTAATTTTTATTAAAACCGACCGCTTTCGAAAACGTTTTCAATAACAAATCGAAATTGAACTTTTTCCGAAAAATTGGCATTTCTGCGATTTTTAAGAATATTTTTGAGTGCAATGGGTGAATTTTAAGGCAGATTTTGGCGAGAAATGCATTCCTTCAAATCAATACCCACTTTTTATGGGGGTATTATTGTCAAAAGACTATTTTTAAAAGAAAAACCTAAAAACCGCGCAAAAACGGTTCAGTTGACAGCAAAATTCACACCTATATATAATAATCAAACAAAATATCATTGAATATGCTTTTGAATTAAAACTAAACGGACTAATTTTGTCGCGAATTATAATTAAAGCGCAAGGAAATGTTAAAAAGCAAAAACCACACCTATATATATGTAAAACGACTGCAAATGGCACTTGCCATTGCATCAATTTTGGCTACGGGTGCAACAGCCGTGCTGGCGTTTTTCCATTTCCGCCATCTTTTTGTGACGGCCACGGCCGCATTGGCGGTACTACTTATTCTGGCAAACCTGCTAATCGATAAGTTTGTCGGCGAAAGGATTCTGAAACAGATTGACAATAGTCTGAAACAACTTGCTGCGGGCGGTAGCGTCACCGTGACACCAAAACAGATACGGCGGCACCAGATGTTCAGGCGCATTGGCGGTGTGGCAAAACACTACAACGAGTTGGGCCGCTACGCCGAAATTACCGCTTCGGGGCAGAAATACGAGCCGCTCAACACGCTTGCCGATGACAGTTTTATGCAGGCAATCAGCAAATTGAAACAGCACCTCGACAAACTTGCAAGCGAAGAAAACGACTGGAAGGAACAGGAACTCAAACGCAACTGGATGAACCAGGGTGTGGCCAAGTTTTCGGACATTATGCGGCAGTCGAACCGCTCGATGGGCGAGATTGCAAACGAACTGCTGCGCCAGCTCATCAAATACACCGACTGCAACCAGGGCGGCATCTTTGTGCGCGAAAACACCGACGATGAGTTCCTTACAATGATTGCCTCGTATGCCTACGACCGTCAGAAGTTTCCCGACAAGAAATGCAGCCTCGAAGACGGGCTAATTGCCGCCGTCTACCACGAAAAAGCGTCTCTTTTTATGACCGACATCCCCGAGGAGTATCTTGCAATACGTTCGGGTATGGGCGAAGCATCGCCGCGGTGCTTGTTCCTTGTGCCGCTCATCTGCGACGAGAACGTATTGGGAATCATTGAGTTGGCATCGTTCAATGTTCTTGACGAGCACAAACAGAAATTCATTGAGAAGATTGCCGAGAGTTTTGCGTCAACCTTGTCGGCATCGCACCTGAACAACACAACCGTGAAACTGCTCGAAAAGGCGCAAAACCAGGCGGAACAGCTTAAAACTCAAGAAGAAGAACTGCGCCAGAGCATTGAAGAAATGCAAACACAGCAGGAAGAGATGGAAACCAAGCAGCACGAACTGGAAGAGAGCGAAAACCTTATGCGCCGCATTATCGACCTTGTGCCCTACCCGATTTTCGTCAAGAACATTCACCGCCAGTATATTGTTGCAAACCAGGAAGAAGGCAAACTCTACAACATGCCTGTTGACAGTCTGCTCGGCCACTCCGACGACGAACTTGTCAACGACATTGACGAGCTGAACGCCATTCACGAAAGTGATACCAAAGTGCTTGAACAGCGCCAAATGATAAAACTGCCCGAGCAGACCATATCGCTACCCGACGGCACACGGCGCGTGCTGCAAACCATCAAAGTGCCGTTCATCAACAACATTACTCACAACCCGAACATCCTTGGCGTATCGTTCGACCTCACATCGGTGCGCGAGATGGAACAACAGCTGCGCAAGAGCGAAGCGAAGGTTAAGGATTTGGAAAACAAGTTGGCGGGGAAATAGCAGTGCCGCCCTTTCAGGGCTCAAATTGCATCGTCGCATTTACGCAGGGGTTAACACCCCTGCCTGTATTATACCGCCCGTTCCGGGCTGTTTTTTTAGGTAGTTTTAACGCTTAAATCCCGCACAATCCACACTATCACAACTAATTACAAAATTATGCTGACAGAATTATGCTGACAGAATTATGCTGACAGAATAATTCCGTTTGAATAATTCTACTTGCATAAAAAAGCCCCAACGGGGCGAAATATCATAGCCGTGGGTGTGAACCCACGGGTTAATGACGTGGAAACAGTAAACCCTGAAAGGGTGACACAACAACAATATGGTGTCGCCCGTTCCGGGCTAACTATTTTCCGCTTTTCCGACGGTTGCAGTCGCGGCAGAGCATCTGACAGTTTTCAGCAACGGTTTTGCCTCCTTCGTGCCACGGCGTAATGTGGTCGGCTTCCATCTGCTCCAACATAAAATGCTCGCCACAATCGGCGCAAATGCCCAGCTGACGCTCGTAGGCCGAGAGTTTCTGCGCATCGGTAAAGGCGCGGATTGACAGATATTTCTCTTTGCCAGTGAGAATGTACGGATAGATGCCCGTCTTTTTTGTCACGTCGTCGTCGAGAATCAGTCGTTTGACTTCCGCGTCAACCTTTTGGGTATCAATCACTTTATCTTTATAATTCTTGTAGAGCATTCCCCAATCGACGCCCTTCATAATCTTTTTGCGCTCTTTGGTTGGGCGGAAAGTGGTCTCAATCCAAGTGATGACCGACTGGAAGAACTGCCACAGCGGCGCGGCGTTGGGGTCGTGTTGATGGTTGCCCATGTGCGTCTCGATGTTGCCGTCGGAAATCCATGAGATGGCCGTTTCAAGGTACTCCTGGCGAATGGCCGAGCCTGTCAGATAGTCGCTGCCGATTTTCACGGCGGGGCAGCCGTTTTTGCTGAAATACCGCTTTGCATCGCTCACCCACGAGCCCGCATACACGGCGTTGCGCAACTCCTGCTCGGCGAGTTCCTCGCCCGATATATTGATGGTTTTGAACCATTTGAGTTTCTCGCTCTCCTCGCCGCTGCAGATGTAAACCTGAAGTTCGTAGTTCAGGATGCGCTCCTGCTCATCGGGCTGAAGGTTGTGGAAATAGCGGAACATATAGGCAAAATCGCCGTTCACATACTGGCAGATGCTGATTGTACGCTGCTGACCGTCAATAATTTCGAAGGTTCCGTCGTCGCGGGTGGCCCAATACATCACGTTGAGCGGAAAGCCTTGCGTGAGCGTGTCAATCACGGCGTCGCGCTGCTTCTCCTTATACACAAACTCGCGCTGATAAGGCGGGCGCACATCGAGTTTTCCGCCGTAGGCTTTCACTCCGTTTTCGGCATTGTCCACGTAACCGTTTGTCAGTTCGCGGACGGTGATTTTGTGCAGTTCAATCTTCATATTCCACTGATTTTAAATTTAATAATATGAGCAACTATGTTTTTTCATCTAGTCCTTTTTGTATTTCAACCATCGCATTCAACCGTTCTTTAAGATATTCAGCCACAAGTGTTACCATTTTTTCGTCCGACCCGCTGCGGGCGTAACTGTCGAAAGCCTCATAATACCTGCGGCGGTCGGCAAATTTTATATTTATCGGCGGATAACCGGCTCTGATAAGTTGCAGATTCATAAGCAATCGGCCTGTCCGGCCGTTGCCATCGATGAACGGATGAATGCTTTCGAAACGCAAGTGAAACAAGGCCGCCTGCTCGGCAATATGCAGCTTGGCGTACTTTCCGCTCATATCGGCAATCAATTCTTCGATATTTGGCTGAATCAGATATGGTTGCACGGGTTCGGTCAGTGCGCCGGCAATGCGGACCGGCACGCGGCGGTAAAGTCCCGCATCCTCGCGCCTGTGGGCAAGCACAAGCGAGTGAAGGCTGCGGATTTCGTGTTCAGAGAGCGGCTTGTCTTGCCGTGCCATTTCCTCCATCGCCTCAAACGCTTCTTTATAGCCGACAGCCTCAAGATGGTCTTTCAGTGGTTTCTGGTCGATGGTGATGCCCTGCAGCACTAATGCCGTCTCTTGTAATGTGAGAGTGTTCCCCTCGATGGCGTTGCTGTTGTAGGTGTGCTCAACAAGGAAAACCTCTTTGAGTGCCTCGACTTCGGATGGCGAGAGCGGGCGCATTGTGGCAAGCCTTTTTTGCAAAGCGTCCACTTCGGCGAGCAACGGCGTATATGGCTGCCGGTTAGCCTTTTTGCTGTATGTGCGTGCATCGACGGGTTGTGTGGCGCTGGCGGGAATAAAGTATAGATTCCCCTTGCGGACAACTCCCGAAATACGTCCTTCGGCACATAGTATTCTTACGCGGCGCGGCGATATTCCCCACCGTCCGGCGGCTTCTGTCACTTTAATGTAACCTTCCATATCGTTCCTTTTTTAGTTAAAACCGAACGTAAAAATACTATATTATTCCTATTTTATATTATATATGCCATTATATTATTCCTATTTTCTTGTTTTTGGGAATAATACACATTGCTGATATTATTGCTTGCCATTGTATTCGCCTTGTGGTTCTGCCGCTTGCCGCAGTTGTTCTTCGGACTGAACGTATGGCGTTTGTTGCTTGCGACGGATAAGGATGCGGGAATATGGAACTTCAACGACACCATCCGTCACAAAATATAAATCACCATCGACAGCACCTCGTTTCTGAACTTCCTTGCGAAATTTTTTATGCTCTGGTTTGTATGGTTTAATGCCACATTGTAACCCCAAATTAGCAATACCCAACCCAACTATTTCAAATTGTTCGGGATTGTACTTATCCATAAATGTTATTGGGACACCGATATATCCATAATAGTCCATTGGAATATCTGATGTTTTATCAACATTTATTGCGTCGAAATTCTCATATTTTCTGTATTCGGCTGAACTATAAGTTTTATACAATATCAAATCTTCGTGTCGTTTTTTTATTTCAAGATTGGTAAACCACGTGACACCAGAAACCCTTATCATTCCTTCTCGATGGTCGCCAGCGGTTGCAGTATCATCATATTTGCTTATGAAATGACCTGCTCCACCTTTAAATCCATAACCCAACCATAGTTTATTATCTTTTATCAAAGGGAAAATCTCTTTGTATTTAATGGCGTTTTGATGCCCAACAATCACGAATTTCTTTTCGTATTTAATCAGTTGTTCCATATATTCACGAAACAAAGAAAATGGTGGGTTAGTCACCACAATATCAGCCTGTTTCAAAAGTTCAATGCATTCTTCAGAGCGGAAATCGCCGTCACCTTTCAGGTAGTTTATTCCAATCTCTTCGGGGTCGGGCACACGGTTGCCGTTGCGGTCACCAGTATATTCGAGCCAAATAGCGCGCTCACTATTGTTTTGGCTGAACAAATCGCGTTCCTGGCTTTTGTAGCAAGTGGTAATCAACTTTTTAAGCCCCAACTGCTCAAAGTTATAACTGAAATAGTGGAAGAAATTTGAAACACGCGGGTCGTCGCAGTTGCATAGCACCGTTTTCCCTTTGAAATGCTCTTTGTAGTGCTTCAGTTCGTTCTCGATGTCAGCGAGTTGGGTATAAAACTCATCTTTCTTGGCGCTTTTGGCCTGATTCAAATTTGCGTTTGCCATTATGATTGATAGTTTTTATGCATTGACTATCAATCACTAACACAATGAGAGAAGGTGCTTTTCCTCATTGCGTTTGCCAGGGCGCCCACCACAGAAACCCTTGACCAATAATAAGTACTCACCACCTTCAGGCGAGCATTACTTATTATACATTGGTCATAGGATTACCCTTAATGGCGACCTATAACTTATTATTTCTCTGTTTTTTATTTCCGAATTACTTGGTGGGCTTCGGCAAACGCGAAATAATAGTTAATGCGTTGTTATTTAATATGTTACTATAAAATTCTCTGTTTCGTTAAAATCGTGTTTTAAATGTTTCCCACAAATATATATCTAATTCGGCAGAAAAATCAATTCGGAATGTCGCTAAGGCATTTAACTAATTGCCTTAACAGCCCAAAATCTTTTTCATGTTAACTATTTTTCGCCAACTTTGAGCCAACAAAAAAACAGACTATGAAAGTGTTTGTGTCGGGATGCTACGATATGCTGCACAGCGGCCACGTGGCATTTTTCAAAGAAGCGTCGGAGTACGGCGACCTTTACGTTGGAATAGGGTCGGACCGGACAATTGAAGAGTTGAAGGGGCGCAAGACCATCAATTCTGAACAGGAACGGCTATATATGGTTAAATCAATTCGTTACGTAACCGATGCGTGGATTAACAGCGGCAGCGGACTGCTCGATTTTGTTGATGAGCTGCGCCGCCTGAAACCCGACCGTTACGTGGTGAATGAAGACGGGCACTCGCCTGCCAAAGCTGACCTTTGCCGTGAGCTGGGCATCGAATATATTGTGCTGAAGCGCACGCCCGAAGCCGGACTGCCCACTCGCTCAACAACCGCTCTGCGCGGCGGCACCGGCTGCCAACTGCCATATCGTCTCGACATTGCCGGCACCTGGATTGACCAGCCCATGTTGTCGAAAATCCGCCCCGGGTGGGCCATCACCATATCGCTTGAGCCTATTGTGGAATACAACGAGCGCAGCGGAATGTCAACATCGACACGCAACGCCGCGCGGCAACTCTGGCCGTACCAACTGCCGCTCGAGAAGCCCGAAAAACTGGCCGAACTGCTTTTCCGCTACGAGAACGAGCCGGGGCGCACTATAATTTCGGGCGCACAAGACGCCATCGGAATTTGCGTTCCGGGACTTGTGCGGCACTACTACAACGGCGTTTACTGGCCCGAGAAAATCGAGCGCGTCGATGATGAAGCCATTCTAACCTGGCTCGAAGACCACATCTATCTTGTCACGCTCTGGCCCCGTCCCGACGGCACCGACCTGCTCTGCAACACCGACATCACTCCGCAGAAAATCGGCGCACTAACTTCTGCCGCCGACCGTTGCTGGACGGCCATCATGGAGCGCAACCTGGCTGATTTCGGCCGGGCCGTAACCGACTCGTTCAACGCTCAGACGGCAATGTTCCCTAATATGGTCAACGATAAGATTCTGAACGTGATAGAACAATACAAACCCGATGTTTTAGGATGGAAACATGCTGGCGCCGGTGGTGGCGGCTATCTGGCGCTTGTTACCAACAAACCCATTGCCAACGCCATGAAAGTCAAGATTCGGCGGTGGATGGAGTGAAATGTTGGTGTTAGGGGTTGGGTGTTAGGGGTTGGGTGTTAGGGGTTGGGTGTTAGGGGTTGGTTATCGTTATAGTCATAGTTTTCGTTTAGGTTAGGCACTAGGCACTGGGCATTAGGCATTAGTTACTTGGTGTTGGGGGTTGGGTGTTAGGGGTTGGTTTTTGTTTTCGTTATCGTTTTCGTTATCGTTTTCGTTATCGTTTTCGCTTAGTTTAGGCACTAGGCACTGGGCATCAGGGATTAGTTGCTTGGTGTTGGGGATTGGGTGTTAGGGGTTGGTTATCGTTT
>JAGCFC010000122.1 GCA_017650325.1 Salinivirgaceae bacterium | reverse complement strand
GTAATTCCAGTTGTTCTTTTTTCAGCATATTCCTAACCACCTGCACGTTCGACAGCCGCTTGAAATCGACTGCCAGCCTGATGTCGGCCGACATAAAGCCGTTCACGCCGTGCGCCGTCACCTCTTCAACATATCCAATCATCACCCCTTTCGGGAAGATGGTTGAGTAGCCGCTTGTAATCACCACATCGCCCTTGTTAACCTTGATGTGGCCAGGCAGGTCCTCGAGATTGGCGTGACGGTAGTCGCCGCCTTCCCAGCCCAGCGACCCGAAATATCCGCTCTTTTCGAGCATTGCGCTGATTTTCAGGTTCTGATTCAGCACGCTGATAACTGACGAGAAATTGGGCGATACGGCCTTGACAACGCCAACCGCGCCCATTGCCGAAACAACGGCCATACCCGGTTCAACGCCGTGCTTGCTACCGATGTCGAGCGTTAGGAAGTTGTTGGCACTCTTCACCGAGTTGCTGATAACGCGGCACGGCAGATACTCATATTGTTGGGTGTAAACCGAATCGAAGGCCTCAACAGCCGTCAGCGTGTCGACTTTCGAACTTTCGGGCATCATTGTGCGCAGGCGCGCCAATTCGTCGTTCAGTTCCTGATTACGCTGATTCAGGCTCAAATAGTTGTTCACTGTCGAGAAAACCTTGTCCACATTTCCGGCCACCGCAGCCGACGAGTTGATGAAACTCGTGTGCTGATAACTGTTGTAGCGCACAACCAACACGAACGACAGGCTCTCAAGCAATATGAAAAGCAGTGCGTAATGGTTGCGTAATATGAACTGAATCAGGTTTCTCATTTGTTTGCCTTATCGGTGAATCGTTTAAAGGTTTAATCGCTTCGCTGTTTAACAGGTTTAAAGTTTAGAATGTTTAGTGCTTCGCTGTTTAGAATACTCATCTTTCTCAACCTTCTAAACCCTCTCAACCTTTATTTTCAATCCTAATTTCTAAATCCTAACTCCTAACTAATTCAATTAATCACCCCTTCAATAAATGATTGTGCCCGTCAGAATTCGACAGGCACAATCTCTAATTATTACTTTATCAAGAATTTGAATCGATGTGAGTTCTTGAGCGCGATACCGGTACCGCGTGCCACGCAGTGCAGCGGGTCTTCGGCAACGTGGAACGGAATCTTCGTCTTTTCAGTCAGACGTTTGTCCAATCCGCGCAGCAGTGCGCCACCGCCTGCAAGGAAGATACCCTTGCGGTAGATATCGGCATACAACTCAGGCGGAGTGTGCTCCAGTGTTGCCAAGATGGCTGTCTCAATCTTGCTGATTGAGCGGTCAAGGCAGTGAGCGATTTCCTGATACGAGATTGGAATCTCAATCGGAAGAGCCGTCATTTGGTGCGGGCCGCGAACCAGATAGTCTGCGGGTGGCTCGTCCAAATCGGGCAGCGCCGAACCCACTTTAATCTTAATATCCTCTGCTGTGCGCTCACCAATCTTAATATTGTGCTGATGGCGCATATACTCGCGGATGTCTTCGGTAAACTCATCACCTGCAATACGGATTGACTCGTTCGACACAATGCCTCCCAACGAAATAACGGCAATCTCTGTGGTACCACCGCCAATGTCGACAACCATATGGCCTTCCGGTGCCTCAACATCGACACCCATACCAAGTGCGGCGGCCATCGGCTCGTAAATCATCAGCACCTCGCGGCCTCCGGCGTGCTCCGAAGAGTCGCGCACAGCACGAAGTTCAACCTCTGTAGAGCCCGACGGTACGCAGATGACGATTTTCAGGGCCGGTGAAAAGAGTTGAGTCTTTTTCTCATTCACCATCCTAATCAATCCGCGAATCATCTTTTCTGCAGCGTCGAAGTCGGCGATAACGCCGTCGCGCAACGGGCGGATGGTCTTGATGTGCTCGTGAGTTTTGCCGTGCATCATACGCGCCTTCTCGCCAATGGCAATCACTTTTTGCGTGTTGGTGTCAACGGCCACAATCGACGGCTCGTCAACCACAATCTTGTCGTTATGGATGATGATTGAGTTGGCGGTGCCAAGGTCAATTGCAAGTTCTTGAGTTAAAAACGAAAACAATCCCATTGTTTATGTATTTTCTAGTGTTTGAAATGTCTAATTCCAGTGAATACCATTGCAATGCCGTACTTGTTGCAGGCCTCGATAACTTCGGGGTCGTGGATGCTGCCGCCCGGCGTTACAATGTATTTAATGCCAAACTCGTTGCAGGCCTCAACGCTGTCGCTGAATGGGAAGAAGGCGTCAGAAATGAGCACGCTCTCGCCAATTGTGCAGCCTTGTTTCAAGTTGAAGCGCGGCACTGTCAGGCGTTGCAGACTGTCGATGCGGTTTGGTTGGCCCATTCCAGCACCTGTCAGCCAATAAGAACCGTCAGCGGCTTGTGATACAAGCGCCATTGAGTTGCTCTTCAAATATTTGCAGGCCTGTGTTCCGAATTTTGCAAGGTCAATCTGCTTGTCAGTGAACTTGCAGTCGGTAACAGGTTTGTATTCTTTGTCCATACCCTCGTCCTCGTCCTGAACCAGCAGACCACCGTTCACCGAGCGGTACATCTTCTCGCCAGTGATTGTCGGCTTAACCGGTGTGACAAGCACGCGCAGGTTTTTCTTCTTTGCCAGAACCTCTTTTGCCTCTTCGGTGAACGATGGGGCAATGATTATTTCGATGAATTTTCCGGTGAACCATTCGGCAATCTGCTTGTCAACCTCGCAAGTGAAGCAAACAATGCCGCCGTAAGCGCTCACAGGATCACCTGCCCAAGCCAACTCAAGGGCTTTCATCGGGCAGTCGGCTACTGCCAGACCACAGGGGTTCAGGTGCTTAACAACTGCCACGCCAACTTTGTTCTTGATGTTGTCGACAGCGTTGTAGGCGTCGCTTGCAGCCTTCCAGGCAGCATCGGCGTCGAGCATATTGTTGTATGAAATCTCTTTGCCCTGCAGACACGGCGAACCGGCCAGCGTGTGCTCGAGATTGGTGTTTTTGAAAGGATAGAAAACGGCCTTTTGGTGCGGGTTCTCGCCGTAGCGAAGCACCTTGCCGTTTGTCAGGCTTATTTTCTCCGACTCTTCGTTGTCTTTGTTGAAGTAGTTGAAGATTGCCGAATCGTAATGCGACGATGTGTCGAAAGCCTTGCGAGCGAACTCACGGCGCTGCTCAAGAGTGGTTTCGGCGCCCTGTTTCTGAAGAATTTCGAGTAACTCGCCATACTGCTCACGCGAGCTTACAATCACCACGTCTTTGAAGTTCTTTGCAGCCGCACGGATGAGTGAGATTCCGCCGATATCGATTTTCTCGATGATGTCGGCTTCGCTTGCACCGCTTGCAACGGTCTGCTCAAACGGATAAAGGTCAACAATCACAAGGTCGATGTCGTCAATCTCGTATTGTTTCATCTGTTCCTTGTCCTGTGCGTTGTCGCGACGGCCAAGAATGCCACCGAAAATCTTCGGGTGCAAGGTTTTAACGCGTCCGCCCAGAATAGACGGATATGTTGTCAAAGACTCAACAGTCTGTACGTTTACGCCAAGGTTTTTGATGAAATCGAAGGTGCCTCCAGTCGAGATGATGTTTACACCAAGTTTGTCAAGTTCCTTCACTATCGGCTCCAATTGGTCTTTGTAGAAGACCGAAATAAGAGCGTTTTTAATTTTTGTTGTCATTAACAAATGTCTTTTTATATCTGATTACATGAATGATATGGCAGGATAAACCACGCCACGTCAACGCACAAATATATAATATTTGACTTCGCACAAAAGTAGGCAATACCTTATTTGTAAACAATATTTTAAACAAGTTATGACATAAAGTTCGAGTGTTGCGATTGCAATCATATGCTAATATGTATTTATTTGAATATTAACAATTTGAATCATATTGTCGGTTTTGTTAATGAACAAAAAAAGAATGGACACTTTTGGAGATGCCCATTCTGTAAAAATGTTTGAAGAATATTCTGATGAATTATATCATCATGCTCAATAGTTCGTCTTTTTTGCGGCGCGACACTTCAACGTTCGAACCGTCGGCCATGATTACGCTGCCGCCGTCGCCATTGATGTATTTGTCGATGTAACTGGTATTTATCAAGTGTGACTTGTGGACGCGCAGGAATTTGTTGTCGACAAACAACTCCTCGTATATTTTGAGGTTTTTGGAAACCATGATTTTCTCGCCGTTGTTCATGAAAAACTGTGTGTAGGGACCGTCGGCCTCGCAGCGCACAATATCATCGACCTTGACAAACTGTATGCCGTTGTTGGTGGGGAGTCCGACTTTTGTAAAGTTGTTCATGTTTGTGAGCAACTCGTCGATACGCTCGTCTTTGGTCGGGGTTTGTTTTGCCAGTTCAGCCTGTACATTCTGCACAGCCTCGACAAACTCGTCGGGGTCGACAGGCTTTAGTATGTAGTCCGATGCACTGAATTTAATGGCCTTGAGTGCATATTGGTCGAACGAGGTAACAAAAATTACCTTGAAAGTGCGTTGCGGCAGCGCTTCGAGAAGGTTGAAGCCTGTGCCGTCCTGCATCTGAATGTCGAGAAAAACAATGTCGGGACTCTCTTTGCTGAGCAATTCAACGCCGCTTTTAACCGAATCGGCCTCGCCAATTATCTCTATATCATCGCAGTATAGCGACAGATACTGACGAATGACATTGCGCCCGCTGTTTTCGTCGTCAATAATCACAACTTTCACCATGATGTCTAAATTTTATTTAGTGTTTTCAAAAGTATAAAAATATATGCAAGGTGCAATGAATTGATAAAAAAATGATTAGGATTCCCAACCATTGCCGATGCTTGTGGAGATGGCTGGAAATCGGAATCGTATGTTTTGAAAACACTGTTTATTCCTGTTCCGGTATAACAATGGTTACCTGTGTGCCCAGTGCGTTGCCGTTGGAGTCTTCAAGGTCGGTGATTGTGTACGACAGCTCCGATTTTGTTTTGCGGTTCAGGTCTTGCAGACGTTCGCGTGTGAGCTGCATACCCACCGATTTGTGCGCCTTTTCACCCTTCTTCTCTATTTCGGCGGCAGCCTTGCGTCCGACACCGTTGTCGGTTATCTGGCAGGTGAGAGTGTTGTTCCCGTTGTCGGTGATTTTAATGGTTATGAGTCCGCCTTCGGGCTTGTGCATCATGCCATGCAAGATGGCGTTCTCGACAAACGGCTGTATAAGCATGGGCGGCACACTCACAAGTTCCTCCTCAACGTTGTCGTCGATGTCGATGCGGTAGTCGAACCGGTTGTTGAATCGCGCTTTTTCGAGGTCGATATAGAGTGATAGCGATGTCAGCTCGTCGCTAAGCGGTACAAACTGCTGCATGGAGTGATCGAGAATCAGGCGCATCAGTTTGGCGAATTTCGACAAGAACCTGACGGCGTCGAGCTGGTTGTTGCTTGTGATGAAACTCTGTACCGAGTTGAGTGCGTTGAAAATGAAGTGCGGGTTCATCTGTGTCCGCAGCAGCGATCGCTCTGTTTCGAGCATGCGCTGCCGGAGGCTCATTTCAACGTTCTCCTTGGCGGTCTTGTAGAAGAAGAAGAATACCGAGCCGAACATGAGCACAACTATTGCTATGCACAGAATGATACGCGTTTGGAGTTGCTTTGCCCGCAGTTCCTGCTGGTGCTCGGCTGTAAGTCGCAGGTTCTCGTGGTAGTGCTGCACTGAGTCGGCGGTGCGTTTTTTGTCGAATTCAAAGCGCATTTCAGACTGGGCAATGTTGCGGATGTTCGACTCCCTTGTCAGTGAGTCTTTTATTCTGAACGATTCGCTGGCGGTGAGATATGCGTTGCGGTAGTCGCCGCTTTTAAAATAAATCTCCGAAATGCCGGAATAGGCTTTCTGGAGCAGCGGAGTAAAGGATGCGTCGCTGTTTTGGTTTGATAGCTTTACAACCTCCTCAAACATCTGGCGCCTTTTTTGCGGACTGGCAGTGCGGTCGCCCTCGGCTATTACAATCAGCGCTGAGGCGTATCCGTAGTCGTCGTGCAGGAGTTTGAAATATTTTGCCGCAAGACGGCCGTAGGCCATGCACGAGTCGGTGTTCAGCTCACGGTAGGCCATGGCAATGTTGTTCAGTGTGCCTGCAAGCAGTTTCTCGCGCCAGTATTTGGCTGCCCGTGTGTCGGAAGCCACCGAAAATTCAGTCCGTCGCGCCTGCTCCTCGCTGAACGAGCGCTTGAGCCGCAGTGCGTTTTTCAAGTAGACAATGGCAGTGTCTATTTTAGCTTTGTCGAGACTTTTGCCGTTTGGCGCCGCAGTGTTGATGTAGGTGTTACCTATGTTGTTGTACGACAACGCTATCTGTACTGAGTCATTCAGCATCTCGCGAAGTTCGAGGGCTTTTTTCTGCCATTGGAGTTGCTGGTCGTATTGCGACACGGTTTCGCAAATGGCGGCCAGAAGGTCGTAGGAGTAGGTGATGCCTATGGTGTCGGCCATCTTCTCGCACACTGACAATTCCTTGAGTGCCAGCTCCTGGGCACGGAAAATATTGCCGGTCTGCTGATAGAGCACGGCGCCAAGGTCGCACGCTATCGACACATAATAGTCGTTGCCGATTTTATCGAAAAGGCTGATGGCTTTTTCGGCCTCGCTCTGCGCTTGCTTGTAGTCGTTTTTCCTTTGGTGGAAGAGAGTGTTGTTGTAGTGGAGCACGGCCGTCTCGTAGATGTTTGTGGAGTCGGACGGCAGACTGTTGCGGATTTCGATGGCACGGCTGTTGAGTTCAAGCGCGCGGTCGATATTGTCTATATAATAATTGGCGTTCGACAGTTGGCGGTAAAGCGCGGCACGGTCGGCATTGTCCTCGCCGATAAGGCTGTCGGCCTTGGTGAGGATAACTATGGCCGAATAGGGGTCGGTGCGCACCAGTTGTTTCCCGTAGGCAAAAAGCGAGTCGAAACTTATTTCAGGTTCGCCGGCATTCTGGGCCATTGTGCCGCCGGCCAGCATAATCAGCGCGGCAACCATCATCGGCAGACGAAATAATCGTGTCATTTTTATTGTCTGGTTTATAAATTATTATCTGCAAATATGCGAGTTTCAGTTGAGAATAAAAACACAGGAGGAGTTCTTATTTTGGCACATTTGGCCGGTTGAGACGATATTTTATTGTTGAAGCTGCTCTGAAATGAGGTGCTGGCACAATAATAGGGCGGGAGTGACGTTTTACTCACTATGAATATCTATAGAAACAAGATCGTCTGGAAGACACTTATCATAGTAGGTGCCACGCTTATTGGCTGCATCTCGCTCTATTTCACCAATAAACTGGCAAAAAGCGTGGCCGCCGAGGAGCAAAAACGCATGCAAATATGGGCCGAGGCCACGCGGCAGATATCGCTCAGCGAAAATGAGAATGAGATTAATTTCTGTCTCGAAATCATTCGCGACAACACCACCATTCCGGTTATTATGACCGATGGCGACAGCGTTATCTCGGTTAGAAACATTCCCGATTCGAAGGTCAACGACACGGCTTATTGCCGTAAATTGCTGGCCGAGATGGAGGCAAAGCACGATCCCATTGTCATCAATCTGCCCGGCAACAGCAAGAATTTCATCTATTATGATGATTCAACCGTGCTGAAGCAGCTGGCTCACTTCCCGTTCATTCAAATGTCGATTATAGGCATATTCCTGATTGTGGCTTATCTGGCGTTCAGTTCGTCGAGGCGTGCCGAGCAGAACCGTGTGTGGATTGGAATGTCGAAAGAGACAGCGCATCAGTTGGGAACGCCCATCTCGTCGCTGATGGCATGGCTTGAAATTCTCCGACAGAATGAGTCGAATGAAACGTATGTTGCTGAAATGCAGAAGGATATTGATCGGCTGATGATGATTGCCGATCGTTTCTCGAAAATAGGTTCACTGCCTACACTCCAACCTGGCAACCTGTCGGAGGCGATTGAAACGGCTGTGGGCTACATGCGCAACCGTGTCTCGTCGAACATCACACTCGATGTGAAAGACAACACCTCGCATGCGGTAATGGTGAAGCTTAACGCATCGCTGTTCAACTGGGTTATCGAGAACATGATCAAGAACGCCATCGACGCCATGGAGGGCAAGGGCTGCATTACCATTAAGCTGAACGAAACTCCCAAATACGCCGAGATTCTTATGATTGACACCGGCAAGGGCCTTGCCAAGAATCAGTTTAAGGCTATTTTCTCGCCTGGCTACACCACTAAAGAGCGTGGCTGGGGCTTGGGATTGTCGCTCACGCAGCGTATTATCCAGAACTATCACCGCGGAAAAATCATGGTGCAGTCGTCGGAGATTGGCGTTGGCACAACATTCAGAATTCTGCTACCTAAGAGCGAGTAGGGGCAGGGAGTGGTTATTATCTCTGGCGGAAGAATTCAATCACGGAACGCTTAAAATACATTTTTGTGTGTTTTCGCTTGCGCGAGAAATAAAAAGGCCGAAAACCCGAGGGTTACCGGCCTTTTTTTTGTTCGGACGCAATTTATCGATTCCCTACCATATTCTATTGTTTATTCAGCAATTCCTCCACCATCTTCTTCAGTTCATCAATCTGCTGCTGCTGATTGTTGATTATTGTCTGCTGCTCTTTTATTGCCTCGATAAGCAATGGGGTAATTCCAACATAATCAACTGATTTGAAACCGGCCTCATCGGTACTGACAAGCTCTGGCATAACCTGCTCAATCTCTTGCGCAACTACGCCTGTTTGCAGCTTATCGCTGTAACCATAGCTCATATTGTTGACTGAAACACCACGAGTAGCGGCCATCTCTTCACGGGTCTTCCAATAGTAGGTTACGCCACGCAGCTTCAAAACTTTGTCCAATGCGCCACTGATGGTCTGTACATCTTTCTTCAGACGTGAATCGGAATCGTGGGTAAGGTTACCCGTGTATGTGACACTACCGTTGAATTTAGAGTCGCCGCTACTAAAAACAACAAAGGCATCACTTCTTACTGTATCATACGATTGAGTTTCTCGATTCCAATTTGTATTTCCATTGCCCACAGCAAATAAACTATATGAGCCTGTATTCCATTTTCCTACAACAGTTTGATACGTATTATTAGCCTTTGTGTAAGCTCCCATAGCAGTAGAATAATCCCCACTGGCAGTTGTTACATATCCCATTGCAATGGAGCTATATCCATTGGCGGTTGTCACATTTCCCATTGCAATGGAGCCTCGTCCACTGGCATTTGTTCCATATCCCATTGCCATGGAGCTTTGTCCACTGGCGGTCGTATGCCATCCAAATGCCGTGGAGTTTTGTCCACTGGCGGTTGTATAATCGCCAATTGCCGTTGACCGGTTTCCGCTAGCGGTTGTGAAATATCCCATTGCCGTGGACTTTTCTCCGATTGCATCTGTTCTTTCACCCATCGCAGTAGAATAATCCCCGCTGGCGGTTGTAAGCCATCCCATTGCCGTAGAAGTGTATCCACTGGCGGTTGTTCCAATTCCAATTGTCGTTGAATACTCGCCACTGGCGGTTGTTCCTGTTCCCATTGCCGTTGAATACTCGCCGCTGGCGGTTGTGTAAACTCCAAATGCCATGGCAGCTTTCCCTATAGCTTCTGTTCCTGCTCCAAAGGCGTATGCGAACTCACCTGTGGCGGAAGCGGCGGGCAACCACGCTCCTGTCGTATCTATTCCTTCACTGCCAAATGCATAACTGCTTGTACCTGTTGCATTTGCTCCAGAGCCAATGGCATAACTGCCGCTGCCGCTGGCTTGCGCATCTTCACCAAATGCAAAGGCGTTTTTTGCTGATGAGCCAGTTTGGGCGCCCACACCAATAGCAACAGAACTTTCGCCTGCGGCTGTTGTGCTCTCACCAAAGGCAAACGAGCTTTTACCGGTAGCTTTTGCCACATTACCTATTGCAATGGATGTCTCGCCAATGGCTTCTGATTGATAACCAAACGCTTGCGAGAAGTCGCCACTAGCCTTGTTCAAATAACCGGCATTGAATGAGTTTTCACCAACTTCAGTTGGGTCGTTAACTTTCAGTTTTCCTGCCATAAAAGCATTCCTTTCAGGATACCAGTAAATGCGGTTTTCTTCGTTAAGTGTTTTGGCGTCTTGTGCCGCGTCGATGTTGAAATATTCCTGGTCGGTGCCTTTGGTGTTGCGTCCGGTAACAATCAAGCCGCTGCGTTTTACTTTTGCATCCGACTTGTCGAAATGCATCAGGGTTCCGTCGGTGGCAACCTTCAGATATTTGGTCGGGCTGTCGTCCTTTGTGTTTCGTCCTGTAACAACAAAACCGCTGCGTGGAACTTTGCTGTCGTTGTCGAGTTCATCGTCAACAATTACTTGAGTACCACTGGGGTCAACAACCAAATAGTCCTGTTCGCCGTCGCCTTTGGTGTTGCGGCCAGTAACCACAAGACCGCTGCGCTTTACTTTTCCGTCGCCTTCGTCAACAATCACTTTTGTGCCGTTCGGGTTTACAACAAGGTAGTCCTGCTCGGCATCGCCCTTTGTGTTGCGCCCTGTTACAATCAAGCCGCTGCGTTTGGCTTTTCCGTCGTTCTCGTCAACAATAACCTGAGTACCAGTGGGGTTGACAATCAGATAATCCTGCTCGCCGTCGCCCTTTGTGTTGCGTCCAGTAACAATCAAGCCGCTGCGTTTGACTTTGCTGTCTTTGCTGTCGTTCTCATCGACATACACGCGCACCTCGTTGGGATAGACTGCAAAAACAACATTGCCGTCGTTGTCCTTAACCTCGAAAAGAGCATCGCCAGTGTTTTCGGTGCCCACAACATCGAGTTTCTTCACCGACAGCTCGTCGGTGGCAACCCATGTTGTGCCGTTGTGCACAAGGGTTTGGCCCTGTGTGCCGGACACCTGCATGCCATCATCGCCCTTGGGGCCTTGCGGTCCGGGTTGTCCTGGCTCTCCCGGGTCGCCCTTCTCTCCTTTGCCGCCGTTAGCTGCATAAAGAGCCACCGGCACGGCCTGAATTTTGGTTGCGCCGAGACTGGTGTAGCTGCTGCCGCCGTTAACATCGATGCCGACGTGCAGCCATGCCTGGCCACCGGCCCAGTCAACATTCGAGAGGCTGCCGCCGTTCTGAGGTGTTCCGCTGCCGACCGTCACGCTCAGCACACCGTAGGCGTTGGTCTGCGCGGTCTGAGTCTCGCTGTACATCACATTTGATCCGTCGCTGTTGGCAATTGTGAGCTGAATGCCCACGCTCTTGTTGCTCACAAGCTCGCCTTTTGAGTCGCGCACCACGGCCTGATACGAGAACCCGTTGGTCTGCGCCGATGCAGCTATGGCTGTAAATGCAATAGCCACTGTCAAAAACAATTTTCTAATTCTCATTGCAATAGGTTTTTAATTAATTAAATGGTCGATATTGGTTGTAAATATCACCACAATAATAAAACGATTTTGTGGAAAAAGCAAGAGGAGACGGAAAAATAGAGGAATTGGGAATTAGGTATTGGGTGTTGGGTGTTAGGTGTTGGCTTTTTACACAGATGGTTGCGTTATTCGGACGTGGCAGTGCCGCGTTCCTACTTATGCCCTTTGCCTTATGCCTTGTAACTAATCACTTGTGTTTTAGGTGTTGGGTGTTGGGTGTTGGTGGCGATGGGGAAATTTGATATCGGACAATTACGTTATTCGGACGTGGCAGTGCCGCGTCCCTACATCTATATTAATCATTAACCATTAATCATTCCCCCTTATGCCTTGTCACTAATCATTAATCATTAATCATTTCCCTTTTTGCCTTGCCACTTGTAACTAATCACCAGTTACCTTCCGCTACTTATTCTCGTCGTTCATGTAAACCAGAAACCATTTGCCGTCGATGAGTTCGAAGCGGCATTCAGAGAAAAGTCCGGCGCTGTCAATCCAGATTTTTTGGGTGAAGGAGGTGTCGGTTTTTGAGTAGGTGGCCCGGTACTTGTTCTTGTCCACATCGTAAACGCGGGTGGTTAGCAGGCTCCAGTTTTGGGCTGTCCATTTGGTGGAGTTGTCAACGGTATGGTAGCCGCCTTTCAGTGGAAATTTTATGCGCGACATCTGGAATGCGCTGTCGGTGTGGAAGCGGTCGTAGAATTTGTCGAAATCCTCCACTTTCGATTTCTTTTTTGGAGCAGCTGTTTCTGTAGTCGAACTTTTGCCATCAGATCCCGATGTGTTTGGAGTGTTTGATGTCGATTTGCAGCCGATAAGTGCGGCGCAACAAACCAGAATGGTGAGCAGCTTTTTCATAAAAAACGGGAGTTGATGTGTTGAAAATAAGGTTATTACAATCGACGGATTATAAAGTTCGACCTTGTCTGCCGTAAACAACAAAAGCCTCCCGTTGTGCGACGAGAGGCTCTTTTATCGTTTTAAATAAGTCTTATGCCAAAGAATTCACATGCAAAGCCAAACCTGATTTCAAGTTTGCGGCTTTGTTCTTGTGGATGATATTATTCTTTGCAAGTTTGTCGAGCATTGCTGTTACTTTCGGAAGCAAAGCCTCTGCGTCAGCTTTAACAGTTGTTGCGCGCAAATCGCGGACAGCGTTACGGGCTGTCTTTGCATAATACCTATTGTGTTCGTTACGTGTCTCAGTCTGACGAATTCTTTTTTCTGATGACTTATGATTTGCCATTGTTGTAAATGTTTTTAAAAATTCTGTAGTCGGTAGGGGATTCGAACCCCTATGGCAAGAATGAAAATCTTGAATCCTAACCCTTAGATGAACCGACCAAAAAGTTAAAGAACAATGCCAATATTCGTTGTGAATTTTAGCGGTGCAAACATACTACATTTTTTTTAATTGAAAACTATAGCCGCAAAAAAATCAACTAACAAATGCATTGGTTGGTTATTGTGTTGAAATATAAGTTGATATATATAAATTTTGTTGGGTTTGGTGAATGCGATGCCGGGTGCCGGGCATTTGACGTTGAATGTTAGATTGACGATGAGACATAATACAAGTGGTGGATTAACGTTTTACAATTCAAAAAATAATACCTTTGTATTTTGCAAAAACAGATTGAAAAATGGCATTCTTCAGTTTACCCGGCACCCGCCGATTCGAATACAAGCCGATGTTCTACAATGAGCAGGACGAAAAACGGCGCGAACGTCACCAGCGCATAGAGCGTGAGGTGAGGAGCGAAAATGGTGAGCAGCCCGACGAGGCGCCAAACTTCATTCATTTTGCACGCAAGCAGCGGCAAAAATCGAGCAAGCGCATATTGATTATCTTCCTTGCGCTTGCGGCTGCCTATTTCTTTCTGCAACAACGTTTTCTACGATAGCTTATGGCCGATATAATCAATCTGCTACCCGATCATGTGGCCAACCAGATTGCGGCCGGCGAAGTTGTACAGCGCCCCGCATCGGTGATTAAGGAACTTGTGGAGAACTCTATCGATGCCGGCGCCACCAAAATCCAAGTGATTGTGAAAGATGGCGGCAAAACGCTAATCCAGGTTATCGACAACGGCTGCGGAATGTCGGCCACCGACGCGAGGATGTGCTTCGAGCGGCACGCCACATCGAAAATCCAAAAAGCCTCCGACCTGTTCGACATCCAGACAATGGGTTTCCGTGGCGAGGCTATGGCGTCGATTGTGGCCATTGCCACCGTTGAGATGCGCACCCGCAAATATGGCGACGAGCTTGGCACGTATATTAAGATGTCGGGGTCGGAGGTTGAGGTGCAGGAGCCGACTTCGTGCCCCAACGGAACCAACATTATGGTGAAAAACCTGTTTTACAACGTTCCGGCACGGCGCAAGTTCCTCAAATCGGACAGTACCGAAATGGGGCATCTGAGCGAGGAGTTCTATCGTGTGGCGCTTGCCAATCCCGGCGTTGAGATGTCGTTGACTCACAACGGAGTTTTGATGCTCAATCTGCCGCCTTCCAACACCATGAACCGTATTCTTGGTGTGGCCGGAAAATCGCTCAGCAAATGTCTGCTGCCCATTGAGGCCGAATCGTCGGTGGCGCGAATCAAAGGTTATGTGGGCACACCGCAGAGCGCAAAACTGCCATCGAGCGCCGATCAGTATCTGTTTGTCAATAACCGTTTTATGAAGCATGGTAGCTTCAGTCGCGCGGTTCTGCAGGCCTACGACAATCTGCTGCCAAACGGCAAAGTCCCCACGTTCTTCATCTATCTCGATGTTGATCCGGCGACCATCGACATAAACATTCACCCGACAAAAACTGAAATAAAATTCGAGAATGACCAGGCGATATATCCGGTGTTGAGAGCCGCTGTGAAAGAGGCGTTGGGCAAGTTCAACGTCGGGCCGGCCATCGATTTCGATATCGAAAACCATTTCGAGATACCGACTTTCAACAAGACCGATGAGGTGGTGCCGCCGCAAATCCATTATAACTCGGGCTACAATCCGTTTGAGGAGACGAAGAGCAAAAGCCCGATGCCGGCGCAGCACACCACTTTCCGCAGCAAGATGTCGGGTGGCACCGACTGGCAGAAGCTTTATGGTCAGTTCGAAAGCAGTCCGCAACCGCAGTCGGAACCTGCGGAAATTGCTGACAACGAGAACGTTCAGCAGCAGTTGAGCCTTGGCGATGCAGCCGAAGCGGTTGTTTCTCAAGGCAGATTCTACCAGTTCAAAGGGAAATATATTCTTACTGGTGTGAAGTCGGGGCTTATGGTTATCGACCAGCACCGGGCTCACGAGCGCATTGTGTTCGAAAAATTGTTGCAGCGTAGCACCGACGAAGGTTTTTCGCAGCGGCTGCTCTATCCCGAGCGCCTCGATTTGAATCTGAAAGACACCGACCTGTTCCGTCAGATGATTCCGGAACTTGAGAAGTTGGGTTTTGAAATCAACGAGTTGGGAGGCAACAGTTTCTCTGTTACGGCTGTTCCGGCAAACTTTCCTGAAAAGGAACTGAAAGACTGGACAAACTCAATTCTGATGCTGACAGGAGAGGATTACATTGCCATGAAGGATTCGATGGTGGAGAGTATTGCCGCATCGTTGGCGAGTCAGATGGCTATTGGCTATGGAAGGCGTTTGTCGCAGGATGAGATGGCCGACATGAACGCGCGGCTTTTCGCCTGCAAGATGCCAAATTACACCCCGTCGGGGCGGCCTATTGTGGCCATTATCGGCACC
The DNA here is from genome assembly GCA_017650325.1 of Salinivirgaceae bacterium. GTDB lineage: Bacteria > Bacteroidota > Bacteroidia > Bacteroidales > SZUA-534 > RUG13583. The sequence goes on along the minus strand of JAGCFC010000122.1, from coordinate 3,118 downwards.
GATGATATTGATAAATTATTCAAATAGATTGATATGCAAGGATATAGAACCCCATTATTTGGCAATCTTCCACCTGTGATCAAAAACCTGCTGATTGCTAACATTGTGGTCTTTCTGATCGATGTGCTGGTGTCGCGGTCGGGTGTTGTCAACTTGAACAACTGGCTGGCGCTGCACAATTTCCAATCGGAGTATTTTTCTCCAATCCAACTTGTTACGTACATGTTTATGCATGGAAACGTAACGCACATTTTCTTCAATATGTTTGCGCTTGTGATGTTCGGGCGCGTGCTTGAGCAGGTGTGGGGCGGCAAGCGTTTTATGGTTTACTTCCTTGTGACGGGTGTCGGTGCCGCTTTGTGCCAGAACATTGTCGGGTATCTGACACTGTCGGGACTGCACGATCAGGTGGTGGCATTTATCAACACGCCTGACCCTGAACTTTTTACGCGGCTCATCCGCAGTCATATCGACCATCCGTCGGAGTGGGTTAACCAACTGATTGTCGATTATACGGCATCGCCCGACAATCCATATCTGATAAATCATGCGGTGCAGACGGCATCAAAACTGTTTGCCGAAATGGCCAATGTGCCTACTGTGGGCGCCTCGGGAGCGGTTTTCGGAGTGCTTCTGGCCTTTGGCATGATGTTCCCGAATGTTCAATTGATGCTTATTTTCCCGCCTATTCCAATCAAGGCCAAATGGTTTGTTCTGGGTTATGGTTTGATTGAGATGTTTGCAATCATTGTTCCGTCGGCAAACGACAATGTGGCGCACTTTGCACACCTTGGAGGAATGCTCTTCGGATTTCTGCTGATGAAATACTGGAACAAACGCATTGATACCAACCGCGACATTTATTTTTAGATAAAATGCCTACAATCAAAAAAATAGCAGTATTTGTCGCAATGGTCGTCTGCTTGACTGCGCAGTCGGCTTTGGCGCAATACACAACCACCAAATCGGGACTTAAATATCGAATTGACAAACCAGGCAACGACAAGCATCCGGGAAAAGGCTGCCGCGTGTGGCTTGAATATACCGGCCGCCTTGACGATGGCACTGTTTTCGCCTCGACCGACGAGACAGGCAACATCGACATCTGGCTGGGACAAGGCCAGGTGATTAAGGGGTGGGAGGAGGCTCTGCCGCTTATTGGCGAGGGCGGAATTATGAGCCTGATTGTGCCGCCGCATCTGGCTTATGCCGATATGGAGACTTATGACATTCCGAAAAACTCGACTTTGCATTTCGACATCCGTCTGATTCAGGTTGACGTTTTTGCCCCCATTGAGCCTTTCGCCGTCAAAGGGTTAAAGGCTAAGAAAATGGCTTGCGGCATAAAATATTTTGTGATTGATGGAGGAAACGGAAAACCGGCAAAGGCGGGCGATAATGTGTATGTGCATTTTACAGGTTGGCTACCAGACGGCACCATCTACACATCGACACGCAACAGCGGCGATCCGAGGCGTTTTACTGCTGGTGCGGGCGAGACGTTCGAAGGCATGGACTCGGCTCTGATGATGATGCCCGAGGGTGCGCGATTCAAATTTGTGATACCGTCGCGGATGGCCTTCGGCAAAGAGGGCTACGGCAACCGAGTGCCGTCCAACACCGACGTTACTCTCGATATTGAAATGGTGCGCATATCGCCCGAGAAACATGTTGCAAAGTGGAATGCCGAAGGGCTTGACACTGTTACCACGTCTTCGGGGTTACGTTACATTGTTTTTGAACCAGGGTTCGGTCAGCAGATTGTGGACCATAGCATAGTGACCGCACATTTTTCTGTCTATCTGCCTGATGGAAAGTTGATTGATTCGTCGGTAAAACGCGAGTCGCCCATCCGCTATCCTGTGGGTGCCGGACTGATTATCGAAGGTTGGGAGGAAGCGTCGTTGCTGATGCGTAATGGCTCACGTTTCCAGCTGCTTGTGCCAGCCCGTCTTGCCTATGGCAACGAAGGACAACCGCCTTTAATTCCGGCCAATACCGATTTGATTTTCGATGTTGAGGTTTTGGACGTTATTGAATGATTGAGAGTTTGCCGCTTGCGTTAGCCTACTCCATCAATCCCGGTTGCGCATCCACAAGTTTATATACGCGGTCGCCGCGGCGCACAATGTCCGATACGGCAATCGACAGCGCCTGACCTTTAATGGCTTCGCCGACAGGCTTCAAATCGACACGCATCTCGCTGATGGTGTGCTCGTAAACGCCGGTTGTCTCGCCCATAATGAGCAGTTGGTCGCCGGTGTGCAGCGAGCCGCTTTCGAGCGTAATCTCCGCAACGTTCAGTTTGGTGAAGAAGTTGGTGCAGCGGCCCACATATTCCTTGCGTTTGGTGGCTTTTGAGCCGTACACACCCGACCACTCGCCAAGACGTCGTCCAAGATAGTAGCCATCCCAAAATCCGCGGTTGAACACGGTGCGCAATTTCGTAACAAGCTCGTCGATGAGCTGTTGGTTGTATGTGCCGTCGCAGATGGCATCGATGGCACGGCGGTAACTCTCGACCACAGTCTTCACATATTCAGCCCCACGCGCGCGTCCTTCAATCTTCAGCACCCGCACACCGGCACGCAGAACGCGGTCTAGGAACGGCAATGTGCAGAGGTCTTTGGGCGACATTATGTATTTGTCGTCAACAACGAGTTGCTGACCGGTCTCGCAGTCGGTAACTTCGTAGCCGCGGCGGCAGGGTTGGAAGCATTGTCCGCGATTAGCCGACCGCCCGTATTGATGAAGGCTCAGGTAGCATTTCCCGGAAACGGCCATACACAACGCGCCGTGAGCGAAAACTTCAATCTGCACAAGCTCGCCTTTTGGTCCGCGGATGTTCTGCTCGGCAATGGCTTTGGCAATGGCCGCCACCTGGTCCACGTTGAGTTCGCGGGCGGTTACCACCACATCGCAGAACTGCGCGAAAAATCTAACCGCTTCTATGTTGGTGATATTCAGTTGTGTTGACGCGTGTACTTCAACGCCTTTCGACCGTGCGTATTGCAGCACCGACAGGTCGCTGGCGATGATGGCAGTCAGTCCGGCTTCGGCTGCGGCATCCACAATGTTGCGCATCAGCTCAAGCTCGGAATCGTAGATTATGGTGTTC
>JAGCFC010000015.1 GCA_017650325.1 Salinivirgaceae bacterium | reverse complement strand
AGTTCGATATATGTGTGGTGCACAGGGTCGAAGGTGATAATGCCCATTTTCTCGACGTCGGGTTTGCCGTCGGCGGCCAGATACTTCTCGTCGCACAGAATGTTGACAATTTCGGCCACAAGGTTGAATCCGCTAGCGTCTTTGCCAATCTTCTGCTTCACGCGGCACTCAAGCGTCATTGGGAACTCGCCGAACGCAGGCGCGTTCACGTTGGGCGCTTTCGCGATAGTCCAGCCCGTTTTGGCCATTTTGTCGGGCGTGTTGCGGCCGCTCACAATGCCCACATAGTCGGCGGCAACCATTGTGGCCGCGGTGGCGAAAGTAACGGTAAACTCGGGATTAACGTCCAGATTGTCAGTGGTTTGGTGCGAGCCGAGCGAAATCGCGATTTCGTGTGCGTCCCATTGTCCGCCCCAAGCGGCGTTCATTGCGTTCGGTTTGCCGTTCTTGTCATACGTGCCGATAATCAGCACAGGTTGTGGCAGCAGCCACGCGTTCGATTTAAAACTTTTCATTTCCGTAGAATTTTTTTTTTTTTTTTTTGTCAATATAAAATATTCATTTTGTTATAGATACATATTCTTCAAAAAGTGTCAACCAGTGTTTACGTGTCGCGCTTCAGGCTCTTTTTGAGTTGTGCAATTACGTCGTCGAGCGTTTGGAACAGTGCGGGCACGGTTTCGGGCGTCAGGCTTTTGCAGGCAATGGCGCCACCGACGGCAAAGGGCACGTCGGTCAGGGCGGTTTGCAGTTGCTGCCCCTTATCTGTCAGACTGACAATTATTTGCCGAGCGTCGTTCGTCCCTTTCGCGCGGGTGACAATGCCCTGTTTTTCCATTCGCTGCACGAGCGGCGTCACGGTGTTGGTCTCCAGGCAGAGCCGTTTGGCAATGTCGTTGACGGGCTGCGCGTCGTTCTCCCACAAAACCAGCAGAACCAGATACTGCGGATAGGTGAGCCCGTGGGCCGAGAGCAGCGGATTGTAGGCCTGCGTGAGTAGCCGCGACGCGGTGTAGAGCCTGAAACACAATTGGTTATCGAGCCGAAACTCTTCTTTCATCACAGCAGGGTTTTAAGGTCGACTTCAATCTCCTCGGGCGTTGTGGTGGGCGCGTAACGCTTCACGGTCTTGCCGTCGCGGCTGATAACAAACTTGGTGAAGTTCCACAGAATGTCGCCATCGTTAACAGCCGAGTTGCTGATTTTTTTCAGCATTGTGTGCGTCGCCTTGGCTTTCAGGCCTTTGTACTCCTCGGTCGGGGCTTGGCTTTTCAGATACTCGAAGACGGGGCTCGCATTGCTGCCGTTGACGTCAATCTTTTTCATCAGCGGGAAGGTGACGCCGTGGTTCAGGCGGCAGAACTCGGCAATCTCCTCATCGGTGCCAGGCTCTTGGTGGGCGAATTGGTCGCAGGGGAAGCCCAGAATGACCAGTCCTTGGTCTTTATATTTCTGATAGAGAGCCTCCAAGCCGTCGTACTGCGGCGTGAAACCGCACTTTGAAGCGGTGTTGACAATCATCAGCACTTGGTCCTTGTACTGCGCAAGGTCCACCTCGGCGCCCTTGTTGTTCAGGGCTTTGAAATCGTAAATTGTAGCCATTTTGTTGTTGTTTTGCGTGCAAGCCGTCAGTGCCAACGCAAGGCAGATAGCCGCACTTGTTATACTTTTATTTATTGCGTTCAGTGTTAATTTGTTCTTTTTCATTGTAGTGAATTTTTAAATTGTTATTTATATCGTTCGCGATACAAAAGTAGTACAATTATTTTATATCGCAAGCGATATATTTAAAAATTTTTCAAATGGGTTAAATTTTGGCTAAAAATGAAAATTCTCGCACAGACGACACTGACCCGACGGGTGTCGGGAACACTGATTTTCACGGATTATCTAACTACGGAAAACACGAAAAACACGGAAAATACAACCTAACGGTTGTTGTTGAACGCAGTTTTTAACTTGTAAGTTCCTCAATTGTTGCGTATTGGGCATCGTAGCGAGTTTCGCCTCCATTGTAACCTCGCAACGATGAGTGTATATTTGGTGCGTTGAGCTCCGTATTGCTGAAATGTACCACAACGTAAAGATTTGACGTGCTTGCGCTGAGATAAATTCCGTTTCCCAATTTTTCTTTCATTTGGACTTTAACATCATCCTCTACCGCAAATAAATGCTGTCCTTCATCTTTTCGTGTATGGAACAAAATGTATCTGATATTAGTAAGATTATCAACTATTTGCATTGAATCGTCTGTCATTTTCAAGGCTACGGCAATTGTGCCAGATGATAAGAAATTCCTGCTTTTGGCCTCATACTGCTCCATCATTACCATAAGAATGCCGTTCTTTTTCTCACCTTTCTCATAATGCAACCCGCGCTGTGGAATGGCCTTTTCAAGCAATGTTTCCGCAGGTTTATCATCTTCAAGCCACGTTTTTATTTGCTGATACAAAACATCTTCGGACGAATTGTCATCAAGCAGCAAAGCATTATATGAGCCATCTTCATTATACATTTGTAGCCAATGGCCGCCAGGTTTCAGTGGAAAGGCACCAATATTTACCTCATCAACACTTCGCTGATAGTATGAGCCAACGAACTCATTTTTAGTCATATTGCCAGGATAGAGCACGTAGCCGCCAATCACCTCGCGCTTAAGACGCTCATCGGCTGATTGATTATAGTAAATAGCGTCGCGGTAGCGGTGAAGTTGGTTTATGGCATCGACAGGCGGCACATCAACGCCTTTTACCGCCGTGTCACGAATGCGGTATTTGGCATCGAAAAGATAGGTGTATTGTATCGTGTTGGCGGTTTTGCTGAGCCGCAGTACAATGTCGGGACGCTGTTCGGTGGTCTTCGAAGTGGTGTCGGCAATATCGGTGTTTTTGTTTATTGCCGACTCGTCTTTCAATTGTTCTTCATCGTCGGTTGTGGCGTTATACATCAGCGAAGCGAGTTGCACATCGGGGTGTTCGCTTTCAACAAAAATCACTTCTGATTTACTTCCCTGAAGCAATGTTTGGATAAAGTCGCCACTAATTGCCTTGTTTTTGTCCGTGTCGCTCTCCTTGACAGAAGCCTTGTCGCGCAGAATGTGCTGAACCATCCGCTTCACCATTATGAAACACCAAATCTCGTAGAGTTCCGAAATGTCTTTCACTTCGAGTTGCAACACTCCGTCCTGAAGGTCGTAGCCGCATTGAAGTTTAATCCAGTTTTCGTATACATCACGGTAGCCAGCAGCTTGTTTCATAACCAAAGAATCCTGCGAGAACCCTCGGAATGTGCCAATGCCACGAAAAAACGAATCGTTGGCAAGGGTATCCAACTCATTCTCCATTTCTGCAATTTCATCGCGCATACCAATATTATCAGCTTTCAGCACCAACTCAACATTGCGGCTGACACGCTTGAAGCGGTCTGAAATGTTTGCCAGAGCATATTTCAAGAATCGGTTTTCGACAGTATCCTTACTCAAATACATCTCCTCCATACGGTATAAATGCTCAGGACTATCTTTGAACTCCTCATACTCATTTTCCAAATCGACGGGCATATACGGCATCCGCTCGGCTCGCTCGTAACGCACCACGGTTTGCAATCGGCGTTTTGGATTGCCGATAATGAGCCGTGCGGCGTTGGTAATATTTTTGAAACAATCGCGGAAAATCTGCCACCAGATTAAGTCGGGCGACTTGTTGTTTGACGAGCGGAATGTCAGATAGGTCTCTTTCAGGTATGAGTAACTGAGCATTGCAAACTCCTCCTCAATGTCGCGAATCACGTTGCGCATATCGGTGCGGTAGTCCATCTTGTAGCTCAGCACCTCGGTGGTGAAGTCAAGGTTTTGCGGCTTGCCGTCTTTCTCATAAAGAACTTTGATATTGGTTCGTCCAACCTGATTGCGATAGTTGACCGACCCGAAAATAATATCATCTTCTGCAGCAACGTGTATATTTCGTTCCTTGCCGATAGTGAGCCCCAATAATTTGACATTGGGCTCGTTGGCTTTAACGTGCAACGGATAATCGGTGTTCTCAAAGAAAAAAGCATCCCAATCGTGCGTTTGTTCTTCGGTTACCCATTCTTCACTTTCACCTCGACGAAACTCAACACCTTCCGACGTCTGTCCAAAAATTGCTTTTTTTCGTTTTTGAACATCTGCGTCATCACCATTAATCCGCAGATTATCGACACACTCCCTGATTCGCCTGCCATAGTTCGGACAAGTGAAACTGATAGTTACATCGCTGTTGCGGACATCGAAATGTTCTATGACTGCGTATTCTGCCATCAGGTCCAGTACGAAACAAATTGTTTGCTGTTAAGCGTTTCAGCCATCTGCTCCAATTTCTCGTGCGATTTCGGATAAACGGTGGTTATTACCGATTGCAGATTGTCCAACAAATTTTCAATCGAGCGTTTGTCGCCTTCGATTCGTGAAAGGATTTTCATTAGTGTGAACTCGTCCAAAGCCGCGTTTATATTGGCATCGGGGTTCAACTGCCGAGCGGCGCTCACATAGAGCAATGCCTCGTTGGCGGCACGGTAGCCGAGTTTGAACGGCGTGTTGTCTAATTTGGTGTTTATGGCTGTCAAGTACGTTTTCACTTCTTCGGCTCCGTTATTCTCGGCATTCAATCCGCGTATCGGGCGGTGAATGAGCCAATCGCGCATTCCTTCGTCCATCTCGGCCACAGTGTTTTCACTCTCGCCGTTGAAGAAAGCATCGTACTCCACATCGTTCATAACGATTGACATTGCGCGGTCGAGCACCTTACGGCTGAACGAGAATGTGGTTTCGTCCATATTGACAGTGCCGAGCACAAGCAAGTTTGGTGGCAAAGTCAAGCCCTTGGTTTTGAACCGCTCGACAAGTCTCGATTCAAGGCTGTCGGGGTGGACATTTGCCGCATCGACGCGGCCTACAAGGTGGTTGAGCATATCGGTGCAAACATCATCGCCAAACTCGGCAAAAGGCTTGACAATCGGGTCGGTCTCGTACTCACCGTTTTCGAACGAGCGGCTCTCGATAGCGCTCAGGAACTCAGCAAAATACTGCTCAACGGGTGCAAGGTTCATCTCGTCCAAGCAAAGGAAGAACGGAACATCAGGATTTTTCCAAGCCCTTGCCACAAACTCCACAAAAGGCGTAAACTCGTAGTGAGCGCCGCCAATGTTCGACTTGTAGCCCACCACCTCAAGCGAGTTGTGCCAATTGGGTTTCACCTGCACCAACTCGAAGTTGGCGGGTTTGTGAAGCGTGCGGCGGTCGAAACCGTTGGCCACCGATTGCGGGTCATATTTTTGTTGTAATTCCTTGGTAACGCTTGCCTTTGCCAACTCCCTCACAATGCGGCTTTTACCTGTTCCGCTTATGCCTGCCAAAAGCACGAATGGCTTGGTGCGTAGGGCGGTGAGAAGGGAATTGTATGACGAATCTTGATTTTTTGGATTTTCGTTCTGCAATAATCTAAAAGGCTTTTGTGGCTTTAACATATTGCTAATTTGCTCATATAAAGATTCTCCTTCTACAGTAAACTCCCAACCATCACTTGTGGTATTAGCGTAGCCCAGTTTTTCTAAAGTTTTGTGTGCCTTTAAATTCCTAACTTTTTGTGAGAAATATGTGTCATTTCTGCCACTTAATATTTCCATATCCTTACCCGAAGGATTAAGAACTTCCATTAAAATAGAGATTAACTCTGTGGTAGAAATTTTACCGCCGTTATTTCCTATTGCAATTAATGCAGGATACACCAAATGATTTTCGCTATATTCAGACATAATTGGTTATTAATAAATGGGTTACACTTTTATTGTTTCGGTTCATAAAACTGACCGTATACTCTTTATCAAATGATTTGATATTAATTCCTGTATGATTTGCATACAAGTCATATATGAAACTTGTGTTCTTAATGACCAGCATCCATTTTGCTTGACAATTGTTTATAAGGCAATTGGCTAAACGAATTTGGTCGTCCTTAGTAAAAGCATTTTTAGCATAGGTGCTAAATTCGGTATCGTATGGTGGGTCAAGAAATACAAAATCGTTATTGGTTGGTTGATAAATATTTAGAAAGTCCTCAAAATCAACGTTTTCGAACACTGTTTTAGACATAATGTTCTGTACTTGCTCTGAATGATAATAATTCAGTTTCTTACGTGTCAGTTTCCTATTATATGCAATACCACCATACGGAACATTAAACTTTCCTGCCGAATTGTACCTGAACATACCACTGTAGGCATAGTTCCTTATAAAAAAGAATAAAGCGGTTTTTAATTGATTCTCCAGCCCATTAGGATTATTATATAAGTGTCTGAAAGTCATATATAAAGAGCCTTTAATGGCTGTTTCTATGTTGTCAAAAACATCACTTTCAGGCATTTCACCTTTTTGCAATTCCAAATCTTTCATTCTTTGGAATTTTCTAACCAAAGTAGACGATAATTCCTTGATAAAAAATTGATTGTCAGCCGTGATTAAATCTATCATAGAACTTGTCGATTGCACATTCTTTGAAACAAAATCACTTATTTTTTTTGACAACTCCTTTTTGTCAATTTCGTCATCTTTTAATTGAAAGTATATGTCGGACAAAGATTTATAGTTGCTAGAAGTGAAGCGCCCAGCATTTTCAAAAGACCTATTCATACTCTCCGCATACTCAAAGAACTTTAAATCAACAGTTTGGATACACTTATAAAAATCAATAAGTTCTGAAGATAGGTCGTTCACAATATATTGATTGGCATTGATTCCCATAAAAACAGAACCGCCACCGACAAATGGGTCAAAAAACCTATCAAAATGGGAAGGTAAATTCTGAACAATGTGTGTTAATTCACTCTCTTTTCCACCAGGCCACTTTATTATTGGTTCTAATCCTGTAGTAATCGTGGTGTCACTCACTTTGGAACAATAATCCTCGTCCGCCAAACACCCCGAATCGGACTATGTTACCAATCTGTTATTCTACAGCCACATACAAAAAACGTGGGTATCTGAACCTTTACCCGTCGCTTTCTGTGGTGTAGGAAGACCATTGGGTTGACGAGCAAAGAGATATCCACGTTGCGTGTATATAGCCCGCAGAAGTGTGCAGGGACAAAGTTGCCCCAATGCACACCCACGGAATGCTTATACCACACCCGTAGCATCGTCTTTTGCATTGTCTTTGAACCCGTTTGAAATTTCCTACGTTTCAGAAAGCCAAAAACAAGCATCAGGTGACGCTTTAATGTATATGTCTGCCGCAAGAGCCTAAAAAAGGCATAAACGGCGAAGGACAAAGATAAGGTATTTGAATTGAATATGTAAGTTGGGAAGTGTTAAAAGATTTCCCTATTTCTGATTCAATTGGGTTTCAATTTCTTCGATAGACGGCAAGGTGTCTTGCATTGCTTTAGGCAATGATTTTTTTGCGGTTTCGTATTCTGAAACACCTATGGGCGAGTTTATTTTTGAAAGAGCATATTTGGCAAGCACGCTGTTCTTTTCTTTGCAAATCAGCAGACCAATGGCGGGGTTGTCGTTAGGGGTGTTCAGTTGGTCGTCAACCATAGCAACATATCCTGCAAGTTGCCCTGCATCAGAAAAATCGAATTCGGTGATTTTCACTTCAATCACACAATAACAATGCAACGGAATAATGTAGAAAAGAAGGTCGATATACTTGTCTTTACCGCCAGCCTTCAAGTGATATTCCTGTCCCACGAAAGAAAACCCGCGTCCAAGTTCGAGAAGAAATTTGATAATGTTCTTCACAAGTTCATCTTTCATCGATTTCTCGGTGTATTTCTCGCCCATTTGCAGAAAATCGAAGCAGTAAGGACTCTTAAGCATCTGTTGTGCAAGGTCGCTTTGTGGTTGTGGCAGAGTTAGTTGGAAGTTGGTTTGCGCCAAGCCTTGTGATTCATACAAATCGGTGTCGAGAAAATTGAGCAGAACACCTCGTCCCCAATTGTTTTCCAATGTCTTACGGACAAAGAACAATGCTTTCTCGGCATTGCCCTTGCACTTGTCAATTATTTGGATATGGTGTCCCCAAGGAATACTGAACAGATTTTCGAAATCGTCCGCATCGTATAGTTGGATTTCTCCCACAGCAGAATCGTCAACAAGTTGTTGACGATTTTGAACGCAAGATTCGTCAACAATCTGTTGACGATTTGCAAACAACGGCGAATACAACTCATACAAATACTTTGTGTATTTTATGGTTGTGGCGGAAAACCCGCTTTTCAGATTAAGCGATTTGCGAAGGTCGGCCCCGACGCTTTCGTAAAAGTGTGAGCCATAGCGGTTTTCCATTCTTCGTTCGCTTATATCCTGACCAACCGACCAATAGAACCGAAGCATTTGGCTATTGACACTGATAGCAGCCTTGATTTGGCTTTGCCTGTAGCGGTTGCTTAACTCGGCAATCCATTCTTGATATTCTTGGTCGATATGAAAAAGTTTTTCTGCCATCTATGCTATTTATGGTCTTGGTGCGCCGCAAATGCTAAAATGCGCGCAGCAAAGGCAAAGGTAGAAAATGTTGGCGGAATTTGGGGAAGGGGAAATGTTAAAAATGAAAAAATGCTGGGGAAGCGGTGGGGTTTCGGGCGAGATTTTGGGGCTTTTCTTACTGCAATTTGTTCAGCAAGTCGTCGGTCGTGATTTCCATTTTGCTGAAGGCGAACCACTTCTTGCCCAAATCTTTGAGCGAAGCGCCAATGTGGTAAACCGCGTCGTCAATGCAAAGGAAACGGTCGTGGGCGTTGGCAAAGGTTGCTGCTGCAAGTGGCGGATATTGGGCGTTGTGTCGGTCAATGTCGAGTTGCAGTTGCTGTGAGATTGATTTTGTGAGAATGCGAACCGTTACACCGCTCTGGCGCTTGTCGAGCATTGTGAGCACGGTGTCGTCAACATAGTTGTCGAACAGAACTATCCGCTTTTCGGCCGCACGCACAAGGTCACACACAAACGTGTAAGCGTCGAAAATCTGGCCGTCGAAGAATATGCCTTGTGTGGGGGCGGCGATTCCCGAATCCAGACGTTTGAAGACTTCGTCAAGTTTGCTGTCGGTTTCGAATTGGTGGGCGGCTATGGCCAATTGGTTTTGCTCAACAACTGCCAACCGTTGAAACATATCGGCATTATTCACTAGAAAATGTCGCATAGCAGTAAATGCCCGCATAATGCGGATATTGACTTCAATTGCTGTTTGTGAGCGAAGAACACCACTCAACATTGCTATGCCGTTTTCAGTAAACGCATACGGAAGTTTTCTCACGCCACCCCAATCACTGTCGGCGCCTTTGGCACTTGAAGTCACAAATTGTGATATCAAGTGTGACGAACTTGAAGTCACAAATTGTGATTTCAAGTTTTCAAATTCACTTTTAGTAAGTTGGAACATAAAGTCAGTCGGGAAACGGTCAGTATTTCGTTTCACAGCCTGATTAAGCGCTCTGGTTTCAATGCCGTAAAGTGCGGCTATGTCACTGTCAATCATAACCTGCACGCCACGAATATTGAAAATCATATTCTCAATGTCGGTTGTCGATACTGAAACATTCTCAATTTCAACAATGTCGGTGGTATGTGCTTTCTTTTTCACGCATTAATGTATGTAGCGCAGCGGCAAAAATTTTGCGCGCAGCAAAAGCAAATATAAAAAATGTTGGCGGAATTTTGGGAAGGGGGAATGTTAAAAATGAAGAATTAATTCCGCAGCACTTCGAAATTCGGCAATATTTATTTATCAGTATATAAAGTATTTATGGTTGCGGTGTGGTTTGCAACTCAAGTTTGTAGCAGACGCATTCCGCATCGCGGTAGAACTCGGTCGCGCCCCAGCGCTGCCAGTATTGGTGGGTTTTCAGGCGGTGAAGCACGGGAATGAAAAGGAAGTCGTAGCGGGTTTTCAGTTCGGGCATTATCGACATTAACATCTCGTAGTTCAGGCGGGTGCCGCGGTAGGGCTCGGCGACAATGAACGAGAAAACCGCCGTGTAGCGACGGGCGTTGAGCCGCGCAAGCAAATCGGGGGCGTCGGTGGCAATCTGCGGCACTTCATCTTGAATGCGGTAGTCGCTCATATTGAGCAGGCCGATAACCTTGCCGTCGGCATCTATCGCCTTAACACTCAGAGGCCAGTTGAAGTGCAGCGTGCGCACCCATTGCTCCACATCGGTGCGGTCGAAGCAGTATTGGCGCACCATCCAGTCGGTGGTCAGCGGTGCGTCGTCGGCGGTCATCCGCTCCAAAGTGTAGGGTTTGCAGATTCTTAATGTGTTGTAAGTCAGCAATATTTCGGGGTGATACGACAGTTTCGCCTTTCGAAGTCCAGGCAGGCCCATATCTTCTTCGCGGTTCAGATAGGTGAATTGTTCGGGTAGGTGCGCGGCAAATTGCTGATTGATAATGGCAAAGGCGCCTTCAATGCGGCGGTCGGCTTTCTCAACGCAGACGTCGAACGTGTCGGCGGTGACGGCGGCGCCGTAGGTGAAGGCCACCATCTGCCCGTCGATAAAAATGCTTCCGCCAGTCATTTGCAGGGCGTCCCAATTGGCAAAGACCGTCTCCATCACGCGCTGCTCGGCCAGAATGGTGCGGTTGGCGTCTTTCTCTTCGAGCCACGTTGCCGTGAGTCGTCGGCACTCGTCGAAGAGTTCGGGCGCAAGCGGGCGGTACTCAAAATCGGGGTGCTCGGCGCGGAAGCGGTTCGCGTGGTTGCGCTTGGCCTGATAGGCGCCGCCCTGAAGCGTGGCAAGGCTGCTGCGGCGGTAGATATAGTCGTATTGGTTGCGGACGGCTTCCGCCTTGATTATCAGGTCGGAATGCTGACTTTCGACGGCCTGCACCTGCGAATCTTCAAGGCCGAGCAGCATCAGGCAGCCGCCGCTGTCGGCAAGAAGGTCGCTCACCAGTTCGGGCTGAAGGTTGCCAGCCGTGCAGACCATATAGGCCCGTCGGCCATCGAAGGTGAAGCGCAGCACCACGGCATCGGCCAGCACGCAGACTTCGGTTTGAAACCAAAACTGCCAGCCCACAAGGTTGGCGAAGTCGTAGTTGCAGTTGCGCCGTCCAGCCTTGAGCGACACGGCCTGCACAGCCGCGCGGTCCGTAACTGAAAGGGTGTGGAACGTCAGCATAAAACAATTTCCATTGTGGTTTTCTGCACCTGCATTCCCATATTTTGGTAGAACGACAGGGCAGCGTCGTTGCCTGCCCAAACATTCAGCGTAATGTTGTGGCAACCAATTGTTTGCGCATAGTTGCGGACGTGCTCGAACAGCGATTTGCCAACGTGGCGGCCGCGGGCGCTCTCGTCAACGCAAATGTCGTCGATATAAAGCGTTTTTGCGTCTTGCAGCAGTTTATTGTTCTGAACTTCAGTGATTTGGCAAAATGCATAGCCAAGCACGCCGCCGTCGTCGAAAACGAAAATCGGCTTGTTGTCATCGGTCAGCATTTGGCTGAGTTCCAACTCGTTATACTTGGTTGTGTGCGGTTTGAACAAATCGGGGCGGATATGGTAATGAACCATATTCACTTGGTGCAATAGATTGATAATCTGCCCAATATCGGCAGTTGTTGCGCGTCGAATCATTGTGTTGATATTCATTGCTTTCCGCAAAAACTGCGTAGCTCGCCTTCTTTGGCAAAGTTGAGCAGACGGCCGTCTTGAATGTTGATTTCGGGGTAGGAGGCCTGCAAATCCTTCACAGCCTTGTCGATACTGCTGCCGCCGCTGGTGGCGAACAGACGGACGGTTTTGCCGCTGAAATCGTAACTCTCGAAGAATGTGTTGATAATGGTCGGCGCGGTGTACCACCATATCGGGAAGCCGACGTAAATGGTTTGATATTCAGCCATATTGGTAAGCTTGTCGGTAATGGCCGGGCGCGAATTTTTGTCGGCCATTTCAACCGACGAGCGGCTCTGCTTGTCGTGCCAGTCGAGGTCGGCGCGGGTGTAGGCCTTGGCGGGTTTGATTTCGTGCAGGTCGGCGCCAGCCACTTTTGCCAATTGCTGGGCAATGCCTTTTGTTGTGCCCGAAGCCGAAAAATAGGCGACTAAAGTTTTGTTACTCATTTGTTTGTCATTTTGAATGTTACTGTTTTGCGCGTTTGCGGCAACTGTTGCCGTCCAAAGCGCGGCTAAAATTAGATAAAGCTTTTTCATTGTTAATTGCTGAATTTGAATTTTTTCTCGCCGCCCTGAATGTAAATCTGTCCGCGGACGGGTGCGCTGATTCGGCGGCCTTGCAGGTCGTACATTGGCCCGTCGGGCGTTGCCGTGCGGTCGGACTGCCGAATTCCTGTCGGTGTTTCGCTATTATTCTGATTTTCAGAGTTGTTTTCCGCCGATAGCGACAGCGTAATTGTGCAATCGCCTTCGCCCAGAGCGGCTTTCAGTTCCTGCTGCGTGGCGTTGTCGATTTTGCCCAAACGGGTGTAATCCCACGAGTTCGAGCCGTAGAAAATCACAATCTGACTGCCGTTGTAGAGAACAATGTCGCCAGGTTCGGTGGTTGTCTGCTCGTTGGCTGTAGGCAGCGAGCGCCCGAGCGGCCCCACTTTCTCAAAACTGCCGTAGTCGGTGGCGCTGTAGGTGATAGGCGATTCGCGCAAAGCGGCCACAAGTGCTTGAGTGGCAGCGTTTTCGGCCAGCGTGGCGGTGAGCGTGACGCTGCCAATGGTTATGTAGAGTTTTTCGGTCATATTGCTTTTAAAATCAAGAGTTTTGGTCCAATTGGCGAGCAGAGTCGGCATATCGCTGCGGTTTTTGTTGTTAATCCAAAGCGGTTCGCCGACGAATTTTCCGTTGGGAATCAGCCGTTTGGCGTCGGCCACGACCGAAGAAATGCCGCTGCTTGCGCTCGACACAATCAGAGCAATGTTTTTGCCAGCCATTTCCGCGCCGTTCGCAAAAAGAAACGTCTGCATTGGCGCCGCCATATTGCTCCACCACAGCGGCGTGGCCACTATAATGTTGTCGTACAGGCCGAAATCGACGCTCAGGGGCTTTATTTCGGGGTAACTTTCGGCCTTGTCGGGATTCTCGCGAATGGCCGAAATGAGCGCGCTGCCAATGGCGTAGTTGTCGGCTTCGTATCGCTCGCCTTCCTTAGCAGGCTGAATTTCAACAATATCGGCATTGGTCAGCCCTTTCAGCTCGTCAACAATCGACCGCACATTGCCCGTGTAACTGTAGTAGGCCACAAGGGTGCGGTTTTGCGCTGATAAATTGCTTATTGTCAGCAAAATAAATACGAAAGCGATTAAATGTCTCATAGTCCTGGAATTTTATTGCACAAATGTATATCGTGCATTGATTGAGCCAGATAGCCGTATTTCGGAATGAATTACCTGAATTTTGGATTTGCTTACGCCGCGCGGTATTCGGTTGGCGTTTTGCCCGTTTTGCGCTTGAAGAACCGCACAAAATGCTGCGGATAGCCGAATCCCAGACGGTCGCTCACTTGCGCAATGGTAAGTGTCTGACTGTTAAGCAGTTCTTTGGCGCGACGCACAATGTGGTCGGCAATGAAATCCTGCGCCGTGCGGCCCGTTTCAACCTTCACCAACTCACCGAAATAGCCCGCCGTCAGGTTGCATTTGTCGGCAAAATAGGCCACTGTCGGAATGCCTTCGGTTTCGGCCTTGTCGGTCAGATACTCGTCGAGCAGCGACTCAAACCGCTGCACAGTGGCGTGGTTGATTTCTTCGCGCGTAATGAACTGACGGTCGTAAAACCTTAAGCAATAGTTCAATAGCAGTTCGATGTTCGACACAATCAACTCGCGCGAGTGCTTGTCGATGGCGTGCTGAAGTTCCTGCTGAATCATTGTGAGCACACTGCGGAAAATCTCGATTTCGCCCACCGAAAGATGCAGCGCTTCGTTGCTCGAGTACGAGAAGAACTCGTAGCGCGAAATCTGCCGTCCCAACTGTGTACGAGCCAGAAAATCAGGGTGGAAGAGCAGTGCCGTCCACTTCGGATTGGGCACTTCGGGGTTTGGCTCAACGTGGACGCTCTGCCCAGGCGCAAACGACGTGACGGTCATTTCGTCGAAGTCGTATTTGGTGCGGCCGTACGAGAGTTTGCAGCCCTTGTTTTCCTTCAGAAACAAGGTATACACGCCGTAGTGCACCACGCACTCTTCAATGGGCAATTGCTTGTCGTAGCGCACCACACTCACAAGCGGATGCAGCGTCTCGAATCCGTAAAAATCGTTGAACTGCTGAATTGTGTCGAAATGTATCTCGTTCATTTTCTTTTGTTTTTGCAAATATACTGAAATCTTATTAACTCACCGTTTTACCCAACTCATAAGCCTCGCTGAGCGCCTTGTGGCCTTCAATCTCGCCCATATCGTTTACGCCGCCGGCAAAAACGGTGCCCGCCAGTCGCGCCCGCTCAAAGCAGTCAATCCAGCCCGTCAGGCCAGAGACGGCACGCTGCGGCACCTGCGGCTCGTCTTCGGCGGCGGTGGTGAGCAGATAAATGTTTCTGAACTTATAATCAGACGGATAGAGCGGATTGGCGCGGTCGAGCAGGGTTTTCATTTGACCGCACATTTCGTAATAGTAAATTGGTGTGGCAAAGGCGATTACGTCGGCATTGTGCATTTTTGCCACAATGTCGGGTGCGTCGTCTTTTATGACACATTTTTGCGTTTTCTGGCAGGCGAAACAGCCTCGACAGAACTCGATTTTCTTTCCGCGAAGCGAGACAACTTCGACCGAATGTCCAGCAACGGCCGCGCCCCGCGCAAACTCACGGGCCAGAACGTCGGAATTGCTTGTGGGGCGCAGACTTGTTGATATAACTAAAACGTTCATATTGTTGGATTTAAATGTTCGTTTTACTTCAAATTTTCCTTGAAAAACGCTTCAATCTTGTCATACGGAATGCGGCCGTTCTTGTCGTCGTAAAGGTCGGTGTGGACGGCGCCTGGGACAATCAGGATTTCCTTGTTGCCGTCGGTCATACTTTGGCCGTCGCATTTCTTGCCCGTCATTTTCTCGAAGGCATACTCGCTGAAGTAGCGGCTGTGCGCCTTCTCGCCGTGAATGAGCAGCACGGGCGTTTCGATTTCCGAAGCCCACGCCAGCAGCGGTTGGTTCAAAAATGATTGGCAGCCAGTGACGTTCCAGCCGTCGTTCGAGTTGCCGCTGCGCTTGTGGTAGCCGCGCGGCGTCTTGTAGTAGTCGTAATAGTCCTTCACAAACCACGGCGCGTCGTCGGGTAGGGGGTCAACAACGCCGCCAGCACGTTTGTAACTACCTGTGCGATAATCTTCTGTGCGCTGTGCCGCGATGGCCTTGCGTTTTTCCATACGCTGCTCGGGCGTGTTCTCGCTCTCAAAATAACCTTCGGTGTTCACCTTGCTCATATCGTACATTGTGCTTGCCACTGTGGCCTTGATGCGCGGGTCGATGGCGGCGGCGTTCACAGCCATTCCGCCCCAGCCGCAGATGCCGACAATGCCAATCCGCTCGGCGTCAACGTCTTGACGGTTAGACAGATAATCGACAGCCGCCAGAAAATCTTCGGTGTTGATGTCGGGCGAAGCCATACGCCGCGGCTCGCCACCGCTCTCGCCAGTGAACGACGGGTCGAAGGCCAAGGTCAGGAATCCGCGCTCGGCCAAATGCTGCGCGTACAGGCCCGAACATTGCTCTTTCACAGCGCCAAACGGTCCGCTTACCGCGATGGCCGCCATTTTGCCATTGGCGTTTTTCGGCACGTAAAGGTCGGCCGCCAGCGTAATGCCGTAGCGGTTGTGGAAGGTTACTTTTGAGTGGTTCACCTTGTCGCTTTGCGCGAAAACCTTGTCCCACGCCTGTTCGAGTTGCAATTCTTGTTTGTCCATAGTCTTGTCGGTTTTTGTTTGCGAGCAGCCCCACAGAGCGGCAATGCACGCAGCGGTTATTACTGATTTTTTCATTTTAAATAAGTTTTGAATCCGAAACAAAAGTACCCACATCCGGATAGTTGAGGTTATCCGAAATTCGGAAAGGATTACCAAAATTTGGGGAAATTCTATTCCGGTTGCAAACTCTTTCTGTATTCCTGCGGCGACATACCCAACTGCTTCTTGCAATAGCGGCTGAAGTACGATAAGGTCTTAAAATTCATCATTTCAGCAATTTGAGTGATTGAGAGACGTTCGTCGTTGAGCAGATTTTTGAGAATGGGCACGGCGTGGTGGTCGATATAGGAAGTGACGCTGTGGCCCGTCATTCGGCGGACGGTGGCCGATAGGTATTTGGGCGAGACATTCAGCCGCTCGGCATAATATCTCATCTCGCGCTCGGTGCGGCAGATTCCCGTCGAGAGCAAATCCATCAGACTGCGGACAATATAGCCCGCACGCTCGGTGTGCTCGGTGGCGCCATAATATTTGGCGTGAAATTCAAAAATATCGTAAATCATTGTCAGGCAAAGACTTCCTATTATTCCATCGTAGAAGCGCGAGTCGGTTTTGTCCATACGCTCACGGATACGGCGTATGTCGGCTAAAAATTGCTCGGCATCGGCATCGGAAAGTGGGATTATGGGGTTGGCATTCAGACTGATACTGCCGCCAATGCTGTAGTTGTTGGCAGGCAGCAGTCCGCCCAAGAAACTGTT
>JAGCFC010000121.1 GCA_017650325.1 Salinivirgaceae bacterium | reverse complement strand
ATTCGATATCGACGCCAACGGCATTCTGAACGTTTCGGCCAAAGACAAGGCCACTGGCAAGGAGCAGAAAATCCGTATCGAGGCATCGTCTGGTCTGTCTGACGACGAAATCAAGCGTATGAAAGCTGAAGCCGAGGCCAACGCCGAAGCCGACAAGAAAGAGAAAGAGCGTATCGACAAAATCAATCAGGCCGACTCGATGATTTTCCAAACCGAGAAGAACCTGAAAGAGTACGGCGACAAACTGCCTGCCGACAAGAAATCGGCTATCGAGAGCGCTCTGAACAAACTGAAAGACGCTCACAAGGCTCAAGACATTGCCGCTATCGACGCTGCTATGAACGAGGTGAACACCGCATTCCAAGCCGCTTCGCAGGACATGTACAACGCACAGGCTCAAGCCCAACAAGCTCAACCAAACGCTGGCCAGCAACAGCAGGCTAACAATGGTGGCAAGAACGGCGGTGACGAGGTAACTGACGTTGATTTCGAAGAAATTAAGTAGTTGATTGTCTGTTAAATACAACAAGTCGGAAGCGCGCGGTATTTGTATATCGCGCGCTTTTTATTATTTGCAATAATAATGTGCAAGCGACACTTCCCGATTGGTTTGGCAAGAACCTATTGCAAAGAGGTGATGTGTCAGGTTGCCAAATCTTAATGATGTGAAAAAAACAGAAATACTTACGAAAAGTCAAATTTACAGATTATCTTCGTAAATTATTGCTTGGGATAATATACCTCTAAAAGGAATTATAATTTATATAAGTATATGGCAACAAGAGATTTACACGACCACCCATTTGATGATGGCACTATCACAAAACTTGAAATATTTGAGAATTATGCGAAAGAGTGGTTGCCAACATTTGTTATGAGTTATCCAGACAAGGAATTATGGATATTTGATTTTTTTGCAGGAACGGGTCGTGATATTAATGGAATTGCAGGTAGCCCAATTCGTTTACTACAACAAGTTAAAGCACAATCAGGCAACATCTTCAATAAAAAATGCAAAATACATATGTGCTTAAATGAATTTGAAAAAGAGAAATACAATTTGCTGCAAAAGTGTTGTGACGAGTTTGTAAAAAATGATAGCGAATTGGCTAGATTGTCCGATACATATTTGTTTTTGCATTATCGAAATTGTGATTTTGCAGAACTATTTCCAAAAACATTAACTACTATATCGGCAAATCCGTCTTTAGTGTTATTAGACCAAAATGGAATGAAATTTTTAGCAGATAAATACCTTTTAGATTTAGAAGGTTTGTCGCAAACTGACTTTTTGTATTTTTTATCTTCATCTTATTTTATTAGATTTGGTGAGACTGAAGCATTTCAAACTAATTTAAAAATAGATATAAATAGAATAAAAGAAAACCCATATAAATATGTCCACAAAAGCATCCTTGAACAATTAAAATGCAAGTTGCCTAATAATTCCAAATTGAAACTTTATCCATTTACAATAAAAAAAGGCGCAAACATATATGGTATAATATTTGGGGCTAAACATCCACGAGCTGTTGACAAGTTTTTAAAAACGGCTTGGGATAAAAACAATATAAACGGAGAGGCAAATTTTGATATTGATGATGACCTTAAAAAAGTCCAGTTAAGTTTGTTTGACGGAAAACTTCCAACAAAAATAGAGCGTTTCCAAAATGAATTACAAGAAAAACTCATTCAAGGAATCCTTCGCACAAATAAAGAAGTTTATGATTATACTTTAGAATGTGGGCATTTGCCTACGCACTCTTCAGACAAAATAAAACAAATGAAAAAAGAAGGTATAATTGATTATAATGAAAAATCCCCATTGATTAATTATGAACAAGTGTACAAGAAGAATAGAATAGTAATATATAAAATAGTAAAGAAGTGAAAACCACGAAAATAGAATGGACTGATAAAACTTGGAATCCCATTACTGGGTGTACAAAAATATCACAAGGGTGCGCACATTGCTATGCGGAGGTGATGTCTCGCAGATTAAATGCAATGGGACTTGATAAATACGCAAACGGGTTTCAAGTAACTCTGCACGAAGATTGCCTTGAAGAGCCTTTGGAATGGCAACATCCGCATACCATTTTTGTTTGCTCTATGAGTGATTTGTTCCACAAGGATGTTCCTTTTGTATTCATTGATAAAGTGATGAATACTATAAAGCGTACACCACAGCATAGGTATCAGTTGTTGACTAAACGAGCAGAGCGTATGGCAGAATATTTTTTAACACATAATGTTCCCGAAAATGTATGGCTTGGTGTTACGGTGGAGGCGCAAACGTCAAAATCACGTATTGATTGCTTAAGAGTGTTAGATGCGCCTATACGGTTCCTCTCGTGTGAGCCTTTGATTGAAGATTTGGGAAAATTGAATCTGAATAATATTGATTGGGTAATTGTTGGTGGGGAAAGCGGTCCGCAAGCACGACCAATGAAAGAGGACTGGGTGTTGAATATTAAGCAACAAACAGAAGCACAAGGCGCAGCCTTTTTCTTTAAACAGTGGGGAACGTGGGGAAGTGATGGTGTTAAGCGCAATAAACATAAGAATGGCAAATTAATCAACGGCAAAGTTGTTCAGGAAATGCCAATATAATTTGCACTCAAATGATTTTACCAGACAATCATAAGCTTCCCATTTCCAGTCTTGCGGCGATATTCAGCAACACCAGCGCAACGTACAAGTTCTACTGGTTTTTGGCAATATTGGAAATCGTTGTAAAAGAGCGACGAACAAGGATTACGTTTTGGGAAATCATTGCAGGAATGGCGGCAGAATCGTGGTATCCGATTCACTATTTCAAACTTTCGTTCGGCAAATCAGATTCATTGTATGTTCAGTCGTTGGCCTTACAGAAGGAGTTGAATATTCCGATAGATGCCGACAAAAAGAAAATCAAGCAATTACTGATAGATAATATTGATAATAATCGGGTTAAAAGTCTTTTGCGGGTGTTCACGTTGAATGTACCTTATCGCTTTTTGTCGCCGTGGATAAAGTACACTACCGACAAGGATGTGGTTTTGCGGTCGCAACGGTTTGAAAACGAGAGCCTTTATGCGATAAATGGCGACTTTGTTGAGGTGAACCCGAAATGGATTGACTATCTTTCCGAACACTATCGCATTTTGCAAGATTTCGCATTTTGGAATCTGACGGAATTTCTTCAAAAACGCAACCCGAATGTGCCTGATGTGCCGTCAAAATTGATAAAGCCGATTTTGCGAGATTCGCTGATGCAGCAGCACAAATTTTGGGATTCGTATATTGAAACAGTTGGTTCAATTCGCTGCATTTATACCAACAATCTGTTGGTTGCGAAAGGTTATGATTTAGACCATTTTGTCCCGTGGAGTTTTGTGTCGCACAATCTGTTATGGAATTTGTTGCCAGCCGATTCAAGCATTAATTCGTCGAAAAGCAACAATCTGCCGCCGTTGGATGTTTACCTGAAGCCGTATGCAGAGTTGCACCATAAGGCGTTGAAAACAATCTATCCGAAGAATCCTAACAACAAGATTCTCGAAGATTATCTTACTGTATATGATTCTGTTGGTGAATTGGTTCGTATGTCAGACGATGATTTTTGCAATGTTTTTCAAAAGACATTCTCGCCATTGGCGCAGATTGCTGAAAATATGGGCTTTAAATATTGGGAGCGATGAAAAAGATAAAGAACAACCCACATTTGACGGCCAAAGAGCGCACAACATATTCGTTTCCAACACGTTGGCTGGAACAAAACAACCTTTTGAAAGGCGAGATTCTTGATTTCGGCTGTGGTTTTGGATTCGACACCGACCAACTTCAGAAAGAAGGCTACAATATTGTTGGTTACGACAACTATTACCGCCCCGAGTACCCGACAAAACGCTTTGACACAATAATTTGCAATTACGTACTCAATGTTCTTGAACCCGAAGAGCAGGCCGAAGTGCTGATGTCGGTTTCAGAACTGCTCAAACCAACGGGAACCGCCTATTTCGCAGTCCGCCGCGATTTGAAAAGCGAAGGATTCCGCACGCATTTTGTACATAAGCAACCCACCTATCAGTGTAATGTCGTGCTGCCGTACAAAAGCGTATATGCAAACGAGAATTGCGAAATCTACGAGTACAAGCACTTCAACAAGACCGACTACAAAAAGAAATATGAGATTGCCCAAGGTTGCCCATTCTGCAATCTGAATCCGAAAGTGGAATTGTTGAGCGAGACCGCCACCGCCGTGGCCTTTTTCGACGGCTACCCAGTGAGCAAAGGCCACACGTTGATTATCCCCAAACGCCACGTTGCCAGTTATTTCGACTTAACAACACGTGAACAGCGAGCCTTGTGGCTTTTGGTGAACCATTGCAAAAAACTGTTGGCGGAGCGTTTTCACCCCGATGGCTTCAACGTGGGTATAAACGTTGGCGAGGCCGCAGGGCAAAGCGTTTTTCACGTTCACATTCACCTGATTCCGCGCTATAAAGGCGATGTTGAGAACCCGAAAGGCGGGGTGAGAGGAGTTATACCAGGGAAGCAGAAGTATTAAAAATGATAATTACAAGAAAATGAAAGATACGGCAGTTGTAATAATTGATTATAACAATATTTTTAAGCAGGATGATAGTGAAGATGGAAGTAATGTTCAATCATTGTTAACCGAAATTATTAATGAAATTAAAAGTGATTATAATTCGGTGGAACATATTGTTATGAGAGCTTACGGTGGTTGGTATGACAAAAATGGATTGACAAACAAAGGGTCTAGAATACAACAAAAGTTAAGTGCTGTATCTGTAGATTTGTTTCCTGTACCCAATGGAAATAAAACTATTAGTGGAACCCTTGAAATCGCGGACCAAATGTTTGGAGTTGATGGCGTTTGGGATAATACTTGTAGAGAAAAAGAAGGACTTCCTCAGTTGGTAGTTAACACTTCTAATATTAGTCGAATAGAATGTGAGAAGGATGATAATAAAGATGTTTGTCCTGTTAACATTTTGAAAAAGTTTACCAAAAAACGCAGTAAAATTTGTCATATTTCAAATTGTCAGAACACTAATGCTGTTTTTTATCGTATTGAGCAAAAGATGGTTGATAGTATTATGGTTTGCGATATTTTGACTTATGGTGAGGATGAAAAAACAAAAGTTATTTATGTTTTGTCAAATGACGTTGACTTGTTTCCTGGGATTGTTTTATGCAGTATCAAACATAGCGAAGTCGTGCTAAATTTGAAAATTAGAACAAGACAAGCAATTAACAACAATGTCCATCTAGACGATTCTGAATTAACACGGCAAAGTAGAAGTTTGACGGATTATTCAAATTATCTGTATAAGTTTAACCCAAATATCAAAATATCTGAAATATGAATAAAAATAGATTTAATGATATTGTCAAAGATATTCAGTCATTTGCAGATGATGAGTATGAAGTGATTGCAGATTCCAATACAGGAGATATTATGTTCTGTAGAAATGGAAAAGATATTTCTATAAATGTATCTGAAGATGTTGATACGGGAACGATAATGGTTAATGATGGTGCCAACTTTGTACCATACCCCAAATATTTGAGAGAGGTTTTGGCAGAATTAAGTTGTTTGGCTGATAAAATAATACAAAAGTACAACGTAGAGTCTCATTTCGTGGATTCTCAATCGATATTATACAATGAAATTGGTGAATGTACAGAAGGAACGTCTCTAGATATATTGGAAAAAGAGATTAGCGGTAATTATTCTGGTACTAAAATTTGTTTCGTTACCGCGGATGCCGGATACGGTAAATCAATGTTATTGAGGCAGTTTCAATATAAAAAAGCAAAAGAGTTTTTAGATCATAAAAGTAAATATGTTTTTTTACACATTGATTTGCATGGTCGTGAGTTAGTCAGACTTAATGAGGCCATTATGTTTGAATTGGTGGAGTTGCGAGTAAGAGGAATCTATTATTCTACAATTTTGACGTTGGTAAAGCATAAACTCGTTGTTTTAGGAATAGATGGTTTCGATGAGTTGGCTGTGGAAATAGGAGGCGAAAAAGCTCTTGGCTCGTTGTCAAGTTTTGTATCTCAGATGGATGGCAATGGCGCGCTAATTGCGGCATCACGTCGTACTTTCTTTGATACCCAAAACTATATTCAACAAACAAGGATTCTACATAATTATATTGATAGTGGAGATTCTTGTATGTTCAATGAGATAAAAATAAAAAATTGGGAAAAAGAACAATGTGTTAAATATCTTGATGAATATGCATATAGCGAAAATGACTATGAAGAATTAGCTAAAATACTTAATCCCAAGAACCCGTTATTAGCAAGGCCATACCTTTTTACGAAATTAGTTCAATTTTCGTATGACGATAGTATCAGTCCAGTTGATTTCGTAAAGAAATCAGACAATCACTTAGATACTATTAATGAAATAATAGACGCTTTTATTCGACGAGAGGTTGAAAAATTTTCAAATAATGCGAATGATAATATAACGGGGGAACCGTATTTAACCTTTGGACAACATAGGCAATTTTTAGCTACTGTCGCGGAGGAAATGTGGAATAATAAAAAGGATTTCCTTTCAAAAGAGAGTATTCAATTATTGCTGACTATTCTTATGGAAGAATGGAAAATAAGTGAAGATATCAAGCACAAAGTTTTAAGGATGGTAGATTCTTATGCATTGCTAATTAATACAAATGATAATGATCGTAAATTTGATCACGAGGAGTTTAAAAACTATTTTCTTGCTATTGCATTAAGCGGTCAAATAGATGATGCTGTTAGAACAGGGCAATGGAGTTATGTAAGCGCATTTTTAAACACTGCACAATTACCAGATACCGTAGCAGATTATTTGGCGAAAAATATTGATAATGGTTCTAAAATTAGTGTAGTTAAGGGATTGCTGACCGCAATAATCCAAAAGGAATGGAAACCTACATACGTGCAACCAAATGTTGGAACAATCATCCCGTATGTTTTGGACAATATTCAAAATACAGAGACCATAGAAATATCCGATGTCATTTTCTCTAGTTTAGTATTTGAAAATAAGAAAATTCAAAATATTGTGTTTAATAAATGCACGTTTACTAACATTAGTTATAGGAAGACAGAACTAGTTAATATTAAGTTTGAAAACTGCTCATTTAGCGGTTTAAAGATTAATGGAAGGAAAAATAGATTCAACAATGTCATTATTACTGAAAGCTGTGATATAAAAAGCATTTCGTATTCGTCAGACGGAATAAATTATGATTCGGAATATTCTCCTACGCAAATTGACAAGTTGCTAAATGCTTATGGCATAAAAACAAATATTATTAGTATAATGTCTGATGCTAATTCGGGATATGAACCTACAGATTTTTATAAGACTGTAAAAAAATTAATTAATAAGTATTCCAAAGTTTCTTGGATTTATAAAAAGAACATAGAGGAAGGTTCTTATATATCTAGTAATCCTAAAATGGTTATAGATGAAATTATACCCTTGTTGGTAAAGTATGATATTATAAAAATTCATAGTGATGGTAAGACAAAACAAGCTTCAACAATTTCGTATGGACTTAAATACGAAATCAATGAGATTCTTGGCGCTGAAGATGATTGTAAATCACAATTTTATAATTTTTGGAATGAGGTTAAACAGCGTAAATAGTTTTCACTAGGCAATAATTTTCTATTGTTTAATTAGTACAAAGGAAATATTCTTCGCAAATCGCTTGATATGTAGTGATACTACAGTTTGTGAACTTGGGAGGACAAACAGACCGACGACCCCAACTATTTCTACCGCGAGACTGCTTTCCTTGAAATATTTTTGGTTTTTGATGCTTCGCCCGTAGGAAGTATTGAAGACGATGAGCCAGCCCCGTTAGATTAGAAAATAAGCAAGCACAATCAGGGCGGAATCGGCTAAAAAATCATCGATTCCGCCCGTTTTGTTGGCTTTTTATTTATTGTCCCCGCCTTACCTATCTTCCCCAAAACATAACTGGTATTCTTGCAATTGAAGCGAATCTTACCAACATTTCCTTCAAAATTTGCAGCGAATGTCGTGCGATTCGCATCCTCTCACTCGTGATAGTCATCATCCTTCCAGTCAAACCTGATGGTTTCGGGCACCATATATTTGCCGATTTTGCAATCAATTTTTTGACTAATCAAAAGTGAAAATAATTGTTCTGCTGAAAAACAGAAAAAAACTATCTTGCGCCGCAAAATTTAGAATGTAAGTGTGTGTTTAACAATGCATTTAGTTGACGCGCATAAAGTGAAATCTAAAAATCTGGTTGCGTTTTGAGCAGTTTTTTCTACCACATAGGTGATTGGTTCGCCTCGGCGGTATCTTTTATAAATGGTTTGGTTTGGTGTCCTGCGCTGGTGGTTTTATGTCTGGCTGCGGGACTATATTTCAGTTTGCGCACACGCTTTGTTCAGGTGCGGCGGTTTGGCGAGATGTTCCGTCTGCTTTTCGGCGCAGCCAACAATGGCAAGAAGCGAGTGGGCATTTCTTCGTTTCAGGCTTTCGCGCTGGCGTTGTCGGGACGCGTGGGAACGGGCAATATTGTCGGCGTTGCCACGGCCATCGGTTTTGGCGGTCCCGGAGCCATTGTCTGGATGTGGATTATCGCCTTTTTCGGCGCGGGCACGGCCTTTGCCGAGGCCACACTGGCGCAAATCTACAAGGAGAAGCACAACGGACAGTTCCGCGGTGGTCCGGCATATTATATCGAAAAGGGGCTGCACAGCACGTTTTTCGCCTGCCTGTTTGCTGTGTTCACGGCATTGGCTTGCGGTGTGTGCCTGCCGCCGCTTCAGTGCAACGGTGTGGCCATTTCATGCGCGCGCACGTTTGGCATCGAGCCGTGGATTATCGGTGCAGTGGTGGCTCTGCTGATAGCGTTGGTCATTATTGGAGGCGTGAAGCGGATTGCCCATGTGGCACAGATAGTTGCGCCGTTTATGGCTTTTATTTACATAGTCCTTTCAATAGTGGTTCTCGCTGTCAATTACGATATCGTCCCCGATATGTTTATTCAGATGTTGCGAGGTGCTGTGGGAGTTGACGAGGTTGGTGGCGCCATATTTGGCACAACAATAGCAATGGGTGTGAAACGTGGAATTTTCAGCAACGAGGCCGGGCAAGGCACCGGGCCGATAATTGCCGCGGCCGCAACGGTGAATCACCCAGTCAAACAAGGATTTGTGCAGGCGTTTTCGGTTTATATTGATACGCTGCTTGTCTGCACCGCCACGGCATTGATGATTCTGGCGTGCAAAACGTACAACATCATCGACAATGTGCAGACTGCGCCCACAGGCGAAACCATCGTTACCTATCTTCAACAAAACGCCAATGCCCCAACAGGCGAGCCGGGAGTATTTTACACATCATCGGCATTGGGCACCGTTGTCGGGCCGCAAGCAGGCGACATAATTGTTTCGGTGGCGCTCTTCTTTTTTGTTTTCACAACCATTATGGCCTATTACTATTACGCCGAGACCAACCTAGTTTATCTGTTCAGCCGTTGGCGTCGCCGCAGGAATCGCCCCGAATTATCAGAAAAAGGTTATGTGGCCAGCGATAAAGGCGAGCGTGCGATTATCTGGATACTGCGCGGCGTCACTGTTCTGACGGTGTTTGCCGGCTCTTTGTCGGGAAGCGGCTCGGTGTGGACATTGGGCGATATTGGTGTGGGGCTGATGGCCTGGATAAATATTATTGCCATACTGCTGCTGTCATCGCAGGCGTTGCGTGCGCTCAAAGATTACGAACGACAGAAAAAAGAAGGCCGCGAACCTGTTTTCCACCCGCAGGAGTTCGGCATAAGCAATGCGGATTTTTGGGATAAGGATTAGTTTGTTGGTGTTCAATAAATTATTAAAAGGCTATCCGATGAGGATGGCCTTTTTTATTTGCCAAAGACTAATCTGAATAAAACTGATTTTACACGCCGTTGTTAGCTTTGTGATTATCCCCCCTCCCGAAAAAGTGCAAACAAAATCTCCAAATTGCACAATAAAAAAAACTTCAAACGCCACAATAAAAAATCTTCAAATGGCACAACAAAAAATCTTCAAATAGCACAATAAAAAATCTTCAAATGCCACAATAAAAATGCGTAACTATTTTGATTATCAGCAAAAAGAATTATCTTTGTAGCGAGAGAGAAAAAATGATAAAAACGCAGTGAAAAATGTATAGATTTAGAATTGCCGATAATCTGCTGAAAGAGCAACTGAAAGCCGCCGGAGTTGTAGTTGTTGAAGGCCCCAAATGGTGCGGAAAAACAACCACAGCCGAACAGGCAGCCCATAGCGTGCTGTATTTGGATGATCCGCGAAAGCGTAAAGATTACTTGCTGATGGCGGAAAACAATCCCGGTTTGCTTTTGGAAGGCGACGCTCCCCGCCTTTTGGACGAGTGGCAATTGGCGCCACAACTGTGGGATGCCGCGCGCTTTGCAGTTGACCGCAGCAAAGAACGCGGTCTGTATATTTTCACAGGCTCGGCCGTGCCTGCCGACAAAAGCAAAATAAGCCATTCGGGCGTTGGGCGTTTTGCCTGGCTGACAATGCGCCCGATGAGCTTATGGGAATCGGGTGAGTCGAATGGCGCAATCAGTTTACGGAACCTGTTCGAAGGATCCGATAAGGCTGCGATTGCACTGGACCAATCGCTTGAAGAGATAGCATATCTGCTTTGCCGTGGAGGCTGGCCTGGCGTGATTGGGTTGGAAAGTAAAGTGGCGTTGAAGCTGGCTTCGAATTATGTTGACGCTGTTTGCAAGAGCGATATCTCGCGAGTTGATGGCGTTAACCGCGATGCGGCATTTACGCACAGGCTGCTTCGCTGCTATGCCCGCCACCAAGGCGGACAAGTATCTGTAGGCACCATACGCGCTGATTTGTCAGGTTCCAATAAGGAGACAATGAGCGAGAACACTATCGTGTCGTACATTTCGGCACTGAAAAAGATTTTTGTCATTGAGGATATGCCTGCTTGGAATCCCAATCTGCGGAGCAAAACAGCCATTCGCACTTCCGACACACGCTATTTTGTTGACCCATCGGTGGCAACGGCCGCTTTGGGAATTGGGCCGAAAGACCTGATGAACGACCTTAACACCTTCGGATTGCTATTTGAAACTATGGCTGTACGCGATTTGCGGGTTTACGCCGACGCTCTCGACGGCGAAGTGTTCCATTATCGCGACAACAACGGCTTGGAGTGCGACGCTGTGGTGCATTTGCGTGACGGACGATACGGACTGGTTGAGGTTAAATTGGGTGGCGAAACCTTGATTGAAGAAGGCGTTAAGACACTCAAAAGACTGGCTGGTAAAATAGATACCGAAAGAATGAAATCACCGTCTTTCCTGATGGTGCTGACCGCCACGGGCTCGTATGCGTACCAACGCTCCGATGGAGTTATGATAGTGCCAATAGGTTGCTTGAAAGATTAATTAAAAAGGCTATCCGTTGAGGATGGCCTTTTTTGTTTGCCACAAGACTAATCTGAATAAAACTGCTAAAAAACGATTTCACACACAGTGGGTATCTTTCATTCCCCCGAAAAAGTGTAAATTTTTGAAATTATTCCCCCGAAAAAGTGTAAGTTTTTGTAATTATTCCCCCGAAAAAGTGTAATTTTGTATAAACAATTATATCTGAATTACAATGAAACGTTTCATTTACAATGATTTGGTTGCTTGGAGGGACTCGGCGGACAGAAAGCCCTTAATATTGTTGGGGGCCCGTCAGGTTGGAAAAACATATATCCTGAAGGATTTCGGCGCACAGGAATTTAAGAACGTGGTGTATGTGAATTGCCATCAAAACGAGTTCACTAACAATTTGTTCCGTGATTTAATGACAGAAAGAATCGTTACCGAACTGGAGCGTTTCTATGACACACACATAGTGCCAGGCCAAACATTGTTGGTGTTCGACGAGATTCAAGAGGTCCATAACGGTATTGCCTCGCTGAAATATTTTTGTGAGGATATGCCACTGCTTCACGTAGTGGCGGCGGGTTCACTATTGGGTATCTCGTTGCGCAGCGATGAGTCGTATCCAGTTGGCAAGGTTAATACACTGAAAATGTTCCCGATGACCTTTTTGGAATTTCTGATGGCAAAAAATCGGAATGGTTTGGTTGAAGTGCTCAACCAGTTGCAATGGGACTCGATGAAGGCTATGAATGAGGATTTTACAGAGTTGCTTCGGCAATATTACTTCACAGGCGGAATGCCCGAAGCCGTAAAAACATACATCGAGACTGGCGATGTGGCAAAAGTGCGTGCCGTTCAGAGTGAGATTCTCGACGCATACGAGCGTGATATCGCCAAACATACTAAAACACAGGCTGTTAACATCCATCAAGTTTGGAACAGCATACCAGCCCAATTGGCCCGCGAGAACAAGAAATTCATTTTCGGGGCGGTCCGTAAGGGAGCAAGGGCGGCTACCTACGAGGATTCCATACAATGGCTTGTCGATGCGGGGCTTGTCTATAAGGTGGAGCGTGTGCGAGAGCCATCGCTACCGCTGAAATTCTACGCCGACCACGATGCTTTCAAACTCTATCTGTTCGATTGCGGATTGCTGGCGTGTATGGCCGAAACCAGTCCGAATTCGATGCTATTGGGGGAGAATGCGTTCGTGGAGTTCAAAGGTGCGTTCTCGGAAAACTTTGTTCTTCAACAACTTAAATCGGTTGACGGACAGACTGTTTACTATTATTCCAAAGATAAATCGACAATGGAAGTTGATTTTCTATACCAAACAGCCGAACGGGTTGTGCCTGTTGAAGTGAAAGCCGAGGAAAATGTAAAGAGTAAATCGCTATCAACCTTTATAAATCAAGAGTTTAGAGATAAATCGCTCAAAGCCTTGCGCATCTCAATGAAACCATACATCGACCAGCAATGGATGGAAAATATTCCGCTTTATGCAACAGAAAGTTACGTTAAACGACAGAAAAGGTAATATGATTTTTTGATTTTGCTGGGCTTGTCTGTCGGCTATGGCACAACAAAAAATTTTCAAATGGTACAATAGAAATGCGTAACTGTTTCGATTGTCAGTAAAATAAACC
Organism: Salinivirgaceae bacterium; assembly: GCA_017650325.1. GTDB lineage: Bacteria > Bacteroidota > Bacteroidia > Bacteroidales > SZUA-534 > RUG13583. Next base: position 23,466 of record JAGCFC010000121.1, on the reverse strand, counting down.
GTTGGTTAAGGATGGCCTTTTTTGATGACACTTTTCTATGAAAAACTGATTATTTGTGCTGTTGCCAACTGCACGATTTGACAATCTGACAAGACAAGTATAGGACAAGTTCGGTAAAAAAATGGAAAACTGTCACTTGAATAAAAAACGCCGACACTACAATCTTTACCAAATTTCCCTACATTTGTTTTTCGCCACTTGTGCCATTTTAGCACTTGTGGCAGTTACATACATTAAAGTGTCAACAGAAGCTTTTTTTTGACTTTATGAAATGAGGAAAGCAAATACTTAAAGATTAATAAAATGTTATACGGAATAGACATATTTTCTGGTGCAGGAGGTTTAAGTTTAGGTGCAGAAATGGCTGGAATAAATATAAGTGATGCCATAGAAATTGATCCAAATGCGGCAAAAACTTTTAAACGAAATCATAAGGATGCGAATGTACTACAATGTGATATTAAAGATATAGAACCCAAAGCATTATTAAACGACAAGAAAACGGTCTTTGTAATAATGGGAGGCCCTCCATGTCAAGGATTTTCGTTATCAAATACAAGAACACGCAACATGGAAAACGCGAAGAATTTCTTATTTCAAGAATTTGTCCGCTTTGTTAAAGAAATCAGACCCGAATGGTTCGTTCTTGAAAATGTATGGGGAATAACGAATATAAACGAGGGTAAAACTCGTACAATGATTGAAGATCAGTTTCGCGCCATTAAAGGATACGACAACATCACATCAGATATACTTTGGGCTTCTGATTACGGTGTTCCTCAAAATCGAAATCGGTTCTTTTTGGTTGGTAATAGATTAGGAATTGACTACAAATTCCCCGAAAAATATCCATCTAAAATTTCAGTAAAAGAAGCAATAAGTGATTTGCCATCATTAAAAAATGGAGAATTATTGGAAGAAGCTTCATACACTCAATCTTTTAAAGATGCCAGCGAATACGCAAGGTTAATGCGAAAGGGGTCTGATAAGGCACGTCAAAACTTTGTTTCACGAAATAATGATTTGGTAATAGAGCGATATAAATATATTGGACAGGGGCAAAACTGGCGTGCGATACCAGATTCTTTAATGCAAAACTATGCGGATAAAAATCGTTGCCATAGTGGCATTTATAAACGCTTAAGGGAGGATCAACCATCAGTTGTGATTTCCAATTATAGAAAAAGTATGTTGATACACCCATGGGAAGATAGGGGTATTTCTGTAAGAGAAGCAGCCCGCCTTCAAAGCTTCCCTGATTCATTTGTATTTGATGGTACATTAACGCACATTCAGCAACAAATCGGGAATGCAGTGCCTCCGCTACTATCAAAGGCAGTATTTCAGCAAATAGTAAAACTGACGAAAGAGCATGAGCACTGATAAAATACACATTCCGAAGGCTTCAACACTTATGAAATCACTTCGGTCAATGGGCTATTCTTTTGAGTCCGCCGTGGCTGATGTGATTGATAATAGTATTAGTGCACATGCGCAAAACGTTCATATCTTATTTCCAACAAGTCCAATGGATGAATTGGCTCTGGGTATTCTTGATGATGGAGATGGAATGTCCGCTGACGTGTTATTTGAAGCGATGAGATATGGAAGTAACTCTGCTGATGAAGAACGTAACGAAGATGATTTAGGCCGATTCGGAATGGGGATGAAATCTGCCTCATTGTCGCAATGTCGATGTTTGACTGTAATCAGTTTCGATGGCAAATCACTTAATAGCTATACTTGGGATTACAAACATATTCTTGAAACACAGGATTGGACGATTCAAGAACTCAATGAATCCGAAATAGATGCTCTCCCATATATTGAAAACCTTAAATCACAGAAAAAAGGGACATTGGTAGTATGGCAAGACTTTGATGTAATATCAAAATCAAGTGGAGGACAAGTATTTTCAACATTAAAAGAGTATTGCTTGTCTTTGGAAAATTCATTGTCACTTATTTTTCATCGCTTCATTTCCGAAACGGGTAATGCACGATTACATATTTTCATTAATAAGTTAGATATAAAGCCTTTAGACCCATTCCTTGAATTACATCCAAAGACAACGCGCAAGAAAGAAATCATATTAGACGTAAAAGATAGTGATGGAATTGAACGTTATATTCACGTTCGTCCATTTATTCTGCCGTTTGCAACTGAATTAAGCACTAAAGATAAGCGACTCGTGGGAGGCTTAGATAATATGCGTTCTAAGCAAGGCTTTTATATCTACAGAAATAAAAGATTGATTATTTGGGGGAAATGGTTTGGAATAAAGCAACCTGCAGAATTAACCAAGAATGTCCGTATTCGAGTTGACATTCCTAATTCGCTCGATGATATTTGGTCGATTGATATTAAAAAGCAACAAGCATCTATTCCCAAACAAATTCTTAATAGGCTAAAGAAAGCAATTGAAGAAGCTTTGGAATTTTCTACTCGTCAACAAAACTACAGAGGGCGTTCTAAAAAGATTAACGATGACATAGATTATATATGGGATCGTAAAGAAGGTCGGAATAACACGTTCTTTTATCAGATTAATCGAGAAAGCAAACTTTTCCAATTTGTCCGTGACAAAATGAGTGATGAGGATTATGGTTATTTGGAAATGCTCTTGTCAGAAATCGAGAAAAATATTCCTATTCAGCAATTATACATTGACAAAAGTAATGAAGCGATTGCTCTAGAGGACAATACGGACAACCGCGTGGACGATGTATACCAAATCGGGGTATCATTAGTCTCTGCTTTGATGCAAGTGCGCAATGATGGCGCAGAAACAATCATCGAAGAGATAATGAAATCCGAGCCACTTTGTAATTATCCAGATGTTAAAACAAAACTCCTTCAATATTTTATGTCATCATGATAGACGAAAAATCATATAGTTTGCTTGGACAAATAGTCAAGAATTTAATTGATGTCGCAAAGATTAGTGGTAAAGAACTAAAATTAGAGGATATTGACTCATTCATTGATGATGCCATAAAAATCTCACAGTTGCCTTGTGATAAAGAAACAAGAGATAGATTATTTGTAGATATCGAATATGAATTCAAGATTGTTCATCCTAAAGGTCATGCCATATACAACAATTATGATGAAAGTCGCGATTGGTATTCCAATATGAATATTAGCGATGCATTCTTTTGGCCTCGTTACAAGAATCATCTCATCAACAATACAACTATTAGTCGAGCAAGCATCAACCGATTGGAAGACGATACGTTGCCTGACATCATGAACTGTTTGGGAAACCCTAATGAAAAGTTTGAAGGGAAACGTCTTCGTCGGGGGCTTATTATCGGAGATGTTCAATCTGGTAAAACCGCCACATATACAGGATTGATTTGTAAAGCGGCAGATGCTGGTTATAAGGTCGTTATTCTACTGGCTGGCATAACAGAAAGTCTTCGGCAACAAACTCAAGTGAGAATTGATGAAGGTATTGTTGGAATCACTTTAAAAAAGGAAGGTAATTTTGATAAATATCCACGAGTTGGCGTAGGATTAGATAACAAGCCTATCAAGGCAACATCTGTTACATCCACATGGAATGATTTTGTTGGTAATTGCAACAAGATAACAATGTCGTTGGCCAGTAACTCATTGGTACTTTTTGTAGTGAAGAAAAACGTATCTGTTTTGGAAAGACTATACAATTGGTTGAAGGAACAGAATATTGATCCCGTTAAAGGCTATGTAGATGTCCCAATGTTGCTTGTTGATGACGAAGCTGATAATGCGTCTGTAAATACAAGGAAAGAAGAAACCAATCCGACCAAAACAAACAATATAATCCGCAAAATATGCAATCTATTCAAGAATGCTACTTATGTGGGATTTACAGCTACACCTTTTGCGAATGTATTCATTGATCCGGATTCAGTAAATGACATGCAGCATGCAGACCTTTTTCCTGAACATTTTATTTATGCGTTAGAAGCTCCATCTAATTATGTCGGAGCAGATAAAATATTTTTCCCAGAAGGACAATTTTATGGGAATCTGCGTTACATTAATGATTTGACAGAGCCAGATTACACATCTGATGAATATCGAGAACTTAGCCAAAACTGCCCCGAAGTATTAAATTCTGGTCAATTCTACTATAAACACAAAAAAGAATGGAACGGCATATTGCCTGATTCGCTTCGCGAAGCTGTTATATGTTTTTGTTTGGCAAATGTCATACGTGATGCGCGAGGCCAAGGAGATAAGCCACGCAGCATGTTGGTGAATATGTCAAGATTCATTCACGTTCAGAAAATTATTACTGAAAAAGTCGCTAAATGGTTCGAAGACATTTACAACGACATACGTGTGAATTTCAGTGATGACAATAGTAAGAATAAACATTTACCACTTTATAAAGAACTGCAAGTTATTTGGGAAAAGCATTTTGGCAATGTTGAAGATATAACATTTGAACGCGTTTCGCAAAAAACAATGCTTTTGAATGCGATGGAAAAGATTGAGATAAAGATGGTTAATGCTTCTAAGCAAAGTGATTCTCTGAATTATAAGGATAATCCTGATATGCGCGTTATTGCCATAGGAGGACTTGCTCTTTCACGAGGTTTGACATTGGAGGGCTTAATGATTAGCTATTTTTATCGTAATACAGCCACATTTGATGTCTTGATGCAGATGGGGCGTTGGTTTGGCTATCGTGGAGGTTACGAGGACATATTTCAAATATGGACCAGCAAAACCAGTGCATTATGGTATGCCGAAGTTGCACGTGCATCGGCAGAGTTGAAAAACGACATTCGTGAAATGTTTGACCAAAGGCTGACTCCTAAAGATTTTGGCATTAAGGTTCGAGACAATTGCGACGAGTTGCAGATTACAGCTTCTAACAAAATGAGAACAGCTGCAAGTAAGGATGTTATGGAAACATTCTATGGCAACATTTATGATACTCCATATATAACATCAAACATCGAGCATAATAGAATCAACACAAAAAAAGTACGGGAGCTTGTGGCCAATCTTTTCAGTCAGGGTTATAAACTTAAATATGCTGATTACAAAAAAGCTAATAAGAACGTGGATGACCATTCTGATGGTAGTTCTCGCTATTTCGCTGATGTCCCCAAAGACATTGTAATTAAATTCTTACGCGATATCAAATACTCTATGGCCAATCCTCGGTTTGACGCAAAAAATATTATTGATTTTTTGGAAAATGAAGAAACTGAAGGAATGAATTGGTGGAGTATTGTATTTGAAAGTGGCAAATCCGAAGAAACATATGACATAGATGGCCTTCCTCCGATAAAATGCATGTTACGTTCCATTTGTGACACCAATCGTAATATTATCCAGATTAGTTCTCGTCGTCGTGTTTTAACGGGAAATATGGAGGGGCAATTTGCGCTTTCTGAAGAAGACATTAAAAAAGCAGAATTAGAGCAACGAAAATTATGGAAAGAAGATGATGAAAAAACAGAAGGAAGAGAAATTCCTGTTAGAGCCTATTTTAGATTTCTTCCCAAACGAAATCCGATTCTTATAATTATGTTCATAAAACCGCAAGAACCAGACAATAGCAAAAACGAGACTAAAGAAGAAAAAACATATTTAACAAACTATAGAAAGGCATTGGGGAAAGACAGTATTGTTGCTTTTGCTGCGGGTTTTCCAGGCATAAAAGATGAAGGTAAGGCTATTAAATATCAGGTCAACAAGATTTTTCAACAACTTAATATTGAGGGGGAAGAACCCGAAGAGGAAGATGATGAGGAATAATGAAATATATAAGATATTCCGTGGTGATTTTCCAAGTCGCAATTTTATTCGCTTTGGAGAAAATCGTTATCTAAGTTTATATATAGGCCGAGATGATGATGCTCGATATTCATTTGATTTTAGGGGGAAGTATAAACCGATTAGGATTTCCAGCTCAGATGTCATTGCTGTGGAACAATATGCAGACGAGGATTTGTTAACTTTACGCTTCTCATTGGAGAATAATGACTTACTGGAGTATTTTTGCACTTTTTGTCAGGATCTTTTTGATTCTGTTAAAGTATTAACTGATGACGAAACGGCATATCATACTTTGCGTTCTCGTTATTACTCATGGAGACAACTCTTCCGACCGGATAATGCACGTATGGCCGAAGCAGAAATAATGGGATTAATAGGCGAACTACTATTCCTTAAAGATTACATGATACCAGAAAGAGGTATTGATACTGCTCTTCAGAGTTGGATGGGACCAGAGAAAACACACAAAGATTTCTCTGATAAAAAGGATTGGTTTGAAATTAAAACTATCAACTTTGGAAAAGAAACAGTCCGTATCTCGTCCATTGAACAATTAGATAGTGATATAGATGGTTATTTAGTCGTTTATGAATTGGAGAAAATGAGTCCATCTTTTGATGGAATTAGAATCAATCAACTTGTTAATGATATTATTGCTTTGTTGACAAACACAGTTCAAAGAGAGACGTTTATGAACAAGTTGCAACTTTATGGATTCGACTTTTCAAATGAAAATGATAATAATGTATTTGTTTTGAGAACAAAACATACGTATAAAGTTGGTAATAAGACTTTTCCTCGGATGCGACGAGACATATTGCCAGAAGCTATTACAAAAGTTCAATATGAGTTGTTATTGTCCGAATTAGAACGTTTTAAACTCGGTTAATATGGAAATAGAAGAATTTCGTCAACAGTTTATTGATGATATTAGATTCAATGCGGAGCATGAAGGGACCGATCCAGAAAGGTATTTTATTGAACACGTTTTGACAGAACTTGAAGAAATGGGAGAAATAAATGACCCATTTCCGTTGTCTGTTGAAATTAGAAATGCCAAAAAGCAAATCCTTGCTTTTGATGGATATGCGTATGATGAAGCAGATGGAGCATTGATAATGATAAAAAGCGAGTTTACTAATCAGCGTGACAATGTTCAGACTTTAACAAACACCCGAATTGATGAGTTGTTGTCATATATGCAAAGATTTATTGTTGAGGCAGTAACAGGCGATATTAATCGCTTTTGTGATGATTCGGATCCAGCTATAAATATTGCGAATGAATTTCGAAAGAAATTTGGAAAAGGAATGACTTCAACGGAAATATTACGGTTTAAGTTTATTATTATTTCCAATCTAACTTTAAGCAAACAAGTTAAGAATATATCACAACCAGATTTCTTAGAACGCCCTGTAGACTTAAATGTATGGACTATAGAACGTTTCTTCCAATCATATATATCAAATTCTAGCGAAGTAATAGAAATAGAAACCAGTGATTTTGATTGTGAAGGCATTCCTTGCTTAAAGGCAGACTTAGGAGAACAGCGTAATTATGATGCCTATTTAGGCATTGTTCCAGGTAAGTTTTTGGCTGACATATACTTAAAATATGGAAGTAAGTTACTTCAAGGTAATGTGCGAGCATTCTTAAGTTTTCGCGGCAATGTGAATAAGGGTATTCGAAGTACCATTATGAAGGAACCTGAAAATTTTTTCACTTATAATAACGGCATAGCAATCGTAGCTCGATCTGTTAAATTTTCATCAGATGAAACCAAAATTACTTACTTTAAAGATTTACAAATTATTAACGGTGGTCAAACAACAGCTTCATTAGCAAGTGCCATTATAAAGAAAGAAGCCTCCAAAGGCTTGGATACACTTTATGTACCTATGAAATTGACTGTATTGAATGTGGAGGATGATATGTCAGAAGAACAAGTGCAAAATTACAACGAGCTTACTAAAACCATTTCAGAATGCGCCAATAGTCAAAACGCCGTAAAGCCTGCAGATTTCTTCTCAAATCATCCTTTCCATGTTAAGATGGAACAACTTTCACATAAGGTGATGGCTCCTCCTGTAGGGGGCAATCCGTATCAAACAGTTTGGTTCTATGAACGTTCTCGTGGCAAATGGGAGCAAGAACAGATGAAATTGAATTCACATCAAAGAGATATGTTCAAAGAGAAGCATCCGAAGAACCAACTCATAACAAAAGAAAAATTGGCGAAATGCTATAATGCCATTCTTATGCATCCTGACCAAGTATGTAAAAGTTCAGCGGACAATTTCAAGATTTTTGCGCCTTATATTGACGAAATATATGAGAAGGACCGTGATAGCATTAATGATGAATTCTTTAAGAAAAGTGTTTGCTCAATTATAATTTTTGACACACTCGATAATCTTATTAGCAAAGAAGAATGGTATCCTAAAGGGGGTAATAAGGCACAAATAACACCTTATACCATAGCGAAGCTAATGACATTAATACCTAAAGGTTCTGATTTGGATTGGGTCTCCATTTGGAATAAACAAACAATCTATCCCGAATTAGCTACAGAGTTGTTGAGATTGGCATATTTCACACATAAATATCTTGAAGAGAAGGCTGCAGGCGGACTTGTGCGAAGCCTCTCTCGTCTTGCTGGTACTTGGCACGACTTCAAAGCAGTCGAGTATGAACTTTCAGAAGCCTTTGTGCAATCTTTGATTTCAAAAGATGAAACACGTTTGGCGGAACAAGCCGCACGGCGTGCTCACAAATTCAATTCAAAAATAGATGCTTCGGTTGAAATATATAATTGGGGGGCAACATATTGGCTGAATGTTTACGCTGCCTTAGTGAAAGAAGAACTCATTTCATATGGTGATTGTGAGTTTGTTAGAGGTGTTGCGTCTTGTATTGAGCGGGGACAATTACCATCACCAGCACAATGTAGTCGCCTTTTGAAGATTGTGGAAAAGGCTGAGGACAAAGGGTATATTATGCCTGAACCTTGAAAAAAACATTTGAGTGCTTATTCATATGCAATCTCCATATTGTAGAAAAGAATCGGTATTAGTCGCCTTAGTCAGCCTTCCCGATTGTTCGTGCGAATTATTGATAAGGCAAGAAAACGACATATGCTACATTAGGATTTAAATCGGTTAGCAAAAATATCTGTGTATTATTATCAGTTGTTTCCATAATGGAAATAGCAGAAAAGTAGTCAGTCTGGAATCAAATAAGTTTTTTGTCGTCTTCAAAGTGTTATATCTTACCGTATAGGCGTAGCAAAACTTAACCCTCACTCGTGATAATCATCATCCTTCCATTCAAATCTGATGGTTTCGGGCACCATATATTTGCCGATTTTGTAATCGATGTTCGCCTTGTGGGCCTGGCTTAACTGAAAGCGCCGATGAATGCGGTACATCTTGCCGTCTTTGATGAAATGCGCCCCAGTCTGATGGAATCGGAAAGCGATGTCTTTCGATATGCACTGTTCGCGCACGTTGAGAATCCAGTCGTAGTTGCAGGGCCGCGCGTCAACACCCGACTCACCGCTGACGGCCACTTCCTCAATCTGCGGGGTAAGGTACGGCGTGAGGTCAACATCGGTGAGCATTGGCGCCACCATAATGCTCTTATGCTTGATGGGTGCCGACAGAAATATCGGCAGGCGGTAATCGGCCATTTCCTGGTCCTCGACGGTACAGCCCACAAGCACATTGTCGTAGCCGTCGCCCCAGTCGTCGGGAATGCATTCCATAAAGCGGTCGATGCGTTTGGTGAAGAAATAGAACCAGAGGTCGCTTCGCTCTTTCATCATCTTCCAGCATTCGGGGCGCCACGCGTCGGCGTCTTTCAGCAGAAAATCGGAGGTGAAGCAGGTGAAAACCAGTTTCCCGCTTTCAATCTTCCAGCTCTTGTCACGCTTCCGCTTTACAGGAAGGTTGAAATTGGCGGTTTTCCGACATTCCTGAGTCGATATCTCGCTGCCGTACATCTCATCCTGGCGGTACACGTAGCAATACTTGCACCCCGAGCTAATCTTGGTGCAGCCGTGCCACGGATTCCAGTCGGCGTATATTTCCCAGTTCTCTGCCATCAGCCTGTTTCTTTACAGATACGATTCCAATTCTGCCATTTGTCTATTCGGTTTTATGTCTGGTTGTTATTAGCATAATGAATATTGCCAAGTTACTGATTACCAGAACGCCTTACACCAAAGCCGAAGTCTGCAACAAATGTAATCCGTTTTTGGAATCTTCAATTATTGAGTTACCCGACTTGATGATGAATTAATTGAAAGTTTCGCCGTCCACCATATCGAAAACGGCTACTGATAAATAATCATCCGACAGCAAGATTATTCGTGGCTTTTGTACCGAATATCGATGAAAAAACTAAATTGCCATCCAATTTGAAAAAAGCAACTTATAATATCTATAAAGATGAAACACAACTTACTACGCAACAGTTTATTAGGTCTGATGACCGCTTATGGCGCAGCAGTCTGCACATCGTGCAACAACACGACTGCAACCGCCGAGCCGGAGCTAACAATGCCCGGCAACCCGTTTCTGCCGCTTTGGGAACATATTCCCGATGGCGAGCCTTATGTGTTCGAGGATCCGGATAATCCGGGCCAGCAGCGCGTTTACATCTACGGCTCACACGACAGCCGCATTACAGAGTACTGCGGACTTGAGCTGGTGGTTTGGTCGGCACCCGTCGACAATCTGATGGAATGGCGCTACGACGGCGAGATTTTCAAAGTCAACAAAAACGCCAATGGTGAGCTGCTCCGTCCCGACAGCACTGCCGACGTGCTTTTCGCACCCGACGTTACGCTTGTAACCAACGCCGACGGCTCAAAAACCTACTACCTCTACCCTAACAATCAGGCTGGCGGCCGCAACGGAATGGTCTGCAAGAGTTCGCGCCCCGACGGACCATTTGAGGTTTGCAACTGGAGCAAGCAGAACCCGAATGTAACCGATGGTGTTCTGGCGTTCGACCCTGCCGTGTTTGTCGACGATGACGGCAAGATTTACGGCTACTGGGGCTTCAACCGCTCATACGCTGCCGAACTTGACCCCGCCACAATGGCAACCGTAAAACCGGGAACAAAAATCGTTGAGGATATGGTTTCAGGACGTATGCAGGAAGGCGTGTTCAGCTTCTTCGAGGCTTCGTCAATCCGTAAGATAAAAGACAAATACGTGTTCATCTACAGCCGATTCTCGAAAGAGGGCGAGTTCGGGTTGCCTCTGTCGAACTACACTCTGGCCTATGCATACAGCGATAATCCGATGGGTCCCTGGACCTACGGCGGCACCATTATCGACGGACGCGGCCGCGAGGTGAATGAGCAGGGCGATACAATTGCATCAGCAACCATCGACGGTAACACGCACGGCAGCATCTGCGAGATTAACGGCCAGTGGTACGTGTTCTACCACCGCCAGACCGGCACCGACGAATATGCCCGCCAGGCCATGGTTGCGCCCATCACCGTCAAGGTTGAGGAAGGCAAGGGCGGCAAGGTTGAAATCAGCGAAGGCGAGTACACATCAGAAGGTTTCGCGCTCAACGGCCTCAATCCATTCGAGCGCCACTCTGCAGGCATAGCTTGTTGGTACACAGGTCCGAAGAAGGCCATCCACAACTGGCCGAACAACACATTCTTCGGCTCGTACGTTGCCGCAAGCTATGGTGACAGCGATAAGTTTGAGGCGCCTTACGACATTCGCAACAACACCAACTTTGTTGTCAACAATACCGACGGCTCGATTGTCGGCTACAAATACTTCAACTTCAGCACCACACAAGGCCGCGACATAGAGTTGTGCCTGACACTCATTCCCGAAGGAATCGCCGGCACCATTACCATTATGGTTGACAATCCATGGGTGTCGCGCGGCGGTGTAGAGTTGGGCACTATCGCTCTAAAGGCCGATATGCCGAAAACCGCTGTCGAAATGACCGCCAAATTGCCAAAGCTGTCGGAAATGACAGGCAAGCACGCCATCTACTTCAAATTCTCATCGGACACCAAAGAGAAATCTCTCTGCACATTGGAGAACTTCAGGTTTGCAGTAGTGAAATAATGCTATAAAACGCTGGAATCAAAATTGATAAGCAAAATGAAAAAGATTTCAATCATTGCAATTATGGCGTTGTTTGCAACCAACATAGCCAACGCACAAGACCCCGAGGAGCTCAGAGACTCTTGGCAAAAGACCATTACCGTGCGACCATCGCAAGACCCAATCGTCGAGAAACTCTTTATGGCATGGGGCGAAGAGTTCCCTGGCAAACTTGTGGACGTATTTTACGAATACAAGTACAGCAACGGCAAGATAGACAAGCAGGACAAGGACTCCGTAAATGTGGACTACGCCCCTAAGAATGGTTTCATAGAAATCTACAGCTCTAAATCGACTGTCGTTAAAGAGGATGGAAATTTCGTAAAAGGCGAAGTGATCACGAGGGAAAGTATTCTTCAAGCTGTGTATTGGAGCCTTCCCAGCGGCAACAAACTCTTTGGCATAAGCATAAAAGTAGATGGCGAAATATTCCCCGAGTGCGCAGCATTGTTCTACGAATACAACGTCGCAAAGGAGACTCTCACCCCCCGCGCCGACATTACCCAAAATGTGCTTACAGCCATCGACCAAAGCACCGAAATCTTTGTAAAACTCCCCAAGCAGGGCCGCGACCTCAAATATTTTGACTATGCGAGTGACGCCGACAAAGTAATCAAGTGGAATGGCAGCGGATTCTAATAGAACCTAGATAAAAAACATATAATAAAAAGGTGTAATCCAACAGGTTACACCTTTTTTATTTTGTTATGGTATTGAATTATTATTCAGAAAAATACGATTAATATCTTTCCTCCGGCATGTCACGGTTACCGTTTTAAATTCAGTTTGAACTCTCTTTCGAGAACGAGAACACCAATCGATTCTGTTCCGTTTGCATTTCGACACCGGGAACCGAACAAATAAGTTTCGACAACGTCGGGAAGCCATAGTCCGATGGTCTGAAACCAGGATTTTCGATTCTGATTTTCTTGCCGATAATATCGAGCGGATACTTGTTCTCTCCTATCTCCTCGCCTGAAATTGCATTCAGCAGCAGATCGATGAATTTTTTTGCTGTTTTGTCTCTTAAACGAGCCTTCGACACTTCAACCTTTTTCTTCAGCAACTCGTTACTCTTTTGGAGTTTAGCCATTTGAGATTCGAGTTTTTTCACCCCGCCGGCTGATGTGCGCAAACTCTTTTTCGTCTCTGACAATTCCTTCCGCAAATCGGCCAGATTCTTATTCTTTTCAGTGACTTTTTTGCGCTGTTCCTGCAAGGCTGTATTCTTTTCGGCAATCTTTGAGTTCAGCACGTTCACCATATTCTTCAGTTTTTCGGTATCGATGCAGCAATCCGACGATGCCAGTCTGTCCTGATTCACAAAGGCGTCACATATCGAAATAAAGTTATGGTTGGTCTTACGCTGCCCCACACCTATCACATACTTTCCCTCGTTGCGTATTCTAACGGCAAGGTTGCTGAAATCGCCATCGCTCGACACTATCACAAATGCGTCGTACAAGCCTGTGTGCAGCAAATCCATGGCGTCAATCACCATTGCTATATCGGTGGTGTTTTTCTGCGTGCTGTGAACGTAATGGTGCATTGTGCGCAACGCACACACCGACACCGTATCGTTCCAAAGTTTCATTTTTTCTTGCGACCAATCGCCGTATACGCGTTTGGTGGTGATGGTTCCGAATTGGCTAATTCTGGCAAGAATCGACTCTATCTTCTGTCTGTCAACATTTTCACCATCAATAAGGACAGCCATTGATGTGAATTTTGGCAGCTGTGACCGTTGTTGTGCTTTTGCCATGATTATCAGTTAATCAATTTGATTTATAACGATTTACATCAGCAACTTCAAATCCGCCAGCACAATTGCCGTCATTGCCTCGACAATTGGCGGAACGCGCAATGCGATGCACGCATCGTGACGGCCTTTAACTATCAGTGGTTCAACCTTGTGAGTCTCAAAATTGTAGGTCATCTGCTCGCGGGCGATGCTTGCCGTGGGCTTCACTGCCAGACGGAAATAAAGCTCATTTCCGTTGGTAATGCCGCCGTTGATGCCGCCTGCGTTGTTGGTGGCTGTTGTGCCGCGCTCGTCGATGATTGCGTCGTTATGCTGTGAGCCAAACAATTGCGCTGCCGCAAAACCGCTTCCGAACTCAATGCCTTTGACGGCGGGAATGGCAAACACAGCGTGGCTGATGAGCGACTCCACCGAATCCCAGAACGGCTCGCCAAGCCCGACAGGCAGACCGTTCACGCGGCAATCGACAATGCCGCCAACCGAATCGTTCTGCTCCATTGCCTTTGCCACAGCCGCCTCAATATCGGCTTGACCGCCAACTTCAACAATCGTCGATTTGATGCTAACGCCGTCGAGAACTTTCTTTGCCACAACACCCGCAGCCACAATCGCCACCGTGTTACGCGCCGAGAAATGCCCGCCGCCACGGTAATCGTTGAAACCGTTGTACTTGCAGCGGCCAGTGAAATCGGCGTGACCAGGACGGGGCTGCGCCACAAGGTTCGAATAGTCAGACGAATGGGTGTTGGCGTTTTTGAACAAAATGGTTATCGGGGTGCCAGTGGTGTGGCCGTCGAACACGCCCGAAACAATCTCAGGCTCGTCGGCCTCGATGCGCGGCGTGGTGCCTTTCGCGCCACTTTTGCGACGTTGCAAGTCGGCAGTGAAATCACTGTCAGTCAGCGCGATACCTGCAGGGCAGCCGTCAATCACAACGCCCACCTGCGCTCCGTGCGACTCACCAAAAATGCTCACTCTGAAGATTCTACCAAATGTGTTCATAATCAATATTTTATTTTTTCAATTCGATGATTGTGCTTATCTGCTCCGCCAATTTCTCCACAACAAATATAGTGTCATCGGACTGATTAACAACTTCCAAAATCAGTTCGTCGGACAGTTTGGCAGGTTTTTTAAACTCAACGCGCATATTGCGGACCTCAAAATCATCAGGCAAGGCCTCGAGCGCCAAACGAATGTAGTTGGCGTTGTTCATATGGCGGTTATAATCGATATCGTTGCGCTGCACCACATAACTAACTGTGCTTGTTGGATTTATCTTCGGCACAATAATTCTGCGGTCGGCATAATTCATCTCAAGTTTAGGCTCTCGATTGAAATTTGCGACCAATTCGTCGCTGATTTTGTTCAGTTTGCCTGTGTCGAGTTTTACAAACGCGCCCGTGCTCCAACTCTTGTAGCAAGGCTGTCCGTTGGCATCGTAGATGAACGTATTGCGGAAACCAAACATCGGGTTAATGTCGAAAACCGATGTGGTAACTTTCAGATTCTCTTTGTATTGCGGTACTCGCACAACTTCCACCTGCCGCGATGCCAGAAGTTGAGCCATTCCGTTTTCGGTAAAGTATTGGTCGTAAACAGGTTCCGATGTTTTCCAAAGTTCAGAACAATCCTGCATCATCTGCAAAGCCGAAAACAGTTTTAAACGACCGTCGGCGTCGCACATCGAGACTGTAACTTTGTAATCGAGACTATACATTTCTTGTAACTATTTCAAAATCATTATGATTCCTCCAAATGTATTCAAAATCAAGGTAAAACATTTACTCAAACAACAATAAACAGTAAGTTTACTCTATGATTAAAAATCATTAGAAATAAGCAATTCTTCCTTTGTTACAAGATGAGTTGTTTGCATTGGAATCGTTATATATGACAAATTAAATTCGTCCGCCCAACTTCTAACTTCTAATGTATCATCATATGTCATTAAAAAATGCCCTTGCATTTTACTTGCTAATTCAAAAATACGCCTATGGTCAACATCAAAATGATTATACAACCTACGACCGGCTATTGTGTACGGCGGGTCAATAAAGAAAAATGCATTAGGGTCAAATAGTTTTTGCTCCATGTAAGCAAATGCATCACCATGTATAAATGATATTCTATCCCGATTCCTATTTACTTCAGAAATACGTTTAATCAAAGTTGCCGGATACCATCGAGAAGATAGTCCCTTCCCATTTTCTCCGGATTTTATTAATCCAGAACCTCTTGCGAGAATTCCCCCATGATTAGTCCGATTCCGTACGATTGTAGCAAAAGCCCTTTGTTTTATTCCGTCAGAAGCATGATTAATCACATAATTGATGTTTTCTGCTGTAACATCAAATGTGGATATTTGTTTAATGAGCCATTGGTTATCATCGGAAAGTATTGTCTGCCATGTCGCTGCGACATCATCATCCAATTCAACCATTGTCACATGCTTGAAATATCCTTCTGCTGCCGCAGTAAGACTTATTATTCCTCCGCCAGCGAATGGTTCAACAAGATATGAATCAGCATTGGCGAGAGAGAACCATTTACGGGCTGTTGGAACAAGCCAAGTTTTCCCTCCAGGATAACGAAATGGGCTCCTCTGTGGAACTGAAGCCACATTTGTTACATTGTGCATAACAGCAACCAATTCTTTCTCTTCTTCCGGAAACAAATCAAATTCTAATTGTTTTATGCTCATAATAATTCATAAACTGAATGAGTGTCAGGCTCATTGCTTATACGTTCATCAAGTTTCCCTTGCAAAAGCGTCACAAAATCAGACATTTTCCCAGGTTTTGTAAAAATAACTTGTTCTAATGCTGCTTGAAATTCTGTATAAACGGTATCTATCAAAACAAGATGGTTCTTTTTATCCGCATTGTCATATTTCAAATCATATAGAAACCATGCTATATCTGCCTTCTCTTTGGTGGTTTTTGGAAGATTCGGAAGCGTATCAAAAAATGATTTTTGAATGACAACACATTGCTTTTTATTCCACGCCTTGAATATACCCCCTTTATATAGCATTTGTGGAATCAATCGCTTTCTTGAAGAAGAAAGGTAGTCGGGATGCGGGAAATTCTTACCATTCCATTCAAAATTGACTGATGGATTTTTCATATATTGATTGAATGGATTTCGCAAATTTCCACTAATATAAACACCTTGCACTTCAATGGAAGCAAAATCAACTATCTGACCTTCATCATTATAACTAACTATCACATAGTCAATATTTCCCGCTGATTGTCCACTACCATCAACAAGTTTAATTTCAGGAAGTGAAGTCCATTTTGTCCCTTTAGGCCAAACAAAAGACGCGGCATTATATAGAATTTTCCAATCCTCACGGAAACGAGACGGACAAGTAATAACTTTGTCGTTTCCATGATTTACACAACATACACCCAATGGGTCATCTGCTTTGTCTTTAGTGCAATTCGGAAATCTATTATGAAAGGGACATAATCTGTTTTCTCTAAAATATTTAGCGTCAGCCGTCTCATTAGATACGGGAAAGCCGAATACTTCTGCAATAGGATTTGTGTTAAGCATACTTACAATGTTATTTCACAAAGATATTTAATTGCACCAATTATAAGCCACGACACATTATGAAGACATATTTTTTTTGCGAAAAAGTAGAATAATACTCTTTCAATCAATAATTAAAACCTTCTCCAAATCATCGAAAAAGCCAGGATACGACTTGCCGACACACTCCGTGCCTTCGATTGTCACAGCCGACGAAGCCGTCAAAGCGCAGAGTGCCAGCGACATAGCCATACGGTGGTCGTTGCAGGCTGAAGCCGTGCCACCGCTTATCGGGCCGCCAGTCACAACCATACTGTCACCTTCAAACTCAACGCAGATGCCGAGTTTGCCAAGTTCGCGCCTGATTGCTTCCGCACGGTTGCTCTCCTTGTGCGTCAGGCGATGAACACCCGCAATGGCCGATTTTCCCTTGCAGTTGGCCGCCAAAGCCGCCACCACGGGGAATAAATCGGGACAATCGGTGGCATCGAATTTGAACGACTGCAGATTATCGTTTTTATTGACAATCAAGCAATTATCGGCATCAAAAGCGAATTGTGTGCCTGTGAGCCGAAGCACGTCCATAATGGCGCGGTCGGCTTGAGCCGATTGCGGGTTCAAACCGCTGATTTTCAGCGTTCCTGCAATGGCCGCGGCAACAATGAACGCCGCCGCCCCACTCCAATCTCCCTCAACACGATATTTTGCGTTGACATACTGCTGGCTGCCTTTTATGGTAAACTGCTCATAATCTGCATTTTCGACCACCACGCCAAAATCGCGCATAATCTGCAGCGTCATATCAATGTACGGACGGCTTGTCAAATTATTGACTGTCAGCACAGTATCGTTCTTAAGCGTTGGCAGCGCAATCAACAATCCCGTCAAGAACTGCGAACTGACCGAGCCATCAACCGTGGCTTTTCCTCCTTTCATCGGGCCTTTGACCTTGATTGGCAGCAATCCTTTATCCGACTGAATATCAACGCCTAACTGACGCAAAGTGTCTTCCATAAAACCAACAGGCCGCTGCTGCAGCGACCCCTCACCTGTCAGCATCACCTCGCTACCGAGCAACGATGCAACAGGCGTGAACATACGAAGTGCCAAACCCGACTCGCCGCAATGCAAATGACTGCCACTCAATCCGTTGACAGGCGGAACAATCTTCAGTTCGGCATCGGAAAGGTCAACCTCGCAGCCAAGACTTTTGGCAACGCCAATCGCCGCACGGCAATCGTTGCAATCCGATAAGTTGCTGATTATGGTCGGTTTATGCGACAAAACGGCAAGCGCAATGGCACGCTGCATATAACTTTTCGATGGCGGCGCCGTCACGCTTCCTGCAACTTTCGATGGTTTTATCGTTAAATTCATTTTGTTTCGGTAAGCAATTGTTTCATTTTGAGCATAATACCTTCGTCGATTTGGCCAGGTGCGGTTGCTCCGCCGTCGGCTGTGGCGACAAAAGTGAATGGCGCGCCCATTGTGATGGCGGCAATGCGAGTCAATGCGCCCACGCGCCCCATTCCGATTGCAAGCATCTGATAATCGGCATTATACAGATTCAACAGATTCATAACATCGGTTTTGCTATGGCACATACAAGCCAACTTGACCACATCGGCGCCCATTGAGTGAGCGATGTTGGCAATCTGCTGCAGTTCAAGAAATTGCGGCGTCTCGTCGTAGTTGTGATACGACACAATCACCTTGCAGTTGTGCTTGCGGGCAATGCTGATGATGTTTTTGCGATAGTCGTCGTCGGCCTCAACCTCAACATCAACCCAAGCGGCGCCACCCTCGATGGCGGCCTGCAAATAGGCGGTTTGTTCGGCTTGCGACAGACCGACGGGACGACACGTTGCAAGCATATTCTTGTGAGTGCCAAACAGTTGGCGAGTCTGCTCAATCGTCAGGCCCGACTCCTCAAGTCGGATTTCGACCATTTCCGCCCCTTCAACCAGACGGCAGATGCTGTCGTAACCCTTTTGCGCCACAGAACGGCATAATGCTGTCATAACTCTATCTGTTTCAGTTCGTTAATATCAATTTTCTCAATCACCACATCGCCAATTCCGCGCATCAGCACAAAATTGATTTGCGAGCCCTCGCGCTTCTTGTCGAGTTCGAGAGCGTTGTAAATGGCTTGTTTATCGCCAGTTATCACTGTTGGCAGATTCAGTTTGCGCAACAGCGCCACAATGCGGTCGGCATCGGCTTGCGAAAGTAGTCCGCGCTTGACCGAAAGCCGCGCGGCAACCACCAGTCCAAGGCTGACAGCGTAGCCGTGACTCACGCCCAGCACCTTTTCGGCTGCGTGGCCGTAGGTGTGCCCAAGGTTGAGTTTGCGGCGCTCGCCGTGCTCCTTCTCGTCGCGGTTCACAACGCCCGACTTGATGTTGACCGAATTGTCAACCAGCGTCTCAATGACATTCATATCGAGATTCAAAGCCTTTTCGGCGTTTTCTTCCAGATATTCAAACATTTGACGGTCGGCAATGAGCGTGTGCTTCACAATTTCGGCAAAGCCGCTGTCGAGTTGGTCGGCAGGCAGCGTGGTGAGCATCTGCGGGTCGCAAATGACGAACTGCGGCTGATTGAACGTGCCCACCATATTCTTGAATCCCTCGTAGTTGACGCCGTTCTTTCCGCCCACACTCGCATCGACCTGCGACAGCAAAGTGCCTGACACAAAGCCAAATGCAATGCCTCGCTGATAGATTGACGCGGCAAAACCAGCCACATCGGTGACAATGCCGCCGCCAACCGCCAGCACAAAGCCTTTGCGGTCGATTTTCAACTCAAGCATACGCCCGATGATTTCCGACACGGTGGCAAGCGTCTTCGACTTCTCGCCCAACCCAATCTCAATTATCGGATAATCAGCAAAATACTTGCCGTAGATGCGGTTGACATTGGTGTCGGTAACAACCACAACCTGCTGCGTGGGCAGATATTTCTTGAAATTCAGAAAACTCTCCCCAATCAGAATCTGCGATTGCCCCTGCTGACCGTTTATTGTTACTGTTCTCATTATCAGGTATTTGGTATTAGGTGTCAGGTGTTAGTGTTTAGTCAGATTGATAAATTGAAAGGCTGTGAGCCGTGAGCGTTGAGCGCTTTCATTGTTAATTTTTAATTGTTAATTATCAACCACTTGCAACTAATCACTATCACTCAACTACTCCTCATTCATTATTCGGTTCTGCTTGTTGATTGACTCTTGGTGGATAGCCTTGAAAACAGTGGAAAGGAACTCCGCGCTCAAGTTGTGCTCCGCACCTTTGGCAACAATCTTGCTGATGATTTCGTCCCAACGCGACGGCTGTAAAATGGTGATATTGTGTTCTTTCTTGTATTGACCGATGGCTTCGGCAACCTTCATACGCTCATCGAGAGTCTTGAGCAAATCATTGTCGAACTTATCGATTTTCAGACGAAGGTCGTCGAGAGTCTCCTTCTGCGCTTGGTCGATTTCGACGTTACGCAAAACCAACGATTTCAGCAATTTACCCAAATCTTCGGGCGTGAGTTGCTGTTTGGCGTCGCTCCAGGCCTCCTTCGGATTGCAGTGGCTTTCAACAATCAAGCCGTCGTAGTTCAAGTCGAGTGCCTTCTGCGAAACTTCTTGAAGCAATTCGGTGCAGCCCGAAATGTGCGACGGGTCGCAAATCATTGGCAAATCAGGCATACGGCGGCGGAACTCAATGGCCATTTGCCACTGCGGAACGTTGCGGAAACGTGTCTTCTCGAACGACGAGAAACCGCGGTGAATAACGCCCACACGCTTGATTCCCGCACCCATAATGCGCTCAACGGCGCCCACCCACAACTCAACGTCGGGGTTCACAGGATTCTTGATAAGTACAGGAACGTCAACGCCTTGCAGCGCATCGGCAATCTCCTGCATAGCAAACGGGTTGGCCGATGTACGGGCGCCAATCCAAAGAATATCAACACCTGCGCGCAACGCCTCGTAAACGTGTTTGAAGTTGGCCACTTCCGTCGATGTGAGCATACCAGTTTCGGTTTTCACACGTTTCAGCCAGGTAAGTCCTTCTGAACCAACACCTTCGAAAGAATTCGGACGGGTACGCGGTTTCCATATTCCCGCACGGAAAATCTCGATGCCCTGCTCTTTCAGGCCGCGAGCCGTTGCCAGCACTTGTTCTTCAGTCTCTGCACTGCAAGGTCCCGCAATCACTACAGGACGTTTTGTGTTTTTTATAATTCCCCACGATGAAAACGGGGTCTCGTTTGTATTCATTATCTTATTGTTGTTTAATCGTTTAACTATTATTTTTTGAGTAATGTGTAAAGTGTAATGAGTAACGATTTCGCACCCTGACTTTACTCCTTACTCTCTCATCTTTACTCTCTATTTCAGCACTCTGCGAATACGGTTAGCCTCGTCAATCATATTGTAAACGGCCTCGTTGTTGTCGTCCTCGAGATTCTTCTTAAACTCCTGAAGATATTTAATATAAGTGTCGAGCACGATGAGAACGTTGTCTTTGTTCTGCTCAAAAATCGGCTGCCACATTGCTGCCGAACTCTTTGCCAGACGAACTGTCGAGTCAAAACCACCCGAAGCAAGGTCGAAAATGTGTTTTTCGTTCTTCTCCTTGTCGAGAACGGTGAGCGCCAGCGCAAACGAACTGATGTGCGAGATGGCCGACACGTAAGCCGTGTGAACATCGTGGTTGGCACTATTCATAAAGATGATACGCATATACATAGCCTCGTACATACTGCGCACCAGGTTGACGGCTTTGACATCGCTGTCCTCCGTATCGCAAAGAATGGCCACCTTGCCTGCGAACATTCCCGCTTTGGCCGCCCACGGGCCTGAATACTCCGTTCCTGCCATTGGGTGCGAAGCCACATAACGCTGACGTTTAGGATGATACTTCACCCAATCGCACAATTTGCCTTTTACCGAACACATATCGGCCACAACCTGATTGTCGTTCACAAGGTCGAGCACCTTCGGAAGCACCTTCAGAGCCGCGTTCACGGGCACGGCCACCAGAATCAGGTCGGCACGCTTCACACCGTTCTCCAAATCACAAATTTCGTCAACAAGTCCGATGTGCTCCGCTCCTGCGGCGTTTGTCGGGTTGCTGTCAACACCGATGATGTGGTCAGCAAACTTCTGCTGACGGATGTCGATTGCGGTTGAACCGCCAATCAAACCTAAACCAATGATTGTTACTACCATAATTATTTATTTATTGATTAATTGATTTTACTGATTTATTGAATTTCTGATTTCAATTTTCAATTTTCGCTCCGTGATACTCGCCCAAAACCGACAAATTTGATACCAACGTTAGTACGCGGCTGATGGCTTTGTCGAAGTTGCGGCGGTCGCTCCACTCCAAATCGACGTAGAACGAATATTGGAACGGACTGCCGAGAATAGGCAGCGACTGAATTTTCGTCAGGTTGATGTTGTTGTTCTTGAATTCGGCCAACACATCAACAAGCGAGCCAGGCTGATGCGTCAGTTCAAAACAGATAGATGCCTTGTTGGTGTCGGGCGCATCCACCGCCGACCGACTGATGGCCAGAAAGCGAGTGTAGTTCTTCTTGTGAGTCTGAATCTGCGCCGCAAGTATCTGAAGGCCATAAAGTTCGGCCGCATACTCGCTTGCAATGGCCGCCGTGTGAGTGAGTTTTTCTTCGGCCACCTTCTGTGCCGCCGACGCCGTATCCGACCAGTTTATCATTTTGATATTCGGATAGTTATCGAAGAAATCCTTGCTTTGCTGAATAGCGATTGGGTGCGAGTAAACCTCTGTAATGTCCTCAATCCGCGTACCAGGCAGAGCCATAAGGTTTTGCGTGATGTGAAGGTTAAGTTCGCCAATCACCTTCAGTTTCGAGCGTTTAAGCAACAGGTAGTTCTCCAGAATGCTGCCAGCAATAGTGTTCTCGATGGCCACAATACCGTAATCGGCAGTGCAGTCCTCAACAGCGCGGAACAAATCGCGAAATTGGTCACAATTGACTGTCTCAATATCGGCACCGAAATACTGCCTTGCGGCTATTTCGTGGAAGGCTCCGTTCACTCCTTGAATTGCAATTTTCATATTCATTTTCAAAAAAAAAGCCCCGCAAAACGCGGGGCCTGTATTCATTATCATTTACACGAACATCACCCCGCCTCAATTACTGAAGTAGTAAAAGAAATAATAAGCGAAGTAAGATGCAGTGTTCAACATT
>JAGCFC010000120.1 GCA_017650325.1 Salinivirgaceae bacterium | reverse complement strand
TGGAACCGCGATTTAGTCGGCGTTTTCTGCACTTTGGCGGTTTTCAGTCGGTTAAGCACTTCCTCGGGGTTGATTGTACGCTTGATAACGTAGGTCTGCACAATGGTAATGAGCAGAGTCAGGAAGTAGTAGTAACTCAAGGCTGCTGCGTAATCGTTGAACCAGAAGAGCATCATTACCGGCATCATATACATCATCATCTTCATGCCTGGCATCTGCTGGCCCCCGGCATTGGCCTGACCGGTTATCTTAATGTAAACAATGTTGACAATGGTCATCAGTAAGCAGAAGAGGCTCACGTGGTCGCCGTACCAAGGAATGCTGAACGGCAAGTTAATAATGGCATCGTAGGTCGAGAGGTCGTCAACCCAGAGGAAACTCTCGTGGCGCAGCTCGATTGATGCCGGGAAGAACCGGAACATAGCAATCAGCAACGGCATCTGGAGCAACATCGGCAAGCAGCCGCCCATCGGGCTCACGCCAGCGCGTTTGTAGATGTCCATCATTGCCTGTTGTTTCTTCATTGCGTCTTCCTGCTTCGGGTATTTCTCGTTCAGTTTGTCGATTTCGGGTTTCAAGGCGCTCATCATACCAGTCGATTTGTACTGTTTGTAGGTGAGCGGGAACAACACCAACTTGATTAAGAGAGTCAGAATCAAGATGATGATACCATAATTATCAATAAAGCGGCCGAGCAGGTTGAATACCGGAATCACAATACCTACATTCACCCAGCGGAAAATGCTGCGGCCCAGTGGAATAATGTTCTGAAGGTCGATATCGAGCGCTTTGAGCGTTTTGAAGTGGTTCGGACCGAAGAACATTTCCATAGCAATGGTCTCGTCGGACTGGCCTTCGTACGGCAGCGACAAGTCGGCGGTGAAATGTTTCAGATGTTGGGCGCTAACCGCCTTATCGAGTTTAAGTGCTGCGTTGGCAAAACCGTCTTTTGCAATAATCGTCGAGTTGAAGAACTGCTGTTTGAACGACACCCACTGCAGACGGCTGTTCACGGTCTCATTGTCGGAGTCGCTGGTCTCGCTCAACATCTCAACATCGTCGTTAAAGTAGCGGTAGGCGATGGTGGTATTATTCAACTCCCACTTCTCGCCTTTCTCCTGGCGTCGTGGGTACGACTCCCAGTTAAGCGTCAGGTAGCCCGATGTGGCCGGCACAAGCTCGTTCATATTGTGCAACTTGACATCGAAGCCTATAACGTAACTGTTGTAATTAATGGTGTAGATATATTCAAGCGATCGGTCGTTGCCGAGGTCGAGAGTAAAGCTGACTGACTGTGAGCCTGCATCAACTTTCCCGATATTGATATTTTCCGAAGGTGTGAAAAACAGTTTGCCTGTCTCGATGCGGCGGTTCTGCGCAAAGAATCCGAGGCTGAAGATAGTTGAGTCGCCATCGAAAAGAACCACTGGCAGCGAGTCGTATGAATCATAGTCTTTCAACTCAACCGACATAATGCGTCCGCCAAGGTTTGTGAACTTGACTTTCATCAGGTTGTTCTCGATGGTATAGAACTCACGCTCACCGGTTGCGCAAACAGCAAAATCGCCGTACTGGTTGCGAAGCATCTCTTTGGCAACCGAATCACTGGATTCGGACGAAACGAACATCGACGGATCTGTTGCTTTTGCCTTCTGCAACTCAAGTTCGAGCTGTCTATGCTGCTCAACACGAGCTATTGAATCGCGACGCTCGCGCATACGCTGCATTTCCTCTGCCGATGGACGGGTGAAATAACTCCATCCGAACAAGATGGCCATAATCAACAACAGGCCAATCCAAGAATTTTTATCCATTATTTATATGTGTAAATATTGTTATCCCAAAAAAAGCGGTGCAAAAGTATAAAAACGAAAGCGCAAACGCAAACGGAAACGATGACACTAACACTAACGATGACACTAACACTAACGATGACACTAACACTAACGATGACACTAACACTAACGATGACACTAACACTAACGATGACACTTAAACCTAAACTAACAAACCCGACACCTAACACCTAATGCCTAATGCCCAACACCTAAAAAAATCTGAAAAATGATTGCAATATGGGTACTTATACTACCTTCGCATACATATAAAAAAGTAAATTTGCGGCAATTTAGAAACATCTAAACATAACATAAATGGATATTTTTGAAAGAATAGAGGAATCGACGGGCGGTCCGTTGGGACAGTACCGCGAGCAAGCTGAAGGATACTACGCTTTCCCGAAATTGGAAGGTGAGATTGGTCCTCACATGCGTTTCCAGGGCAAAGACGTTTTGTGCTGGAGTTTGAACAACTATCTTGGCCTGGCCAACCACCCCGAAATCCGCAAGGTTGACGGTGAGGCTGCCGTACGCTGGGGTCTGGCTTACCCGATGGGTAGCCGTATGCTCACTGGCAACACTGAACTTCATGAGAAGTTGGAGCATATGCTGGCAAAATTCGAGAAGAAAGAGGCTGCTTTCCTGTTCAACTTCGGTTATCAGGGTATTGTGTCGGCTATCGACTCGTTGCTGTCGCGCCACGACGTGATTGTGTTCGACGCCGAGTGCCACGCCTGCCTTATGGATGGTAAGCGTCTGCATACTGGCAAAGCCTTCTCGTACAAGCACAACGACATTGTAAGCTGCGAGCAGAAACTGAAAGTGGCCTGCAAAGTGGCTGAGGAACAAGGCGGCGGCGTACTGCTCATCACCGAGGGTGTTTACGGCATGACCGGTGCTCTTGGCATTCTGGACCAGATTGCAGCTCTCAAAAAGAAATACAAATTCCGCATTATGATTGACGACGCCCACGGCTTTGGTGTGATGGGTCCTCACGGACGCGGCACATCGGAGCACTTCAACGTGATGGACGACATCGACATCTATATTGGCGCCTACGCTAAATCGATGGCAATCATCGGCGGCTTCATCGCTTCGAAAAAATCAGTTATCGATTACCTGCGCTACAACATGCGCTCACAGATTTATGCAAAGGCTCTGCCAATGCCGATTGTTGAAGGCTGCATCAAGCGTCTTGAGATTATCGACAGCCCTGAGGGCGACGAACTCCGCAACAAACTGTGGGTTATCACCCGCCGCTTGCAGGATGGTTTCCGCAACTTAGGTTTCGACATAGGTCCGGCCGAGGCTTGCGTTTCGCCGGTACACATCAAGGGTGGTCCGGAGCAGGCATCGGCAATGGCTTACGACCTGCGCGAGAACTACAAGATTTTCTGCTCGATTGTGGTTTACCCCGTAATCCCGCCGGGAATGGTCATCTTCCGCATCATCTCAACCGCCGCTCACTCAATTGAGGACGTGGATTACACGCTGAACGCCTTCAAGGAAATCAAAGAGAAACTTGACAAGGGCTACTACGACAACAGTGGTATCCAGGCTAAAGCCGATTTAATGGATTAGGCTGATTGCTAATATTTTTCAAAAGCCGTACTCGTTTAGGGTACGGCTTTTTTGTTTGCCCATTAACCATTATGAACCATTGTGGTTAAATCGCTATTGTATTTTATTCCAAAATGATTCATTCTCAAACTTATCTGTATATCGATATTCCAATGCGTCAAAAGGGAATGAATCAGGCATTATCAAATATTTAATATACGTACCATAATCAAATGCGAATTGGTCCCGCTCACTATCATAATAAATTGATTTATATTCCTTTTGGTCTTCCCATAAATAAGCATACTTTGAAGACGATGCATCAATGATTATAAATTTATTTTTTCCATACAATTCCCGTATCGCCAAAATATATCTTCCATCATCTGAAATAACTCGCATTTCAGCACCTATTGCCACGGGAATACGATTATTCTCATCATACAACTTTGACTTGTATATGGCAAAGGAATAATCTTCCGTACCATCCTTCAAATCAGTAATATACTCAGTGCAGAATAGTGAACTGTCCCTAATTATTCTATAATCAACACACTTCTCAATTTCTATTGTTTGTTTTTTGATGTGATTTAAATCTTGTATGTCGAAAATGTCAATGGGCTTATAACTGTCATCATATCCATATGGTGGATAATACAACATTTGATATACAACCTTTGTTCCGTCTTTTGAAAAATTAAGATTTATAGGGTCGTCAATAAAACATTTAGTTTTTGTCAAAAGATACGATTGATTATCTTTATATAACCAGATATCTGTGTGATTTTCTATTGTATCTCCTATAATATTTCCCCAAAAACCTTCTATTAAAAATGCATTTTCGAAAGCACAGATACTTACAATACCATTTCTTACGTCAATGTCCATTTTTTTGTAATCTGTCTTTATTGTACTGTTTTTACCAAAAGAATCTTTCAATACAACTACTTTAATATTATCATACCGATTACTATCAGTAGCACATGCTGAAATGCAGATTGATAACAAATAGATTGTCAAATATTTATTCATATTATTACTGGTTAATCAAGTCCGGAACCACCTTCACGGCTTTGGCGATAATTTCGGCATGGTCGAAGGCTAAGGGCGGCAGATTGTTGATTGGAAACCAACGCAAGGTTTTTGCATCGTCGGCGGCAGAGGCCTGCTGCGGATTGTCGGTATAGCCCCAGTAGGCAATGGTGATGGTGTGACCACGTGGGTCGCGGCCAGGCTTGCCGAATGCTCCAAACTGATGTAATTCAACACCCAAAAGGCTTGTCTCCTCTCGCAACTCGCGTGCGGCAGCATCGGCAAGGTCCTCGTTCTCATCGACAAAGCCGCCGGGCAGTGCCCAACAGCCGGCATAAGGATTGTTCAAGCGCTCGATTAGCAGAATCTCGAGCCCCGCGGTGGCGCGGTGCAGAACGGCCATATCAACCGTTACGGCCGGACGTGGATATTGGTAGCTATACATTTGTGTCGATTTTATTTGGTTGACAACACACCATATTTCTCAAGTTGGCTGACAATCAGGCTGAAAACCTGCTCGGGAGGCAGCATCTGATTGTCGTCGCTGTAGCATTTCACAAGTTCGAAACGCTCTTCGGTAGCCGCAAGGTCGATATACTCGCAGCGGACTTGCTCCTGAAAGTTCAAGTCGGCTTCGTGAATGTCCTGCTTGCCTTGCAGATAGCGGCGGTCGTCGCCTGTGCGGACGGTTGTTAGACTTTTGGTTGTAAAACTGAACGGCACATCGAGAAACAGCGTCAAATCGGGCTGTGGAATGCCGTAATAGTTGTATTCCAGGTTTTTAATCCACTGGCGCAGTTCGGTTTTCTTGGCCGCATCGGCAATTTTCGCGCCCTGAAAGGCCAGGTTCGAGTATATGTAGCGGTCGATAATCACCAGTTTGCCGCTGTCAATCCACTGGCGGATGGTCGATTGGGCATCGTTGCGGTCGCCGGCATAGATGAGCGCCACCAGATATGGGTTCACCTGATTGTTTGCACCCAAATCGCCCCGCAGAAACATCGACACCAGATTGCCAAAAACGCCTTGATCGACGCGTGGAAAATGCAGGTATTCGAATGGTATATTCTTGCTGTTGAGTAGATTGCGCAGCATATTGAGTTGTGTCGACTTGCCTGCGCCGTCAAGTCCTTCGATAACTATAAATGCCATATACTATAAATAATGTGTGTGTAAATCACCGTTTCAAATATATCTATTTCGGACATCATTCAACAAAATTAAAGATTTAATTTTTAAATTAAAATATTAGCTATATATTTGCATTGTTAAATGACAAAACTATGGACAATCAGAAAAAAATCATTCCGGAACTGACGAAGGCAGAAATGGAAATAATGCAAGTGGTTTGGCAGATTGACGACAATTTTGTGGTGCGCGACGTGCACGAGCGTCTGCCCGAACCCAGACCGGCTTACAGCACGGTGGCCACAATGGTCCGTATTTTAGACACGAAAGGGTTTCTGTCACACAAGACATATGGCCACAGCAATGTCTATCAGGCGGCTGTGAGCAAGGCCGAGTACACCGATTTATATATGCACAATGTGCTGCACACGTTCTTCGACGGTTCTATAAGCCGGTTGGTGAACTACTTCTCACAACGCAAGTCTATTTCGATGGAAGAGGCCGACGAAATTCTGCAAATGCTTAACAATAAACAATAATCACTATGAAACCGTTCGTAATCTACATAGTAGAGTTTTTCCTGTGCAGCGGGCTGTTTATGCTTTTGTACCGACTGCTGATTGTTCGGAAACCGAATTTCGGCCTTTGCCGCAAATATCTGATAATAACAATGTTGCTGTCGGCGATTATTCCCGCGCTCAACGTGCCGCTCTATCCCGGGCAAACATTCATTCAAACAGTGTCCGCACCCGTGATCAATGCCGGACCCATTGAGCGACAAGACGTTGCCGAGGTGACAACAGTATCGGAAACGGTTGAGGAAAAAGTTGTTGCAAAAGCCGAGGCGCTAACACCGCAACTGACGCTCAATGAGAAATTTATGTACGCTGGCATCGCAATTTATCTGTTGGTGGCGTTGATTCTGCTGGCACTTATAGTCAGAGGTATCTTGCTGGTTTCCAAACTTAAACGACAATCCGATGTCACGCTTAAGCAAGACTACCAATTGGCCGTGAGCGACAAGGTTGAGACGCCTTTCTCGTTCTGGCGCACAATATTTATCCGCACCGACCACGACGAAACGGAACGCCGACAGATAATATCGCACGAGGCTAGCCACGTGGCGCACCGCCACTCAATTGAGAAACTGCTTATGACCGTGCTTCGTTCGGTGTTCTGGTTCAATCCGTTTGTGTGGAAAGCCGAGCAGCGGCTCGAGGAAGTGCAGGAATGGCAGGCCGACCGCGACGCTCTGTCGAACGGCTACAATGTTGAATCGTACAGACTGACAATCATCAAACAACTATTCGGTTGCAACCCCGAACTGACTTCGGGCGCAACCAATTCACTAACCAAAATACGATTTATGAAGATGAAACAGAAAGATTTTCAAGGCAGCAAGTTTCTGCAAACGGCTGCCGCAGGTGCGCTCACATTGGCGCTGTTCCTATCGTTCGGTTGCGGGCAATCGACAAAAGCTCGAACTGACGATGACTCTGTTATGCGCGAATTCGACAAACACATTTTTTTCACCATTGACAAATCATCCATCACTGACTCGGTGACAATGTTGATGGCGATGGGGTCTGACGATGGAACAAAATCCTTCGAAATCTATAAAAATGCACGCCCGACAGAGACCAATCCGGCTTGTCTCATCGCTTCAAATGGCGTAGAAACCGTTGAATCGATAAGTGCGGAAGAACTGTCATGGGTAAACGAGGGAACATCAATATATATAAAAAGCAAAAGATCGACATTGGCTGATTTAAATGCATTGAAGTCATATGAATACAAAAAGATTTACTACAGCGAAGAATATAATTTTGTATATGTTGAAGATGACAAAAATTCCCCTATTAAATTCGGCTATCAAGTTACTATTGATAATGGAATCATGTATGGCGATTTGGTTTCTGTTTGCGGATACCGTGCCGACACAAATTTGTTCTTTTACTCGACACACCTTTGGAACGTTGCGGCACCAACAGCCGCTTTTGCTATTGATGGAAAATATGTGAGCTACGCAGAATTCAAACAGCAAATTGAGAGTAAAGGCGTTAAAAATGATTGTGGACTATTAGTTTACAAGGCGGGAGAAGGAGCAAAGAGATTCGGCGATTTCCGCGAAGTAGTTGAATTCAGAACTTCGGGTTTTGTTCATATCAGTTACTTCCAAAATAACGAAGTTCCAATTGCATCCGAAATAAAAGGAACGCCTGCGAGTGGCCTTCGAATCAATTACGCGAGAAAAACTTCTGATTACAAAGAGATTGCTGCGACAATTGCAAAAGCAAAAGCCGCCAACAAGCAAAAGGGGTTAAGCACCATTGTCGATATTGACGGATATATATCCGATAGCGTATACAATGAACTGTTGGTAAAATGCATCGATACCGGTGATGCTGATATAACTTTGGTCTACAATTCCGTTGATCACCCGGCAACGGTCAAAGAAGAATTTGGTTTGGATGATGATGACTAACCATTAAATGTTTATAGTGTGAATGGCGCAATGGACAAAAACACCGTTGCGCCATTTGCTT
>JAGCFC010000119.1 GCA_017650325.1 Salinivirgaceae bacterium | reverse complement strand
CACAGCTACGCTGTAGGTGCTGCCATCGCAGCTAAGTTCCTTGCCGCTCACACTGGCAACCCGACTTTCGAGAAGGAAACCATCTACGCCTACATCTCTGACGGTGGCGTTCAGGAAGAGATTTCGCAAGGCTCGGCACGTATTGCCGGTGTTCTTGGTCTGGACAACCTGGTAATGTTCTACGACTCGAACGACATCCAGCTTTCGACTGAAACAAAGGCAGTTATGAACGAAGACACTGCCGCTAAATATCGCGCTTTAGGTTGGGAGGTTATTGAAATCAACGGTAACGACGCCGACCAAATCCGCAAGGCACTGGCACAGGCCAAAGCCGTTAAGGGCAAACCTGCTCTCATCATCGGTAAGTGTATTATGGGCAAGGGCGCTTTGAAAGAAGACGGCTCTTCTTACGAGCGCAACTGCAAGACTCACGGCGCACCGCTCGGTGGCGACGCTTACAAGAACACCATCAAGAACCTTGGCGGTGACCCGGAGAATCCGTTCGTTATCTTCCCAGAGGTTAAGGAACTCTACGCAAAACGCGCTGAGGAACTGAAGAAGATTGTTGCCGACCGCTACGCTGAAGAGAAAGCTTGGGCATCGGCTAACGCTGACAAGGCTGCTCAATTGACTGAGTGGTTCAGCGGCAAGGCTCCGAAAATCGACTGGAGCAAAGTTCAACAGAAAGACAACGACGCTACTCGTAACGCAAGCGCTGCCTGCTTGAGCGTTTTGGCAGAGCAGGTTCCAAATATGATTTGCGCTTCGGCCGACTTGTCGAACTCTGACAAGACCGACGGCTTCCTTAAGAAGACCACATCGTTCACAAAGGGCGATTTCTCGGGCGCATTCTTCCAGGCTGGTGTTGCCGAGCTGACAATGGCTTGCTGCTGCATCGGTATGGCTCTGCACGGTGGTGTTATCCCGGCTTGCGGAACATTCTTTGTATTCTCTGACTATATGAAACCGGCTGTCCGTATGGCTGCTTTGATGCAATTGCCTGTTAAGTTCATCTGGACACACGACGCATTCCGTGTTGGTGAGGATGGACCTACCCACGAGCCAGTGGAGCAAGAGGCTCAAATCCGCCTGATGGAGAAACTGAAAAACCACAAGGGTCAAAACTCTATGCTGGTTCTTCGCCCGGCCGACGCACAAGAGACCACAGCCGCTTGGAAGCTTGCAATGGAGAACACTGCAACTCCGACCGCTTTGATTCTCTCTCGTCAGAACATCAACAACCTGCCAGCCGGAAACGACTACTCGCAGGCTGCCAAAGGCGCTTACATTGTTGCCGGAAGCGATGCCAACCCTGATGTTATCCTGGTTGCCAGCGGTTCAGAAGTTTCGACACTTGTTGCCGGAGCCGAACTTATCCGCAAAGACGGCAAGAAGGTTTGCATTGTCAGCGTTCCGTCGGAAGGCTTGTTCCGCAGCCAGAGCAAAGACTACCAGAAGAGCATTCTGCCTGCAGGCGTTAAGAAATTCGGCTTGACCGCTGGTCTGCCGGTTAACCTGCAAGGTCTTGTTCCAGAAAGCGAAGGCGCTGTTTGGGGCTTGGAGAGCTTCGGCTTCTCGGCACCTTACAAAGTGCTCGATGAGAAACTTGGTTTCACTGCCGAAAATGTTTACAATCAAGTTAAGAAGTTGTTCTAATACAACGTCTTACAATATGGAAAAAGCCTCGTTCCAAGTGGAGCGGGGCTTTTTTGTGTCTCTAACCAAAATGAACAAAAAAAACAGCCATAAAACGTCTGCGAGTTGTATATTAAGAATCGGCCTTGGTAAGCCAACAGCGAATCAATCTCGCTGACCCGGCCTGCCGAGGTTCGAAACTTATCCTTTTTCAAGCATTCAGTATTGCCGACACATCGGCTGGATTGAGAGCCCATTCGTAGGTATAGACCTCGTCGGCGCTGTCAGCACTTTCGCTGCGCGTCAACTTCTGTGCATCAGCCTTAAGGTCAAGTAGTTCGCCAACCTTGATTTTCTTATCCAACTTGTGCAGAAGCGCCTCAACCGCTGCAGAATTAACACCTTGTATTGTTTGAGCAGTAAATGGCATCTCAAGCCAAATAATCTCACGATTTGCGACATTCAAAACACCGAATACCAAGCCTTTGGAAAGGTTGCCTTGGCTAATGCGCACCAAATGCTGAACGCACGACGGATCATAGGCTACGCCAGTCTGTTCCGAAACTCGCATCGGGTTGGCCGAATCCATCCAGCCGAACACAAGATTGGGCGACAGCGCACCAACCGAATAGGCGTTGCAAGTGAAAGTAACATATTGTGCACCTGCGGATTCCAGTTCGGGCAGCGAAAGCTCGATATACTCAGCCGCGCCAACCATTTCTGGTATTTCCCTAATGTCACCCGAGTGCTTCGCACCAACGCAAGTCAGGTTGTAGTATGCGCATACGTCATTCCTGCCGTTAGCGAACGTTATGTTGCAACTTAAATCCATATCGAGGTGTTGGGAATGCAAGCCTTTTCCCCACTGAAGGAAAAGCCGCACGGCGTCGCCCTCAATCGGGAAACGAGTACCCATCAGCGCGCACGACGCATCTTGAACAGTAGCCGAGCGGTCGCCTACGGCCACAGGAATTTGGTATAGCGCAGGGTCGATATAAATGCTTTTAGCCTTCGTTTTTTGCGCTGCGAAACGTTGTGTCATCGACTGCTTGTAAACCTTGCGAACGGCCTCAATCATCGATTTACGGGCGTCAACATCGTAGAGCGCAAGCATTTTGTTTGGCTCAATCTGGTGAGTTATGCCAGTTATAGGGCGGGCAATCCGCGACTCGTTTGCATTGAAGTAGATTTCAGCCGAATTGTCAAGCGACAAAAGCAGACGAGCGGGAAGAGCGTTGGCAATCTCGCTGAAAGCAGCAAGCACCTTATCGCTCCCAAAACGCAGCATTGTTGCGAAAAGGCAACGAGCGAACAACCCAGGACGCTCTTTGAGCAGCGCCAGCGTCTGGTCGGCGTTGTTGGCCGCACGGGCTTTGTCAACCTTGCCCTGCCAAGTAGTGTAATCTTGTTTGTAAAAGACATCGAGAATGGCGGCAAGGTGCTCAAATCCATTTTTGCGCGAATACTCGCCCAATCGCAAGGCACGAATCATACGAACCCACATTCCACGCTTCGGGTTCATATTTTCGGCAGCCTGACGAGGCGTCATCTGCTGATTATTCAGCCATTTGGCCACGCGCAGACAAGCCTTGCGGTCGTATTTCAACATAAGGTTCTTTTTCATCTCATCGGCCGCGTTGTCGCCGCGAGAAAGAGGTTTCCACAAATGGCTGTAGAGTCGGCGTGCGTGTGCCACAAGTGTCTTCGGCTCAATGATTTGCGCATAGCCTGTTTTCTCGAACCAAAGATAACGCAGCACATCGGTTGGCGTTTTAAGCAGCCGCTGCGCATCATCGGCGCAGTTTTGAGCAACCAACAGTTTCACAACAAGCATTGCCGTCTCTTTCATTGCTATGTCGGCATTTTCGGGTAACGGGAATTCGTGAAGCAACATGCCAAGATTATCTCTCTGCGTGCCATCGAGCGGCGTTGGCGACGACAAAAGCGAACGGAACACATTCAAAAGGTCGTCAAGCGTGAAAAGCCGCAATTCCTTCAACTTGCTGCCCTGGCCCTTATAGACGAAATCGGTTGTTTGGAACTGTTTGCCGCAGAACGGACAACCATTGTAGCGCTCGAGCGGGAATGTGCCGTTAGGAATCAGGTGTCCGCAAGGCAGTGTTGCGCCTTTGACACCTGCCTTCTCGCCAAAAATGTTGGCAACCAATGTTATGATATGGTCGATAACCGATTCGCCCGTTGGAACGTTCCACCCTTTGACAAGTGGCGCCCA
This sequence comes from Salinivirgaceae bacterium, assembly GCA_017650325.1. GTDB lineage: Bacteria > Bacteroidota > Bacteroidia > Bacteroidales > SZUA-534 > RUG13583. The sequence continues at coordinate 8,569 of JAGCFC010000119.1, read as the reverse complement.
GTTCAAGTCGGTGCCCATCACACTGTTGATACAGAGAGTGATTTCGGCCAGTTGGTCGGCTGAAACGGTGTTAAGTGCGTGAAGCAGTTCCTCGCTCACACAATAACCGTTTTCCTTAAGTCGCGCCACAAACGCCACTACGGGTGCTGACGCAACCGACTGAAGGTCAATATTATTGCGGTCAACATCGAGAAAAATCGCTCGATAGCGCAAAGCCACTTTTGCTAAATTCTTGTTATTCATAGCATTAAGTTTTAAAAAAGGTAATTGGCTGGCAGCGGCAGGTTGCTTGTCCTGCCTTTTGATTCAGAGCGTTGAAGTATGCCTGCCTTGAACCTTATTGTTAAACATTGTTATTCAAAGCCTTAAAAAGGTATTCGGTTGGCGCAGGCGCTTTACAGGCAATCCCGCTTGCCAACCTCATACCAAGGGGTAATTGAGAAACACTGACCTAAAGCCATCTTCTTCGTGGGAAGTAAGTCTCTCTTTGACCCCTATAAAATCATTATTAGTCAGAACGTTAAATCGGGGTGCGGGCTGGATTCGAACCAACATCACGGGTTAGTTGGAAGTATATGACGATTAGTCCTTTTTCAGAGAATTTCATCATAAATATTTACCCGTAGTTTGCCAATTAAAACACCGCACCTATAAATAAGGCAATTGAGAAACTTTACTAATTCCTCCCAAAGGATAAAATCCTTTGGGTCTACCATTCGGCAACGTATGCCTCTCCAGGTATGAATTAGAAATAAGCTTCACTTTGGCCTTTTTTTCCAAAACTTCAAAGAACAACGGAAATTATGAGTCTATTCCTACCATCAATTGGTTCTGTGCAGAAGTAAGACTCATTTAGTCCGTCAAATTGCAACCGTTTTTAACCGAATTGCGCTGCAAAGGAAAACACCCTCTACGCAGCCTTTTTGCGTAACTGAAAAATTTTTCAGTTTTTTTCGAAAAAAGTGCATTTTTCTTTGCCATCAACTCTCTTTCTTCCGCCACGGCAGTTCGCCGCTGGCTTTGAAGTTATAGATTGGCTTGATAATATCGACCACATCGGCGGTGTCGCGGATGAGTTCCAAAATTTCGGCCATCGGCTTGTAAACCATTGGCGACTCGTCGATTGTGTCGTCGCAGACCGAAGTGGTGAAAATGCCGCTCATACTTTGCTGGAACTCGTCGAGCGTAATACTTTCGAAGGCTTTGGCACGCGACATCAGTCGCCCCGCGCCGTGCGGTGCCGAACAATTCCAATCGGCATTGCCCTTGCCAACGCAAATCAGGCTGCCGTCGCGCATATTCATTGGGATAATGACGCGCTCGCCGGCCATTGCAGAAATAGCTCCCTTGCGAATCATCCGATGGCGTGTATCAACGTAGTTGTGCAGTGTTTCGAACCACTCAAAATCTTTGAGCGAACGGCCTTTGAAGTATTTCGACACAATGGTGTCGGCAATGGTAATGCGGTTGAGGTGGGCAAACTCGGCGCAAATGTCCACATCGTTCAGATAATCAGACATAAAACGGCCATACAAGTAGCACTGCTCGTCGGGGAAGGGGCACTCCACCGTCTCGCACTTGAGTCCGCGCAGCGCCTTCTGAATCTCATCGCGGCGCCCTTGCCGCTTGTACTCGCGGATGATGCGCTCACGCTCCTCGTAGAGTTGTTCCTTGCCGTGGCAAAGGTCGACAGCAATCTGCTGATAGTACTCGCACACCTGCTTGCCCAGGTTCCGCGAGCCAGTGTGGATAACCAGATAAATGTCGCCGCTGGTGCTGCGGTCGAGTTCGATGAAGTGGTTGCCGCCACCCAGAGTGCCGATGCTGCGCTCGATGCGCCGTGAGTCCTTCAGTCCACGGTAGCACTTGAGTTGCTCAAGTTTCGGGAACCGCACTGCGCGTCCTTCGTGTACGGCCATCCCCGACGGGATTTTGAGCCTGACAAGGTTGTCAAAAGCCTGCAAATCGATTTCAGCCTGGCCCAGATTGACACAAAGCATTCCGCACGAGATGTCAACGCCCACGGTGTTAGGGATAATCATATCGGAATAGGTTGATGTAAAGCCAATTACACTGCCTTTGCCAGCGTGCGTGTCGGGCATTATTCGAATGGTCTCGTCGGCATACGCTGGATTTTCTATTAGCGATTTAAGTTGCTCAACGCAAGTCTCCTCAATGGTGTTTGCGTAGATGATTGTTTTGTTCCCTTTTGAGTTTATAAGTTCCATAGAAGTAAGTATTTAGTGATTAATTGATTAACTGATTAACTGAATGAAAGTTATGATTTCGCGTTCCAGACAACGGAACATTGAGTCATATTCCAGCTTTTGTCCCAACCTTCGGGCTTCGATTCAGCTTCACACCTGATTTTCAGTTCCCAACAATAATCAAATGTTCCCAAGCCTATTTTTTCCACCGATTTTGGAATGAATATCGATTTTAGATTACTACAATTGGCAAACACACATTTTCCAATTGCTCTGACTGACGTAGGAATTGTGACTGATTCCAATTGTTTACAATAATGAAAAGTCATATCATCAATTTTGGTAACCCCATCGGGCACGACCACCGACTTCAGTTCACAACAGCTGTAAAACGCATAGCTCGCTATTTCAGTAATCGAATTAGGAATAACGTAGTGGCTGTCAGGTTTGCCAGGCGCATACTGCACAATACGCGTCATATCGCGGCTGAACAAAACATTGTCAACCGAAGTGAAATTCGGGTTTGCACTATCAATATTTATTTCCTCCAACACAAAACATCTCCCAAATGCGCACTTACCAATGTTTTTTATTGATTTAGGCAACATTATCGATTTCAGACTAAAGCAATCGTAAAACGCACTGTCACCAATGGTCAAAAGTGATTCGGGTAACAGAATGTATTCGAGACACTCACATTCCGAAAATGCATCTTCGACAATTTCCTCTGTACCTTCCTTTACGGTGTACTCACGCAGTTTTTTATTCCTGCAATTGAGCAATTGTCTGCCGTCCGCGGAATAAACTACTCCAAATCTGTCAGCCTTTGTTTTCATAATTGTGAATTTTTAATCATTCAACTCCATTTTCCGCAAATAAAACCTCAACCTATGCGAGATTGCGGCAGAGGTTTTGAGAAAATGCAATTTTTTTAATTTTTCCTCGCCATTATGACAATCACTTTATATCGCAGAAAGCGCCACACTGTGTTTTTGAATGTTCATAATGAAATTCGGCAGTCTCAAAATCCAGTCGGCTATTAACGTATTTCTCAACAAACATATTCGCGTCACCTATTAGCGAATTGCCGTTTTTGTCGATTTTAATACCGTAATATTCAGGCCGATACAGTAGCAATACAATGTCGGTATAATAGTTTACGGCATCTCCAAAACGTAAATCGTACCTATTAGGGCAATTGCCTTCGCGCTGTGGTGATTCGCAACTTCGTGTCAAACTGCTCAACGCAACAACAGGAATGTTCATATCGCGCGACAGCTGTCGTAGCTTTTCGGTGACCACGGCAGCCGTAACCTTATTGCAACAACCTGTACCAACGTTGCTGATAGCCAACAAATTATCGATATAAACGATATCGATATTTTCGATTTGCTTCAATCGGGCAACCTCGTAGCGCAACTCGTTAATCTCGAATCCGTGATTGCAATTGACAAATATTTGGTTTTCAAACTGATATTCGTTTTTATCATTTCCGAGGATGCTTTTTATGTTCTGCAATCGTTCCGAAATATCGTATTCGGAGAGAGTGACGCTGAAGAATGCGACTTTCTTTCCTGCACACGCCTGATTGTAAGCGCACGTCAGTGCAAAGGTGCGCCTGCCCATAGCCGGCCGCCCGGCAAGCACCAATAAATTTGAATTGTGAAAGCCGCCGGTAATGTTATCCAGCGCCTCAATTCCCGACATCACGCCTTGCTTTTTGCTGATGTCTTCTTTCTGTACTTTTGATAGCAATTTTGTAGACATAATTTGTTGATTTTAATTTATTTCCATTGTTTTCAATCAAAACCCAATCCTTTTCTGAGTTTTGGTGTCGAGGCGTTCGTCGTTGCAGTAGGCAATCAGAGTGTCGAGGGTGCTGGCTTCGTCGCCGTGCAGAATGGTGCCAATGGCGTTACGGCGTGCAATGTTCTCAATCTGACCACCGCTGAACTCATATATGCTTGACAAAGTGCGTGCTTCGTCTTCGGTCAAACTGGGGATCATCGCGCGCCAGATGCTCATCCGCGCCTCAACTGTTGGCTTATCGAACTTGATTTTGTAGAGGAAGCGACGCTCGAATGCCTTGTCGAGGTTCTGTGCCAGGTTGGTGGTGGCAATCATAATGCCATCGAGGGTTTCCATCTCCTGAAGGATGATGTTCTGGATTGAATTCTCCATCTTATCGACTGCGCCCTCAGCACCTTCCCGGCGGATGCCAATCACGGCGTCGGCCTCATTGAAAAGCAAAATAGGCGCAATTTTACTCTCACGCACCTTTGCGCGGTAATTGTCGAACACCTGTTTGATGTTCTTTTCGCTGTCGCCAACCCACTTGCTTTTTATCTGGGCAAAATTCACCTGCACTATATCGCGGCCCGTTTGGCGAGCGAGCTGCATTGCCGTTTCGGTCTTGCCGGTTCCTGGCGCTCCATAGAACAGACAAGCGAATCCGCAACGGAAATTACTGGCTTCCAACCGCTTGTGAATCTGCTCGTATCGGTCGTTATCCAACAACTCGGCCAATTCGTCAACCTTTAGATTGATTTTTTCGCTGAAGAATAGTTTTTTAGGCAGAATATCCTCCGTTTTAATAACATTTTTACGCTTTTTCCGGGCATCAAGCGATTGCAGATTCATCTCACTGAAAAGGTCATTCTTGGCCTCCGCCGACATACAAAACGACTCACGGTTGACAAATCCGTCATTGGTGGTGTATTCAATCATTTTTGTATCGAGAAGCGGATGACAGCCATCACTTAATAGTCGTTTGGCGTGTGACCAGTCGCGGCGTTCGTAGAGAAATTCCAGATTATGATACCCCACATTGTCATCGCTATTATTTACGAACAGAGTGGCAAACAAGATGAGAAGCATCTCGTTGTCGGTATCGAAGCCATAACTTTTAAGCTTGATGGTGAATAAAAGATGCCTGTTGTTTTCGAGCAACGAGTTGATTTTTTGTACCGTAGCATCATAGGTCAACTCATCGTCTTCGCGCATACTTAAAATATGGGTGATTTCATCGAAAAGCTCACTGTTAGAGAGATTCGAAGGCACTTGCGGCACATATTTTTCGTTGCGCTTGAATGCATCAACAACTTCCAAAGGAACGCGATAGGAATCGTGGCTGCCACCTCGGCGCGAGGATATTTTTATTACATATCCCAATTTTTCGAGCTCATCGATTGCTGCAGTGTACTTGATAATGCGCACAGTGCTACAATTGACATAACGGCTTAAATCGTAAGCCCTGATATTATCATCATCGCTATTGTTGATGAGTAAGGCCAACATTACAATTTGTTGACCAGTAAGGTCAAGACGTTCCGACAGATAGTCGATATATGGTGTGGCCTTGCAAAAAAAGTCGTCTTTCAATCCCGAATCTTTTGCTAACTCAACAATGTTCTCGGTTGCCGTGAGTATATCCAACGGCTCTTGCAATTTTTGTTTTCCTTTTGCCATAGTGCGTTCGTTTTAAATTTTTTTACAATTAAAAGAGCAACCTATGCGAGATTGCGGCAGAGGTTTTGTTTTTTTCAAATTTTTTGAGGTTCTCCATTACTGAACAGATATTTTTCGCCAGTTAGAGTGCTGACAAACACCAAATCGAATCCGTCAGGTAGCAGCGATTTTATCTGTTTCGATAATTCAATTCCTTGTTTGCACCATTCGGCAAGCGTTTCTTGTTCAACATTTTTGTGTCGCAACCATAAATCATCTTCATATTCGCACCATTTTGAGTACCATTTTTCTAGCCCTGCGATTGACGAAAGGTCGATTGCTATTTCGTTCGGTTCCTCATAGTTCAGGTACAACACATTGTGGTGACCGACAAGATTTCCCTCCTCGTCCCAAAACAATGCGTCGCCAAAATCGGGGTTGAGTGTTATTATGTGTCGTTCCATAGTTATTTTCTTTGAAATTCAATAATTTACCGCATATAACCAACGTGTATTTCGTCTTCAAAATTTCCAAATCACACCGCAAAGAAAAAGTGGCACTATGCAGCCTTTTTGCGTAACTGAAAAAATCTAAAACCCAATCGCTTTTTTCTCTTTGGTTTCAATCTTCTCGTCGTCGCAGATGGAAAGCAACTCGTTGAGGATGTTTTCGGCATCGCCGTGCAGAATTTTGCCAATGGCGTGGCGGCGCGCAATGTTCTCAATCTGACCTCCGCTGAATTCGTATTTGCCTGCCAGAGTACGTGCTTCGTCTTCGGTCAGGGCGGGAATCATCTCGCGCCAAATGCTCATTCGTGCCTCAAGGGTGGGCTTGTCGAACTTGATTTTGTAGAGGAAGCGGCGCTCGAAGGCTCTGTCGAAACTCTGCGCCAGGTTTGTGGTGGCAATCATAATGCCGTCGAGAGTCTCCATCTCCTGAAGAAGAATGTTCTGCATTGTGTGATACATCTTATCGACCGAATGTTCGGAATTTTCCGACCGTTTCCCGATAATGGCATCGGCCTCGTTGAAGAGCAAAATGGGCGCAACATCGCACTCCTTCACCTTCTCGCGGTAATCGTCGAACACTCGTTTCAGGTTCTTCTCGCTCTCGCCAACCCACATACTTTTGATTTTCGCCATATTCACCTGCATAATGTCGCGGCCGGTGCGACGGGCAAGTTGCAGCACAGTTTCGGTTTTGCCGGTTCCGGGCGCACCATAGAACAGACAGGCAAATCCACAACGGAATTTCTCGTCTTCGAGCCGCTTGCGAATCTGCTCATACTGGCTGTTTTCCAACAGGCTGGCAAGCTCGTCAACCTTCCGGCTTACCTTGTCGCTGAAAAACAAATTTTTAGCCGCAATTTCTTCGGTTTTTATCACATCGTTGCGCCCTTTCCGCGCGTTACGCCTGGCAATGTTAATCTCGCTTAAAAGCTCGTCTTTCGTCTGCCTTGTCAAACAATAGGCATCAGCATTGATAAAGCCGTCGGTGGTGGTGTACTCAATCAGTTTTCTGTTGAGAAGCGGGTGGGCGTCGCGCTGCAAAGCCGACTTGATATTATTGAACTTAATGCGTTCATAAAAGAATGCGAAGTCGTGACATACAACCTTTTCGTTGTTCTTAATCACGAGTAAGCTCGCAAACAGAATAAGAAGAATCTCATCTTCGGGTTTAAGTTCATAACTCCGCAACTTGCTGACAAACTGCAAATTCTTGTTGCAATCGAGCAAATGTTGTATTCTTTCGACAGCGCTGTCGTAAGTCAGTTCATCATCGTTGCGCATTTGAAAAATGAGGTCGAATTCATCGAAAAGCTCGGAACAAGTCAGCCCCGACAGGTTGCGCGGCACATATTTCTCGTTCCGTTTGAAGGCGTTGATTATCTCCGGCTGAATCCGATAGTAGTTGCGGGCTTCTCTGTATCGCGGACGAGTCTGCACTATAAATCCCAACTTTTCGAGGTCGTCGATATAGTTGGTGTACCGCAGAAGGCGCGCTGTGCTGCAATCGAGCGAGTTGCTCAATTCCTTCATCGACACACAATTATCGTCGCTGTGGCTGATAAGTAACGCCAGCATCACGCTCTGCTCGCTGTTGATTCCCATCATTTCCGAAATGTAATCGGCGAAGGGCGCCACCTTGTCGAAAAACTCGTCGTTCAATTCCGACTTTGCCGCCAGGTTGTCAATGTTCTCTACTGCCGTGAGCAAATCCATTTGCTCTGCCGACTTTTGGTTCTCTGCATTCATAATTCTACGGTTTTAAAATTTTTACAATGAAAAGAGGAACCTATGCGAAATTGCGGCAGAGGTTTGAAAAATTTTTTAATTTTTTTGAATTTCTTCAGCCGCCTCCCCGCACATTCCTTCGGCCTCGCAGCGCAGCCGAATCCACTTGCGGAACCACTCCGGCTCGTTCTCGATATTGTCGAGCAACGGGCGCAGACGGCGTTTGCCAATGCGGCCGTCGAGCACGGCAAGCAAGCGAATGAAATAGTTGTCGTTAGTCAGGCTTTCATCGGCTGAAAGTACGTTCAAGTAATAGTGAATGTAGTACGGCGCGTCGAGTCCCCATATATTCCCCACAAAACCAGTTTCCCGAATTACATCTTCTTCGGTTTTTCCATTGTGGTCTTTAAGCAAATAAAATTGCGGATTGGTGCAGAGCCACGCTTCGCCGTCAACGATAATTGACAACACGTGCATTTCTGAACATCGCCACCGCCAATTTTGCTTTGTACATCTGCAACTTTGTCTTTAACACTGCTTACCGTTGATGTCACTGTACTGACCAAGCCTCCTATACCGCTGGCTGGGCATCCTTGTTTTGTATAGTTGCACATATCAACCATTGTTGACCTGTCTACATCTGATCTCATCTGCATTGTCGCCATTGTATTGTATGTCGTT
>JAGCFC010000118.1 GCA_017650325.1 Salinivirgaceae bacterium | reverse complement strand
CCCTGCGTTCCGACATTGTTTTCAATGCCGGCCAGCCATTGGAAATAGCCAAAAACGGCTATACCATGCAACAACTCATGGCGTACGTTGTCGATGACAGGCCGTTCGACAGGATTAGCGGTATCTCGCCCAGCGATATAGTAACGTATCAGCGGTGTCAGGTTCAGTTCTATTTCAGTAAAGTGCTCAATCTCAAAACCGAAGATGATGTTGAGGAGAACATTGATGTGCGACGATTTGGCAACATTTTCCACAATGCCATGCATAAGATTTATAAAGGATTTGTGGGTAAGACTGTTGTCGGCTCCGACATTCGTGGATTGTCCGACGATTTTGTCGAGGCGAAAATTGCCGAGGCGTTTGCCGAAGAGATGTTTCCATTCGATGAAACCCGGCAGAAAAGCATAGCCGACGGGCACCGTAAACTCGCCGACGAGCTGAACGGTAACAATCTTATTGTGCATAATGTGATTAGGAAATATGTGAAGGCGCAAATGAATTACGATGCGCAAACCGCTGATAAAAAGCCCATTAAGTTTGTCGGACTCGAAAAGCGGAGTTTCATGAGTTTCCCGATTGACATTGGTGGCGAGAAACTGAAAATTAAACTGAAAGGTGTAATCGACCGTATCGATTGCGTGTCGGATGAGTTGCGTGTAATCGACTATAAAACAGGCTCTAACGATGTTGTGTGCAATTCGATTGACGATGTGTTCGATGCTGCGAAAATTAAAGATTACAAGGGAATACTTCAGACGCTGATTTATTGTATGATGTTCGACAGCGAGGACCCGACTCACGAAACCTTGATGCCGTATTTGTTTAAAACAGTCGATTTGAGCCAAAAAAGCGATTTCAAAGTCCGCAGCAAGAATGATGAGTTTTCGGAAGGGAACTACCGGCGAGTCGAACAAAAGGTAAAATCGTTTGTAACCGATACACTGTCAGATATTTTTAATCAGGATAAACCTTTTGTGCAGACGGCGGACGAAAAAAACTGCCAGCACTGTAACTTCTTCTATTTCTGCAACAAGCAATCTAAATCTAATGACTATTAGGCAACTCTGATAAGTTCGGTTACTTATTTGTTTTGCTCGTTTGGCAGCGAGTCGGTTGTGCCGCTTTGGAGCAGTGTTGCCAGAGTTTCGGAATCGATATTGTATTTGATTTCGCCTTTGTGCACAAGTGAGATAGAGCCGGTTTCCTCCGACACAACAACAATCGAAGCGTCAGTCTCGTTCGACATGCTTAGGGCTGCGCGGTGGCGAAGGCCGAAATGAGGCGGCAGCACGAGGTCATCGTCAATCGGAAGCACGCAGCGGGCAGCTTTAATTTGGTCACCGATGATAATCATGGCGCCATCGTGCATCGGGCTGTTTTTGAAGAAGATATTCTCGATAAGGCGGTGCGAGACATCGGCGTTAAGTGTGTCGCCACTTTGAATGTATGTGGCAAGCTCCGAATTGTTCGACAGCACTATCAGCGCGCCGGTTTTGGTTTTCGACATGTTGCGGCACGCGCGGCAAATCTCGCGGATAGTGTTGTCCGAGGTGGTTATGTTGTTGGCATTGGCCAGATAGCGTGTAAGGGCAAACCGTTTTTTAACAAAGTCGGTGTTACCCAGCAAAAGCAGAAATTTTCTGATTTCTTGTTGGAAAAGGACTATCACGGCAATCACACCAACACTTATGAACGAGTCGAGAATTGTCGACAACAGACTTAGGTTCAAGAATTTAACAATCAGCCATACCACATAAAGCAGCATTAATCCCACAAAAATGTTCATTGCCACAGTGCCGTGCACCAGTTTGTATAGCTGGTATAGGATTATGGCAACAAGCAGAATGTCGATAAAATCAGTAAAGCCGAATGTTATGAAGAGTAACCCCATAAGTCGCAAAAATTGTGTTCGCTAAGATAAGGTGTGTCCGATAAAATTTTACGATTAATGGTCAAAATCGGCCAAAAAATGCCGAATTTGTTGCGTAACAATTGTTTCGGAAATAGTGACAAAAAAAAGATTTGAATGCAATTGGTTAATTATTAGACAAATAACAATATGGCTTTGGCAAAAATATTACTTGTCGGACTTATCTATTTTATTATACTTTTACATTATCAAAATACCAGTTATTTATGATAAGCAAGTATATTAAGGAACTGATACCCGATAATTCGCGGATAATAATCCCTGATTTCGGTGCATTTATGATTCAGGACACGCCAAAGGGCAAGGTAATATCGTTCAACGATTTTCTTAAATTCAACGACAGTGTTCTTCTCAACCGAATAATCACAAGCGAGAAGGTTGATGCAGCAAAAGGCAAAGAGGTAATAAAGGCCTATGTGGCTGACATTGAGGCGGCATTCAAGGCAGGCGAAAGTTTCGCTGTTGAGGGTGTCGGCTATCTGTCGAAAGATGGTCAGAGCAATATCGTTTTTACGCAGGACGAGAGTGCCAAGGCAAAAGGCAAACCAAAGGCAGCTGCCAAACCCAAAGCCGAGCCGAAGGCCGAAGAGGTGAAACCTGCGGCACCAGTGGCTGAACCAAAAGTTGAGACACCGAAACCAACACCGGCACCAGCTCCTGAAGTGAAACCCCAGCCGGCTGCAGCTCCAAAAACGCAGCCAACACCGGCAGCAGCACCAAAGACAAGCACTTATAATAATAGTTATACAACAAATAAGAATATGGAAATTAAGACTAAAAACAATAAGACGCTTATCACCGTCTTAATCATTGTAGCTGCATTAGTAATTGTTGGCGTCCTTGTTTGGATGGCCATCGATTTTAATTGGTTCGGACCATTTAAGAAAGCCAAAGAGGCTCCGGCCCCGATTGAAGTTGTCGACACAACTCCGGCTATCGATACCACAGCAGTTGTCGATACAGTTGAGGTTGTTGCAGAACCCGAGCCGGTAATTGTTGCGGAACCTGTTGACCCGAGCACGATGCGTTGCCACCTTATCGCAGGTAGCTTCCAGGTTGAGTCGAACGCTATTCGATTCCAAGAGGATATGCGCAGCCGTGGTTATGAGGCCAGCATTGTAACACGCAACAGCGGTTATTATTACGTAAGCATCAAATCGTTCCAAACCCGTGCTGAGGCTGTTGCTGAGTGGAGGAACATGGTTGTTGAGAATCCAAATCTCTGGATACTTATCAAGTAGGATTTTTTAGATTGTTAATAAATGTGAAAAGGGCCTCCAACCAACGGTTGGAGGCCCTTTTATTGTTGGGTTCAGTCAATAATGTCGCGTTGTTTTACCGCTGGTCTTTCTTGCTCCCGTCATATAGGCTGTATTTGCGGAACGAGCATTCGAGCTGGCCGTTGTACAGCTTGATTTTCTGCTCGGGGTGCAGCCCGATGAATTTCATGCATTCGGGATTGCTGCCGATAATCCATGCCACATAACCAGGGAAATCGAGTTTCAGCTTGTCGCCTATTTTCTGGTAGAAGATGCTCAAATCGTTGGGTTGCAGACGTTCGCCGTACGGAGGGTTGGTGACAATGGTGCCGATGTTTTTGGGGCGCAGGTCAAAGAAATTGTGAAGACTAACGCTGACTTTCTTGTTCAAGAACGCCGCCTTGATGTTGATTTCGGCCGCTTTGACAGCACCAGGTGCGATGTCGCTGCCTGAGATGGTATGTTCAAATGGCGGTACGTCGGGTGTTTCTTCGGTGATGTCGGCAAATAGTTCTGCATCAAAATCAGACCATTTCTCAAAGGCGAATTCGCTGCGATATGTGCCTGGAGCAATGCCGTAGGCCATCATGGCAGCCTCGATGAGCAGAGTGCCTGAACCGCACATTGGGTCGAGGAAATCCGATTTGCAGTTCCATCCTGACAGCATAATCATTCCTGCAGCCAGCACTTCGTTGATTGGGGCTTTGACACTTGCCTGACGATATCCGCGTTTGAAAAGCGGCTCGCCCGAGCTGTTAAGTAGCACTGTTACATGTTTTTCTGCTATATGAATCTCAATGCGTAAGTCTGGGTTCTCGGTGTCAACATTAGGGCGCTTGCCCTTGCGACGTCGGAACTGATCGGCAATGGCGTCTTTTGCCTTTAGTGACGCGTATTGCGAGTGAGTGAAGATGGACGAATGGGTAGTGGCAGATATGGCAAAAGTTTGGTCAAGCGTCAGATATTCGTCCCAGTCGATGCGGCCAATCTCCTTATAATAAGTGTCCTCATCTTTCGCGTCAAACTCGGCAATTGGTTTCAGAATGCATAATGCGGTGCGTAGCCAGTAGTTGGCACGGTACATCATTGCCTTATCGCCAGTGAATGACACTGCACGGTTCAGTTTCTTAATGTTTTTGGCGCCAATTGCATCCAGCTCTTTGGCCAGCACATCTTCAAGTCCGGCAAAAGTTTTCGCAACCATGTTAAAACTTGCGCTCCTGTTTTCCAATTTGTTATTCATTTCCACCATTTTTTTTGAGTTCGACTATCATCGGATGGCAAAACAACAAAAGCCGTTGCATTTTTGCAAGATACACTTTCAACTTTCACCTCTGATTCCCCGTTTAATTGCCATTTCTTTGTGTTACAAGTATTGCGGAGTACTAAACAATGTAACTGACAATTGCCGGTCAGCATAAAAATTATTGATATGCATCATAAACTTTATGGACGTATTGCCGAAGTCGGTTTTGCAAAATTTTTGATATGGCAACGTTTGCAGTTTAAATAAAAATCTGGCAATTAGCAATATATCTAATTAGCAAAAATTCAAGTCCCTCTGACGTTTAAATTATTTTTCTGTCGGAAAATGGTTTGGAGAGGGAAATCTTAACTTTGCATTGTTTTATGGTGAAAACCGACTTGCAAGTATGAAAAGAAAAACATCTTTGTCGCTTTTGAAATTTCCAGACAATGGTAACTGCATAGTATCACCCAATATTGTTGGCAATATCGTGTATATCAGCAACATGATTCTGCCAAACATGAGTAGTGAGAGCGTTGTCGCCGGTGATCAGGATTCCGACAGAATTCATATCGTCAACGACGAAATTATTGACAGCCAGTATGTTCGGGGATTTATGAGTGACAGCGTGGTGATTGGGATAAGCTAAACCATATAAAACTGACAATCCTAAAGATGACGGATGTCAGTTTTTTTTGTGTTGGTTTTTAAAGGGATAAAGTGTACTTTTCGAAGCATACTTTCGTAGAAAACGTTGATAAAAGATTTGAAAATGAGAAGCAACTTTAATTTTAATTTTTTTAATATGAAGAAAAGCGCATTAGTTATTTTGGGGCTTTTTGCCGTGGTTTTCTCCGCGAAAGCCCAGGACGAGAAGTTTAAGGCACTTTTCATGTACAACTTTACCAAGTACATAGAGTGGCCGCAGAACAAGCAGTCGGGCGATTTCGTTATCGGAGTTGTTGGCGACTCGCCAATCATCGAGGAATTGAATGCGATTGCCCAGCGCAAGACTGTAGGCTCGCAGACAATCAAGGTGAAACAAATCAGCGCATCTGATGAGGTGACAAAGATGCACATTGTGTATGTGCCTGAGGGCAAGTCGGATAACGCAGAGTCGTTGGCCGGCAAGGTCAAAGGTAAGGGTGTAGTTCTGATAACCGACAAACCGGGTTTCGCCCAGTCGATATCGGGTATCAACTATATCAAGCAGGACGGCAAACCGAAGTTCGAAGTCAGCAACAAGCATCTGGCTGAAGAAGGAGTGAAGGTTTCGGCTCAGTTGTTGTCATTGGGCATAGGTGTTGACTAACTAAAAACTTAATACTAATATTTTAAAGATGAAGAAAATAATACTCTGCGCAACATTCTTATTGGCAATGACTTGCCAAATGTTTGCGCAAAATAAAGATGTGTCGTCGATGACCAAGGACGACATTATGAAACTGTCGTATGAGGAGCTGCTTGAAATGCCTTTCGAGGATGTGCTCCATTTGGCCGATGTGATGGGCGTCTCGATGGACGACCTGTTCGCCATGATTATGAACAAGTCGGTGTCGTCGGCATCGAAGAAGGCTGAGGATTCATTCAAATCGCCTCTGGCTTCGACGGTAATCACCAAGGCTGAGATTCGCTCATACGGCATTACCACCATTGAGGAGGCTCTGCGCCTTGTGCCGGGCATGATTGTACAGGAGCGCACCAACGGTATGTACGATGTGCACATTCGCGGTTTGAATAACGTTCCCGACAACCAGATGATGCTTTACACCGAGAACATGAACACCTTGCTGATGATTGATGGCCGTATTGCCCACAACTACGCAACAGGCGGTGTCGATTTCACCATGCTTCCAATTGGTGTTGAGGATATCGAACGTATTGAGGTTGTTCGCGGTGCCAATGCCGCACTCTACGGCCCCAACGCAGT
>JAGCFC010000117.1 GCA_017650325.1 Salinivirgaceae bacterium | reverse complement strand
ATGCCACACCAACTCGTGCCCTGTGGGCGTCGCCACACAAGACCCCAAACTGCGCGAGCGCTTTATGGGACGGAGCGAGTATCTTGTTAATTATTATATGTTTTTGGCCGAAGAGGTGCGCGAGTATCTGGCACAAATGGGCTTCCGCAAGTTTGAGGACATCATCAGCCGCACCGATTTGATTGAGATTGACGAGTCGAAGTTCACCGACAAGACACGCGGGCTCGATTTCAGCCGCATTCTGACTAAAGTCGATAACGGCGCAGCCACTCGCAAAATGGCTGAAAACCAATACGATTTGTCGAAAACAATGGACGCCCGCCTGATTGCCGACGCCGCAGAGGCCATCGACTCGCAAAGGCCTGTCCGCTTGAGTTACAACATCTTGAACACCGACCGCGCTGTGGGCGCTACACTCTCGGGCACGGTTGCCGCCAAATATCGAGCCATCGGCTTGCCCGAAAACACTATCAATGTGCAGTTTACTGGCTCGGCTGGGCAGAGTTTCGGCGCGTTCCTAATGCACGGAATCAGTTTCAGCGTTGAGGGCGAGGTGAACGACTACGTGGCCAAAGGACTCTCGGGCGGCTGCATAAGTGTTTATCCGTCAAGGAAATCGACATTCAGTCCGCAGGAGAACATCATCGCTGGAAACACCATTCTGTATGGCGCGACGAGCGGTGAGGTTTACATCAGCGGCCGCGTGGGCGAGCGTTTTGCAGTGCGCAACTCGGGCGCAACGGCCGTGGTTGAGGGCACTGGCGACCACTGCTGCGAGTATATGACTGGCGGCCGCGTGGTGGTTCTGGGCACCACGGGCAGGAACTTCGCCGCGGGTATGTCGGGCGGCCTGGCCTACGTTTGGGACAAGAATCACGACTTCGACTACTACTGCAATATGGATATGATTGAGTTGAGCCTGATTGAGGAGAAATCGCGCCGCGACGAACTTTTTGAACTCATCAGCCGCCACTACCGCCACACGGGCTCGCCGCTCGCAAAGCAAATGATTGAACATTGGTCGGACTACATCGACGACTTTATTCAGGTGACGCCGATTGAGTACAAGCGCGTGCTGCACGAGGAGGCTCTGCGCCAAATTGAGAAGAAAATGGAGAATGTTCAACAAGAAGAGAATTATTAGGAGGATAGAGATATGGGAAATCCAAAAGCATTTCTGACCGTACCGCGTCAGGAGGCGGGACACCGCCCCATCCACGAGCGCATTTCGGATTTTGGCGAGGTGGAGCAGACTCTGAACGAGAGCAACCGAATGCTGCAGGCGTCGCGCTGTATGGACTGCGGCGTGCCGTTCTGCCACTGGGCCTGCCCGTTGGGCAACAAGCAGCCCGAATGGCAGGACGCCGTGTACCGCGGCAAATGGGAGACCGCTTACAAAATACTGACCGCAACCAACGATTTTCCCGAGTTCACGGGCCGCATCTGCCCCGCGCTCTGCGAGAAAAGTTGCGTGCTGAACCACTGCATCGACGCGCCCGTGACCATCCGCGAGAACGAGTGCTCGATAATTGAAAAGGCTTTCCGTGAGGGATTTGTGCAGCCGAAGCACTACGAGCGCAACGGCCGCCGCGTGGCCATCATCGGTGCGGGCCCCGCAGGACTGTCGGCCGCCGTGCAACTCAACCGCCGCGGCTATGCTGTCACCGTTTTCGACAAGCACAGCGACGCTGGCGGACTTCTGCGTTACGGCATTCCGAACTTCAAACTCGATAAGTTCATCGTCACCCGCCGTACCAATCTTATGCAGCAGGAAGGTGTTGAGTTTCAGTTCGATACTGAAATAGATTTAAACCATCTGCCCGAAGGATTCGACGCCTACGTGATTGCCAACGGAACGCCCACGGCGCGCGATTTGAAGATTGAAGGCCGCGATTTGAAGGGCGTGTATTTTGCCTTGCAGATACTGTCGCAGCAGAACGAGCGTCTGGCTGGTAAGCAATTCGCTGAAAGCGAGACGATTACAGCCAAAGGCAAGCGCGTGCTGGTCATTGGCGGCGGCGACACGGGCTCTGACTGCATCGGCACCTGCCACCGTCAGGGCGCGGTGAGCGTGACGCAGATTGAGATTATGCCCAAACCGCCCGTCGGCAGCAACCCCGCCACACCGTGGCCGCAATGGCCCGTGGTGCTGAAAACCACCACAAGCCACGAGGAGGGCTGCGAGCGCCGCTGGTGCCTGACTTCGAACCGCTTCATCGGCAACGCCAAAGGCGAGTTGACGGGCGTTGAGGTTGAGGAAGTGGAGTGGCTTCCCGCACCCGAAGGCGGCCGTCCGCAAATGAAACTCACTGGCAATAAGGAAGTTATTGAGTGTGATATGGTGCTTCTGGCAATGGGATTCCTGAAGCCCGAGCACCCGCAGTACGCGCCGAACGTCTTCCTGGCAGGCGACGCCAAATCGGGCGCAAGCCTTGTGGTGCGCGCCATTGCAAGCGGCCGCGAGGTGGCTCAGCAGGTGGACGAGTACCTTAAACGCTGATTTTTCGCACAGTCCCGATAGTTATCGGGAACACAGATAACACAGAGTGCCGCTTCGCGGGAAATTGAAAGAAAATTTTTAATAAAATTTATAAAAAATTGATTTTCAAGTTTTTGTTTCTAACCAAACGAACCCGAATTTTTCCGAATACCACATTTGGGGTTGATTGGGATAAGTTTGGTTAGAATGAATTTTGTGAAATTTTTTGTTTGAATTTTCTAAAAATTTCCGCCCGAATGGCGCTGGTATAAGAAGTATAAGAAAAGGCCGAAATCAAGCCCGATTGAAAAAACATTTTCATTTTTCATCGGGCTTTTTATACATTTGGCAACCGATGAGTTTCTGGATTTAAAATCTTGTGAAGCATAGTGCGACATCTTAACTAATGAGCATAAGTCAGATACCATACGACATTAACAGCAACGTGGTTGTATATTGTTCCGATGACAACACATTGCAACTCGCTGTGCAAATTTCCGACGAGACGGTTTGGCTCACACAGCAGCAGATGGTTGCGTTGTTTGACACCACAAAACCCAATGTCAGTATGCATATCAAGAACGTTTATAATGAGGGTGAATTGGAAGAGGCGGCAACTGTTAAGGATTTCTTAACAGTTCAAAAAGAAGGTGGGCGGCAGGTCTCCCGTCGTGTGCGTTACTATAATCTTGATGTCATAATCTCTGTCGGCTATCGTGTTAAATCAAAGCGCGGCACACAATTCCGCCAATGGGCAAACCGTGTGCTGAAAGATTATTTGTTAAAGGGATATGCTGTCAATCAGCAACTTCTGTATGTTGAGCAAAGACTTGATAACCGACTTATGGAGCACGAGAAACGGCTCGACAACGTTGAACAAAAAATCGACTTCTTTGTGCGCACCAACGCGTTGCCCGTTGAACAGGTGTTTTTCGACGGGCAGTTTTTCGATGCGCGGGTGTTGCTCGAAAAACTCATAAAAACCGCCACACAGCGGGTTGTTATAATTGACGCGTATGTTGATGCCGCCACGTTTGAGATTCTCGATGTCCGCAACGTGGGCGTTACCGCCGACATTTATTCAGGCAAAGACCTAACCGCACTGCGCAATATCCACAACTCTGCCGCCAATGTTGAACCGATTGATACTCACATTTGGACCACGCCGTCGCACGACCGATGGCTGATTGTCGATAACAATCTTTACCACT
>JAGCFC010000014.1 GCA_017650325.1 Salinivirgaceae bacterium | reverse complement strand
GCACACCAAGCATTCTGCTTATGGTGGTGCAACCTTTCCCTCGGCGGTACATCCGTACTGCCTTCATCTTAATTTCTGTCGTGTAGTAATGTGACATCCCATAAAGTTTTTTGTCCAACTTTTTGGGTTCACATCACACGCTGCGTCCCTACCTTTGCCTTGTGCCTATCATCCTTACACCTTACCCATTACTCTTCTCTTTACTCCTTACTCTTTACTCTTTACACTTTACTCTTTACTCCTTACACCTTACCCATTACTCTTTACTCCTTACACCTTACCCATTACTCTACTCCTTACACTTTACTCTTTACTCCTTACACCTTACACCTTACACTTTACACATTACACTTTACTCTTTACTCCTTACCCCTTACACTTTACTCTTTATACCTTACCCTTTACACCTTACTCTTTACACATTACTCCTTACTCTTTACTCCTTACCCTTTACACATTCCTCCCCAAACTTTACTCATCTTTTTTTTGCATTCACATTCAAAAAAGCCCTATACTTGCGCCCGATATTAACCGATAGATGATTTTACTGAAAGTGAAATTACCGACAATCTTTTTCGCGGACATTTTTGCCCTGATGCCAACACGCACCAAGGCATTGCCGTTTTGTGTTCAATCATTTGTAAATAATTTAAAAACAACAATATAAGTTAATCGGGATATGAAAAAATTATTTTTAGTTCTGTTAGCCCTTGTGGGGTTTGAGATGAGTTCTTACGGATACTTCTTCTGTTCAAAATGCGATGCAGAAATGGAAGCCGGTGATGGCCACAATTGTGAAAATTGCGACGAATATGTCTGCGACGATTGCTGGTGCGATGACTGTGATATGTGGTGTAAGCCTTGCCATGATGGCGAGGACGCATGGTGTCCATCATGTGGACTGTGTATGATAGCATATGGTGAATCATGCATGGGATGTGATGCGCTTATTTGCATAGAATGCTGTTTTTCATGCCCGAATTGCAGTGGCATTTTCTGTAGCACATGTGTTGTAGATTGTGACTATTGCGGCGAAGCGTACTGCGAGAACTGTCTTGTTGATTGCGGTGTATGCGGCAATTACACTTGCCCCCAATGTAGACAAGAGTGCCATGAATGTGGCGAGTTCATTTGCCCGGGATGTATGTGCGACGAATGCCAATACTCCTGCTTGCAATGCCATGATGACAATGGAGAATGGTGTCCCATCTGCGGCGAATGTATGGTTGTGGAATCCAATTCGTCTGACACAGAATGTTGGGGATGCGGTACATGGTATTGTAAAAACTGCATGTGCCCTGTTTGTGAATTATATTGTTTGGAATGCCAAGAATCGGAAGGTGTCAATTGTAAGGATTGCGGAAGTTGTGCCGCCACTGATGGTGGTGTACTTTGTACTGCTTGCGATGAAGCGGTTTGCGAAAATTGCAAGATGGAATGTGCTGCTTGTGGCAGTCCTTTCTGTTCCGATGATATGTGTGGCGATTGTATGGAATACTGCATTGAGTGTAGTGTTTATTGCGAAGATTGCGGCTCTTGCTGTGGTAACGGCGACGATGCCTACCAATGTGCGGAATGCGATAGAATCCTATGCGAAGATTGCGTTTCGGAGTGCTACGAGTGCGGCTCATATTATTGTAACGATTGTTTGAACGACGCCTGCGACGCAGGGTGCGGAATATGTCTTGAATGTCACGAGTCGTACGAAGCCTTCTGCGAGGAGTGTGGTGAATGCCTCTTTGTTAAAGAACGCTGCAATGACCACGAATACGCTTGCGCCGAGTGCCACGAGGAATTCCTCTGCCCCGATTGCGGACAATGCTATGCCGAAGATGGTGAACTCTGCGAGTCGTGCGGACTCTGTGCCGACTGCGCCATGAGCAACGAGATGCACTGCCCTGAGTGCGAGGCTTGCTATGAGGATGTTGGCCGTTGCGAGGACGATGGCGAACACTGCCGCGAGTGCTGCGAGAACAACGAGTGGATCTGCGAGTTCTGCGACCACTGTGCCGAAGCTCAAGGCTACGACCGTTGCTCTGATTGCGGAGCGTGCGAAGATTGTGTTTCAAGCTACCACTTGCACTGCGCCAATTGCAACACATGTCTCTATTCCGATTATCCGAACGATAGTGACCGTCCGGAATACTGCGAGAGCTGTATGCCTACCGAGGAAGGCATTCCTTGCCTTGTTTGCGGCGAACGTATTGAAGAGAATGGCTGTACCATCAGCGGCGATGGTTGGCACTGCGATTTCCACTGCGTGCCATGTCTGTTCTGTCACGAGGTCTGCTTTGCCGAGAACCCCGATGACGCTTGCCCCGATTGCGGTGCTTGCTCATCGTGTGTTGCTGAGCATAACTTGCATTGCGCCAACTGCGGCACCTGCATGTATGCCGAATATCCGAATGATAGTAGTCGTCCCGAGCTTTGCGATGAATGTGCTGCTGCCGAAGGCACGCCATGTAACGTCTGTGGCCAATATATAACAGAGAATGGCTGCACCGTAAGCAATGAGGGATGGCACTGTGCCGACCACTGCCAGGTATGCCCTGAGTGCAACGAAGTATGCTTTGCCGAGAATACCCGCTGCCCGCTCTGCGGACGCTGCTCTAACTGCTGCGCAGGCCACGAGGATGTTGAGGCTACCATTATTGCCGAAGAGTTCGAGGATGATGAGGATCTGCAAGAGTTCCTTGCTGAGATTGAGCCGATTCAAGATGGTATAATTTACGAAGGCGAGTTAGGCGACTCTCTCGACCTCACCAATTACCATGGCTCTAATTTCTCATGGATACCTACTCTCTTCCCCAATCTGAAACGATTCCGTTGCACCTCGGTTGCTCAACTCAACGCTCTCACCGATGAGCAGCGTGCCAACCTCGAGGCTCTCTATTGCCCAAATATTGGCCTGACAGAGTTGGATTTAAGCAAATACCCGAATTTGAAAATACTCGATTGCAGTGGTAATAATATAGATGGTTTTGGTTCAGGCAAAGGCTCGGACATTTCTCAGTTGGAGTACCTGAATTGCAGCAACAACAAGTTAACTGCACTCAATGCAAGCAATTGGCCCAATCTGAAAACACTCGATTGCAGTAAAAACCTCTTGACAGCATTGAATTTAGGAACTCTTACCAATTTGGAGAGCCTGACTTGTGGCGACAATAAGTTCAACTCGCTCGATGCAAGTGGTTGCACCAATTTGAAATCGCTTGACTGTAAACGTACATATTATAATCGTGTCGCAATTTCATATTTGAATATCACGGGCCTTTCACAATTGGAAAGGCTGAACTATAATGGAAACAATCTGACAAATTTGAGTATTAGAAGCTGCGCGGCCAGTCTTAAGGCTCTCGGTTGCCATAGCAATAACATAACATCTTTAAACTTGGACAATTGCACAAATTTGGAAAGTTTAGATTGCGGTAACAATCCAATAAAAACATTGAACCTGACTAACTGCACAAAGCTGAATGATTTGGATTTCAGCCGTACACAATTGGAAACCATAAATTTAAGCGGATGCACAAATCTTACGGTGCTTAATTGTTCGTATAATAGTCAGTTGACATCGTTGAATTTAGACAACTGCACAAGCCTTGTTTCGCTCGATTGCAATAGCAATAATTTGACAGAGTTGTATTTAAGCGGCAGCGAAAATCTTACCTCACTTGATTGCAGTTATAACAATCTGACAGAGTTGAATTTAAGTGTTTTCCCAAATCTAACCACGCTCGACTGTCATGATAACAGTCAGTTAGGCACTTTGGATATAAGCCAATGTTCAAAATTAACATCGCTCAGTTGTGGTCACAACGAAGATGGTATAACCTCGCTTGATATGGCCAATTATTCAAATCTCACGTCATTTAGTTGTTACAGCCGGTTGACTGAACTTGATTTAAGCGGCCTCACTAAATTGGAAGATATTAATTTATACGATACCAAACTGACTGAATTGGATTTAAGCAATTATCCTAATCTTAAAAATGTCAACATCAATTATCTTGATGATTTGAAATCATTTAACATTAGCAATTGTCCCAAATTGGAATCAATATATATTTATGCATATTACTGTGTTTCAATAATAGCCAAAAACAATCCCGCATTGGAAGAATTTGTGAATGATGAAAGCGAATCGCTCGCTTATGCTGATTTTAGCGGTTGCAAAAACTTATCTCATCTGGAGATATGCGGCGTGGAAGATATGACGCTTGATTTGACCGGTTGCACTAATTTGCAACTGTTTACATTGGGCTGTACAGGAGATTTCGCTGTAAGCAATTTGGAATCGCTACAATTAAGCAGATTCAAAAAATTGAGAGAACTCAACATTAATGTAAATGAACTCCCATGTTCGTTCACCTTTGCCAAATTGTTTGGAATAGCTGATGCCAATGTTTCGAACGTGAGCGGCGCAACCAAAACGGGCGACAAATACATTATGGATGCCGATGCCTATAATTTGTCATTTAATTACAGCAACAAAACAAGTTATATTTGGTTTTGCGGCATCAAGCACACAAAAACCAGCAACCACCGTTATACCAACTATACGGCTGCGCCCAACAACGGAAGGGGCTCTTACCAGCACGAGTACGATTGCTCCGACTGTGGTCACCACACCGAAACCGTCAGATTCACCAAGCAGGATGGTGTTTTCCTCGATGTATGCGGAATGAAGGACGACATGTCATGGGTACGCAACTTTACCGATCTCAAGGGTTACCGCTGCGATAGAGAGGAACATCTTGCTGCACTTACCAATGCTCAGAAACAGCAGCTTACCGAGCTTTATGTGTGCAACAACTTTGGAAGAGTTAGTGTAAACGAATATCCAAACCTGATAACACTGTCTTTTAGTACATACGGCTTTAATCAGGCAACGGGCGAGTATACGTATGTATATCTAAATAATAGCAACAAATTGGAGAACCTTTCAGTTTGCAACAATTTCAATGTGGTTTTCACTGGCCAAGCTGTTAATTTGAAAAACCTGTGTGTAAAAGGCAATGCTTATGTGGAGGGTCTCTATGTGAATTCATGCACCAAATTGGAGCGTGTCGAAGTTGACATCGACGAACTCAACCTTCGCAACAGCCCCAACCTGCGCTATGTTGACGCGCCTTACGGTGCCGTGAAATTCCCAGAAAAAGCACCGTTGGACACCGTTATTCTGCGCGGGGCAATACCCTGCACACCAAATCCAGCCGTGATTGAGGATTTCAGCTATTTCGACCCTAACATCGATATGAGCGGGGTGTTTAACGTGAAAGGGGCCACCTATAATAGCGAAGACCAGAATTGGACCATCCGCAAAGGCACATCGGCCATAACCTACTGCTATACCGACAACCGAGTGCACTATATCGGCATAGACTACAGCCACACTTCGGGCAAACGTACTTACTCGAGCATTAAGTCAAAAATAGAAGGAAGTTTCTTTGGTCGTGGCAACGATATTGGCATATACACCTGCAAATACAATTGTACGGAATGCGGGAAATCAATTACCGAGAACAAGAAATTCACCACCAGTAATGGAATTTATCTCGATGTCATTGGTTGGACAGAGAACGATTGGAATGAAAACAAATCTAAATGGATATCAGATTACAGTAATGGTATAGGAAGTGTGAAATACGATGCCAGCACCACATGGGTTATGGACATGTTTTATAACGGTTTGAAAGAAATCCATATTCCGAACGCAGGTTTGAGCAGTCTGGGCGGCGTCCGCAAATTCTCTGATTTTCATTTGAGGGTGCTGGATTGCCCTGGCAACAACTTTGAAACCATTGAATTGTATAGCGATAGACTTAAATATCTTGATTGCAGCAACTGCAATACTAAAACCTTAACATTGTGTGGCAGCACTCAGCAAGCGCAAGGCAAACTTCTATACTTGAATTGCAGCGAGAACCACGGTCTCATCTCATTGGATGTCAGCAGGCAGCCATATCTCGAAACGCTCATCTGCGATGAGGATTGGAATTTATCATCATTAGACGTAATCAATAACCCCAAGTTGGAAAAAATAAGTTGCAACAGTACAGCTCTGTCATCAATAAACGTGCGCAACGCACGCGAATTGCGGTATTTCAGTGCAGAGCAGACGCCGCTTGAATCGTTGGACATAGCCAACAATCTCAAACTTGAGCATCTTAATTGCTACTGCGATGACAGTGAGATTACAGAATTGGATTTGAGCCAGCATCTCAAACTGAAATATCTCTATTTTGGTGGCAATGAGGCATTGGCAAATACACCAGTCAGCCATCTAACAAAACTCGAATACCTCGACTGCACAGGCGTTGAGTATGATAATCTCGATTTGAGCAATATGCCCAATTTGGAAACGCTTTTCTGCTCATTTTGCAACTTGACCGAACTTGATTTGAGCCATAATCCAAAATTAAAGGTACTTATGTGTTACAACAATTCATTGACAGAGTTGAATTTGAGCAATAACAGCCGCTTGGAAAAATTAGACTGCGAAGAAAACCAACTGACGAAGTTGCATTTAAGCAGCAATTCAAAAATAAGTAGTCTTTGTTGTAACAAAAATCAAATAGCAGAATTGGATTTAAGTAATTGCGCTAATTTAACTAAACTTTATTGTGGTGATAATCAAATTAAAAACTTGAAGCTTTATGGAGGTGGTAAAAATATGGTATCAATCAGTTGTGCAAATAACCAATTGACAAATTTGGATTTAAGCAACTGTACGGGTTATACGTGCAACGTACTAAACAATAACCTGTTGTACTTAAATATTTCCAAAATGCGCAATATGCCGTCGTTCTACGATCCTGCACGGTACTATAGACTTGGTGAACAGACTCGCCATATTGACACGTTGCCATGCACATTCCGCTTTGCCGATTTGGCCGCAGGCATGAATGATGCCAATGTTTACGATTATGTAGGAATTGAGCCTTACACTGATGGTAAAGTCCAAATGTGGCACGTAACTGCCACCGATGGTGCTATTACATATTATTACAACCACGGCAAAACTGGTGTTGCAAACGTGCAGCACACCTTAACTTTTGACGAGATGTCGCACAAGTATGTCGCATCGAAGCGCTACTACACCGATACAATTCCGGCCTCGTACGATGCCGCTGGCTCATGCGTAATGCACACGCCATGCGCTTACTGCACCGAAGAGATTACCGAGACCATTGTGTTCGACAAGCTGCTCTACAATGTAACAGTGAAAGACGCGCGCGAGCCGGGCTGCGCAGTTGAGATGGGTATAGGCAGCGAGCCGGCATCACTCTCAACTCTCGACGGCTACAACACCAAAGGCAACCTCATCAATTTGAAACTTGACAAAGGCACTGAAATGCAATTAAAAGCCACAGCTGCCACAGGCTACCGATTTGTAAAATGGAGCGACGGCAATACCGACAATCCGCGTAAGATTGTTGTGAATGGCGATGCCACATATACGGCTGAGTTCACCAATGTCTACACCATTCGTGTAGCTGCTGAGAACGGTACCATAACCGGTGCAGGAGAAGTTGCATTTGGTTCAACTGTAACACTCACCGCCACGGCAAACGAAGGCTATCACTTCAAAGGCTGGAGCGATGGCAACACCGACAACCCGCGTACAGTGATTGTAAATGCCGACATGCTGCCATACATCAACTCTCCGTTCACTGCACTCTTTGAACAGAACGCTGAGAACCAAGGCGGTAACAATGGCGGAGGCAACGAAAACCAAGGTGGCGAGAACGGTGGTGAGAACAATGGAGGAAACGAGAACCAAGGTGGAAACAATGGAGGTGAAAACAATGGTGGCGAGAACAACAATCAGGGTACCGATGTTGACGAAACCATTGCACAGGCCGTTAAAGCTTACGCCACGGGCCTGACAATCCACGTTGAGAATGCTGTGGGCGACATTCTGCTGTTCGATGCCAACGGACGCGCCTTAAGCCGCACAACGGCTGCCGACGGCGAGCCAGTTGAACTTCATGCACCGCAAGCGGGCGTTTACATTGTCCGCACAGCTGCAGGCGGTGTGAAAGTGATTTGCAACAATTATTAATTAATCGATTAATTGCAACGTTGCGGGCAAAATAAGTTACTAATTTTGCCCGCAACATTTTTTAAAGATAACGATATGAAAAAGAGCATTTTAATTCTGGCCAGCATGATTGTCTGCGCCACCACCCTGGCAAGTTGCAACAGCACAACCAGCAGCGACACAACAAAAAGACAACCGCAAACCTTTGTTGAGCAACAGCAAAAAGCTCAAGAGCGCAAGGCCCAACAGGCAAAACAGCAGGAAGCCCGCGAGAAACGCGAAGCCGAGAACAAAGCCGCTTGGGAGCAGTTCAACAAAATGACAGAGAAGGAGAAACGCGAGTGGATCAATGACCAGAAAGCGCGTATCGACCGCCGCGACTCAATACAAGCCGCAAAACGCCTCGAAATGGAAAAGCGCTGGGCTAAGTTCAACGACATGACCATGGACGAGCAGATTGAGCTTCTGAAAGAGCGTGGTGTGACTCCGCGCATCCACCAGGAAGGCGAGCACGAGCACAACCATAATCACGAACACAACCACCAACATGGTAAAAAGCAACCGGCTCCCCAGCTCAAAGATTTGGAAATAAACAATGTCCCCATGAGGGATTGAGATTGTTAGACATAAGGGGTGAGTGATTAATGATTAGTGATTAATGATTAGTGATTAATGATTAGTTACAAGGCATAAGGCATAAGGGGGGAATGATTAGTGTTTAGTGTTTAGTGATTAGGCATAAGGCATAAGGCAAAGGGCATAAGTAGGGACGCGGCACTGTCTCGTCCGCACAACGTAATTGTCCGATATCAAATTTCCCCATGCCACCAACACCCAATCCCCAAAACCTAACACCCAACACCCAACACCTAAAAACAAAAATGCGGCACTGTCACGTCCGCACAACGTAATTGTCCGATATCAAATTCCCCCATCGTCACCAACACCCAATCCCCAAAACCTAACACCCAATACCCAACACCATAAAAAAAAGAGATTGTCATCATAACCTGAACAATCTCTTTTTTTCGGTTTCGGTCGTAAACCTTCTTCGATTTCACAATTCGCAGCGGCCGAGTTGAAATCAGTTTTCCGTGCTGCGCTATTTCCCGTTCCCTATCGGCCTTTTTTACGGCGTTCAGGTAATCGAGAAACGTTGGCTTGGATGTCTTACCCATATCAGTACGTTTTTTTTGATTACGGGCGCAAAGGTAAGCGATTTTGAAGAATATAATAAGCGGTCTATAAAAACAAAACCACCGTCCCTATTCCAAGACGGTGGTTTTTATTTGCTCTATGGTTTATACAGCTTTATTCTCCCATACAATTCCATTCGATTTCATTAAGTATATCATTACCATCGCCAATATTTATTCCGGCCCTTTGCGATTGTGTGCCTTCATAGATAACAGTTGTAAGATTGTTACACTCTTCGAACGCACTGACTTCTATATTTGTAACCGATACAGGAATGGTGATTCCACTAATCTGACTTCCGAAGAACGCTCCAGTGGCAATGGTTGTGACTGTGCTGGGAATTTCAAAATTGCCCGTTTTGCTTGCCAGACAAAACAGAATGCCCGTGC
Source organism: Salinivirgaceae bacterium (assembly GCA_017650325.1). GTDB lineage: Bacteria > Bacteroidota > Bacteroidia > Bacteroidales > SZUA-534 > RUG13583. The sequence goes on along the minus strand of JAGCFC010000014.1, from coordinate 4,223 downwards.
GGTTTGAATTATTATACATCACACCATCACTGAATTTAGAACCCAGCGGAGAATTCTGTCCACCAATAAATTGAAGTACAAGATTGCCGCAATTGCTGAAAGCACCTGCTCCTATTGTTGTAACCGATTGGGGAATATTAACAGTGTTAAGACTCGTGCATCCCCGGAACGCAAAATCATTAATAGTCAATAAATTTGACAATCCTCCTAAATTTATTTCCAACTTGCTGCATCCAGAGAACGCATAATTGTCAATCGTTTTCACAGAAGTTGGAATATTGACAGACACAAGGTTCTCACAATTACTGAACATCTGTCTTGTAATAGTCACCATCGTATTCGGTAGTGTTACGCTCTTAAGGTTGTGACAATCGGCGAACAACAGGGTTACTGTTACGCTAGCCGGCCAGTTGGCATTCGTAAAATCCAAAGTCACTCTCACCGATGGATTAATATCACTATACAAATTTCTTAAAGCATAGCCTATGGCATACAAATTATCAGCATTACAATCGCCGGTAACTTTAATTGTGGCGTCACTCTCCAATTTCTTGATAACTGACGGCACACAGTCGATATCAAAACTCTCGTATTGTTCCGCCAACTCCAATTTACCATCGGAAGTAATCGACCAAATGCCCAAACCGCACTCATCATTAAGAATTCTAAACTTGCCGAGGTTCTCCTCTGTAATATCACCTTCAAGAATTTGTTTTTGTTCTTTATATTCCGATGGAATGACCATAAAACCCTCTTCGCTGCTGAGATCGCCTGTTATTGTAATTGAGTTATTATTAGCAAGATAAATATCGTTCATGCCTATTGTTTCTTGAATCACACCTTGTTCATCAAAAACGCCGAAAGGAATGCTTGCGCTTCCACCCAAGGTGAACGGAACAGCAGGGGCATCAGGCATACTCAAGTCATAAACATAAACAGCTCCACCACGAAGATCATCTCCTCCTTCGAAATAGTTACCTGATATCTCACCGCCTGTCATCGTGAATGATGACATACTGAAAATTGCAACACCAGCTCCATGTCCTTCCTGTCCGTATGATATTACTTTGTTATTACAGATTTCTCCTCCAGTCATTGTAATGGTGGAAGTTTGAAGCCAGATACCGGCACCAGCTGCATCATAATTTCCTTTATATTCTGCCACTCCATAGGATATTTCTCCTCCTTCAATCAAGCCGATAGTTTGATCGACATACATGTTGCCACCCAAATGAATAGTTTTGTTTCTTGTTATTAGCGCACCCTCCTTTATAACAAAGTTGGTTTGCTTTAACCTAACACCACCGCCACGCAAAAAGCCACCATTCTTGTTGCCACTTCCCGAATTGTCCGAAATTTCGCCACCGTTCATGGTGAATTTGGCATATTGCGATACGTCTCCATTTCCTCCACAAATGAAAATACCGCACCCGCCATCTTCACCTTGTTCGCTAGCATTTGTAACTGTGTTATTCGTTATTTTTGAACCGGGTTGCATAATAATTTCTGTATTTGGGCCATATACATACACTCCGCCACCACTTTTAAAGGCCTTATTCCCGGTAATCAACGTTCCCGCATCAAGCGTCACCTTGGTTTCATTTATGATATGCAAACCGCCTCCGCCACCATAACCGTTATTATTTCCATTGGTAATTTTAAGATTGCCAATGACTATTGGAGTCGGAGTATTGATGGTGAGAACTATACCTTCTTCATTTCCATCCAAGACATCTGTCGGTCCATCTGCGGTTCCATTTGCTCCAATAATTGCAACTCTGTTTGCTTTCAAAGTCACACTTGAACTATTTATCTCGCCGCCAATGGTTTGGGAACCGGTAATGGTACCGTTAACCATAATCACATAATTGGCGGTAGCGTCATTGAGGGTTTCAATTGCACCGGCAATGGTTTTAAACGGACTGTCAATCGAGCCGTCCTCATCTTCAGTTTCGTTAGGCCCGACAAAAATAGGCTGAATCTCTGTCGAAATAATCTCTGTATTGTCCTCGCCATTCACTTTCATTCCCAAAAGGTCGTTGCCAATCTCGAACCGTTTTAAAATATTGCTGGGCAGTTTGGCATCATTGAGCGACTTAACCACCGGCACGCCAATCTCTCTCACGGCTAATGTGATTACTGCCACCTTGCCTGAGCCTTTCAGATTGCTGACAGTTACGTATTTGTCCTGTTGAATCAGAACTTCGTTATTGGCATCAACCGTTGCGTTGCCGCTAATTACAAATGTTCCGTTATTGTAATAAACTCCGCCACCCATGTTTGCCTCGTTGCCTGAAATCTGGCCGCCGTCCATGGCAAAACTGCCTTCTTCCTCAATATACACACCGCCTCCTTCTATCGCCTTGTTCTCACTTATAACGCTGCCGCTGTTCATAGTGAGGCTGCTTTCCGATCCGTTCACATAGACACCGCCGCCCAAAAAGGCATCATTACCTTTAATAACGCAACCGTTATTCAAGGTAAGTTTGCCCGCGTTTACACAAACACCGCCGCCATAAAATTCTGTCATTCCGTTGCCGGTAATCAATACTCCCTTGTTAAGCGTCAGACTGGCGTTGCCATTGTCGCTCTCATTGATCATTTTGATGCCGCTATCTGTTCCGCCGGTAATTTTCAAGTTGCTGATTATTACCGAAACGCCTGTGTTTATGGTAAGAACAGATCCCGAATATGTGCCGCCCACTGTGAGCACGTCGTGAGGCTCAGTGCCGCTACCCAGTGGGGTTGAGCCTTTTATGGTGATGCTGTTGGCAATATTGCGGCCATCAATTACATGGTTGCCCTCAACCGTTCCCGACACTTTGATTGTCCAGTTGACGTTATGCTGCGAATAGTACTGCATCACCTCTGTTGCCCTGCTTATAGAAGCAAACGGCTTGTCGGCGCTGAAGCCCTGGCCGTCATCCATATCGTCGTCCGACGCATTCTCGCCGCCGACAAACAACTCAGCCTTGGCAAATTTGGGTACTCTAGGCTCATAATTAATCGATATTGTGCTACTGTAAGTATAACTGTGGTCAACCATACCTTCCCAGTTGGTGAAAAAGTATCCGTTGTCGGGCTCGGCTGTGAATTCCACATATTCACCATAGAACAAATCGCCCTTGACACCCACACGGCCATGCTCGGTTTCGACTGTCGCAAACGGATGACCTTCTGCCGCCTCGATTTTGGCTGTGAGTTTCACAAACTCGTATGGTGCGCTGGTTGCGTTTTCGGCATCCATCAAGCCAAACTCAATGGTGTGGTTCATCGGACGCAGCGGTCTGATGTACATTGATGATGTTTTTCCGTTGAGAACCAGCAGTGCGGCCGCCCGCGAATGCTGCTTTGTGATGTTGCCGAACTCATCGAACAGTATGATGTATTCGCCATCGTTTTTCGAAACCGCCACATACGAGTCCTCGCTGTAGATGGCCATCAGTGCGTATCCTGGAACATTCGGCAGGTAGTCGCCGCATGGCACCTCAGTGAAGATTTCCGTATCGTCAACCGTTATGTCATACTCCTCAACAATTTCGGCTTCAACCTTCTTCTCCACATCGCCAAGCATTGTTATTCCGGTGTTTACCCCAACCTGTCCGCCGCTGATGGTGAACAGACTCTGTGACTGAGTTGGCTCCTCACCCGGCTGCGGCTCTACGTTTTCGTCGGCCTTTCCGGCAATGTTCAGCTCGTTTGTCAGAAGATTGGTCCGCGCGGTGCTGATATTGACAACGCCTTCCCCTTTTGTTGAGCGGCCGGTCACTACAAAACCGCTGCGCGGGGCTTTCGACTCGCCCTCGTTGATATAGACGTGCGTTATGCCGCTCTCAACCGCAAATATGTCGGCTCCCGCGCTCTTGCCCACTGTGCGCTCGGCTGTATAGCTGCCGCCCGCGCTTTTGGTGTTGCGACCTGTCACCACAAGACCGCTGCGTTTGGCTTTTGTGTTGTCGGCTTCATCGTCAACATACACGTGCGTGCCCTCGGCGTCAACGCTGAAATAGTCGGCTGACTCACCGTCTTTGGTTGAGCGGCCGGTCACTACAAAACCGCTGCGTTTGGCTTTGGCCGTCTCATCGACATAGACCACAATGCCGTTATCGTAAACAGCGAACACCGGCTGGCCGTCGCGGTCACAAACCTCGAAGAGAGCCTCGTCATCCTTGGAGCTGCCGCTGCTGCCGTTACCGCCTGCTGTGGCCGCGTACATGGCGTAT
>JAGCFC010000116.1 GCA_017650325.1 Salinivirgaceae bacterium | reverse complement strand
TAAGTGTATTTCTTATATTTTTTCACAATATATCAACGTGGAGAAATGCCAACAAAAATGAATTATTTTTGCACCCTGAATGAATAAAAAAACATTATCCGTTAATGGAAAATAGAAGCCAAAGGCTGGCGTTGATAACAAAAATCATTCAGAATGAGGAGGTTGACTCGCAAGAAAAACTTCTTCAAATTCTTCATTCAAAAGGGTGTTCGGTTACGCAGGCAACACTTTCACGCGATTTGAAGCTGCTGAAAATTTTCAAACGGTTCACCAACGACGGACGTTACCATTATTCATTGCCCAACACCCCCGCACCAACACAAGGCTCGCCAAAAACGCCTTCATCAATGGACGGATTCCTGTCAATGGAATTTTCGGGTAATTTGCTTGTAATCAGAACAGTACCTGCATTTGCGCAGCCGATATCGCAACTTATCGACGACGCAAGCATGCCGTCGGTTATCAGCACCATTGCGGGCAACGACACAATTCTGGTGGTAATCCGCAACGGTTTCACAAACGTGAACGTTGAACAGGATTTTGCCCACTATTTTCCGGAGATTGCCGACAAAATCAAAAGTTGACGGATTAACATAATGATAGTAAGAGATATACGTAATAAATAACTACAAAATACAGAGAATATGAAAGAAGTAAAAAAAGTGCTCTTGTTAGGTTCAGGAGCGTTGAAGATTGGTCAGGCGGGAGAGTTTGACTATTCAGGTTCGCAGGCGTTGAAAGCTATGCGCGAAGAGGGTATATCGACAGTGTTGATTAACCCGAATATTGCAACAATCCAAACATCCGACGGCGTGGCCGACAAGGTTTACTTCCTTCCGATAACACCGTATTTTGTTGAGAAAGTGATTGAAAAGGAGCGCCCCGACGGCATCCTGCTCGCTTTCGGTGGTCAGACAGCCCTGAACTGCGGCACCGCCCTTTACACAACTGGCGTTCTGGAGAAATACGGCGTCAAAGTGCTGGGAACATCAGTTGAGGCCATTATGATTACTGAGGACCGCGACCTGTTTGTAAAGAAACTTAAGGAGATTGACGCAAAAGTTCCGTCGTCGCGTGCTGTGGAGACTCTTGAGGACGCTCTCGACGAGGCTCACACTCTGGGTTACCCCGTAATGGTCCGCTCGGCTTACGCTCTTGGCGGTCTGGGCTCGGGCATCAGCACCAACGAGAAAGAGTTTGTTGACTTGTGCAACAATGCTCTGGCCTACTCGAAACAGATTCTGGTTGAGGAGTCGCTCAAGGGCTGGAAAGAGATTGAGTTTGAGGTTATCCGCGACGCCAACGACCACTGCTTCACCGTTGTTCCAATGGAGAACGTTGACCCGCTGGGCATCCACACTGGTGAGAGTATCGTAATCGCGCCAATCATCACTCTGACGAAAGAACAGATTTCGCTGCTTTCGGAGATTGCAATCAAGGTTGTGCGCCACATCGGCATTGTGGGCGAGTGCAACATTCAGTTCGCCTTCAACGCTACAACCAACGACTATCGTATCATCGAGATAAACGCCCGCTTGAGCCGCTCATCGGCCTTGGCTTCGAAAGCATCGGGCTACCCGCTGGCCTTTGTGGCCGCAAAACTGGCTCTGGGCTACACGCTCGACCAAATCGGCGAAATGGGAACGCCAAACTCGGCCTACGTGGCACCTTCAGTAGACTACATCATCGCCAAAATCCCGCGCTGGGACTTGAGCAAGTTCGTCGGCGTTGACCGCGAAATCGGCTCGTCAATGAAGTCGGTGGGCGAGATAATGTCTATCGGCAAATCGTTCGAGGAGATTATGCAGAAGGGCCTTCGTATGATTGGTCAGGGAATGCACGGATTTGTCGGCAACAACGACCTTGAGTTCGACGACCTTGACAAGGAGTTGAGCCACCCGACCGATATGCGCATCTTCGCCATCGCGAAAGCGCTTGAGAAAGGCTACACACCTGAGCGCATCGAGGAACTGACGAAAATCGACGTTTGGTTCATCAAGAAACTGAAAAACATTGTCGACTACACTAAAGTGCTGGGCAAATACAGCAAGATTGAGGACCTCCCGACCGACGTTCTGCGCGAGGCTAAACGTCTGGGATTCTCTGACTTTCAAATCGCCCGCTTTGTCGAGAACCCGTCGGGCACAATGGAGAAGGAGATTCTGCGCGTGCGCGACCACCGCAAGAAGAACAACATTGTTCCTGCCGTTCGCCGCATCAACACCGTGGCATCGGAGCATCCTGAATTGACCAATTATCTTTATATGACTTACGGCGAGACGGAGCACAGCATCAGCTACGCCTACAAGAACGACAAGTCGATTATCGTGCTCGGCTCGGGCGCTTACCGCATCGGTTCGTCGGTTGAGTTCGACTGGTGCTCGGTGAATGCCATTCAGACTGCCCGCAAACTCGGCTACAAGTCGATAATGATTAACTACAACCCCGAAACAGTCAGCACCGACTACGATATGTGCGACCGTCTGTATTTCGACGAGTTGTCGTTTGAGCGCGTGCTCGACGTCATCGACCTTGAGATTCCGAAGGGCGTGATT
>JAGCFC010000115.1 GCA_017650325.1 Salinivirgaceae bacterium | reverse complement strand
TTCCTCGCTGTCGTATGCGGCTGAACCAGAAATGTTTATCACCGTTTCGCCACCGTTAATGCAGACCAGCGAGTCGGCGGTTATGCCTTTCTTCATATTGGCCGACACGCTGACGTTGATTGTTCCGTTCGATATTATGACGGCCTCTTTTCCGCGAATGCCGTGTCCCGCGCTTGAATTAACACTAACAATTTGCGATTCAACAAAATGCACGTAATCGTCGCTTGTTATTCCCGATTTGCCCTGCGCTGTCACTTCCAACGTTCCGTCGCCGCTGAAAACGAGCTGTCCCTCGCTGAAAATGACGGCTTTCTCGTCCTCTCCGTCGGGTGTTGAGGTGTACGAAGTGGCGTCTTTCAGTTTGTTCGTTCCTTTCACCACCACAAAGCACCGTTTCTTGCCTTGATTATTGATTGCAGCGCCCCGTGTGCTTGTCAGGTCGAGACCGTTGAGCACAATCGCCTGTTTTTTAGAACTATACAGTTTCAGCGAGCCGTCCGCCGCCGTTCCCGAAAGTTCGTAAATCACCTTCTCGTCGGTGGTGTTGTTCACCGTCACGTGGTTACCGTCGACAGCCACAATGCCGTTCTCGTCACCCGAAACTTGCGCGCCGCCGTCGGCATACACTATTTTAATGGTGCGGTCGAAGTTGGTTTCCGAAATGTTGTCTTCGGTCAAAGTCGATTCGTCAAACGAAGGCGCCACCGTGGTTGTGTCGGTGCTGGCGGTCGATTCGTTGTTGTTTGGCACGATATCGTCCGTGAAATCGTCTTTCGAGCAGCTTCCGCAGCTTATCAGCAGTATCGCGAAAGCGAAATAACCTTTTCCAATTATCTTTTTCATAACTCAAATTTTTAAAACCGACGCTAAATTACAGCCACCTCTCGTCGGGTACAACTTTATTCAACAAACGCCGCTTTTTCTTCAACAAAACGGCTTCGTCCGAGCCAAAATCCTATATCTTTGTCATTATGGAAACGGCACAAACAGGACTATTCAACTACTTGTTACAGTTTGTGATACAGATTTTACCTTATCTGTTTTTGCTCTTGCTGCACCATTTCCTTCTTGCCCCGCTTTTCTTCCGTCGAAAACTGATTGTTTACATACCCGTAACGTTGGTTTTGCTTGTCGGTTTCGGGTTTTATTGTTTCAATTTCGGTAATCCGATAAGTTTTCCGCAAGGCCGTCCAGGGCAGTTCCAAGGGCCGCCGCCGATGATGCAGGAAGGATTCACGCCACCGCCAATGCCGCAGAACGACAGGCCGCCCGTTGGGGGAATGGTTCCGCCGTTCGACACCACTGCGCCGCACTTCGACAGTATGGCGCCGCCTCCAATGAACGAAATGCCTCCGTTTGGGACGCCGCCACAAATAATGCCCGACGGCGGACACCGCCCGATGCGCCCCGAAACAATGAAACTACTTATCGCACTGCTGCTTATCGGTGTGGATTTGGGACTTTGGGCTTACGTCAAGAATATTCGTGCAGAGAAACAGGTTCAGGCGCTTAAGGCTGAAAATCAGAAGAATCAGGAGGCGATTGAAGAATTGCACCGAAACGCGGCCAATATCCGCAAAGCCGAAAACGAACTAATCTTCAAGACTGATTATAAGCAAGTTCGCGTCAAGCCCGACAATATTCTCTACATTGAAGGAATGGGCGAGTATCTGAAGATTTTCCAGCAGGGAGCCGCTACGCCATTGGTGGTGCTGATGAGTATGAAACGCATTCTGGAGCAGCTTCCTGACGACCGTTTCGCCCGCGTCCACAAGTCGTACATTGTGAACTTGAACCGTATTGCCAACAGCAGCCGCACCCAAGTCACAATGGAGAACAACACCACAATACCCATAGGCGAGTCGTACCGCGTGGCGGTAGCCGAAAGGCTTAATGGAAAAGCATAATGGGTATTAAACTCCTGTTTTAGAATTATTTATTTCGATTCGATATTGCAAAGGAAAGCACATTCCTTCCTGCGTCAGTCATAAGGCCGCGTTCCTCCAAATCGCGACAGTGCTGTATGTTGAGTTCAGTCCAGTGGCTTCTTTTCCGTCGTGGCGAAAGCCGTTGCGCCAACCTTCCGTCGCCTATGCGTTTGGTTGTCGAGTCAATCCAGCCGAAGCATAGAGCTTCCTCCACCACTTCAAGGTAGGGGATGGCGTCGGGGCGGGTGGTCTTGCTTCTGTTGCAGGTCACCCAGCAGTGAGAAGCGCTTGAGTGGTTAGCCTCCAGCCATTCGCGCAGTTGCGCCCGATTGCCGTAATCAAGCAGGAAGTCTATCTCCATTTGGCTGACTATGAACGTCTTTTTATTTTGCTTTCAAGTTTTTCAACGCGTCGGCATTGTTTCCGATAACCACGGCAACTTTCTCACACTGTTCCATTTGCGCGCAATCGCCGCAGGTTGATACGCTTTTCTTCATTGCGCATTGGCGGATAGCGCAGAGATTGTCGCAATAGTAGGTTTTAACCCCATTGGTGCGGCAACCCTCGCAGTTGATATGTTCAGGCAGAATGGTGACATTGTTCAGTTCCGACCATAGTTTGGCGGTTTTCTCGCGCAGCGATTGGTCGTTGTTTTTGGTGGCGATGAAAGCATCGCATTTCTCACAGTCAAGACCGCAGTAGGCAATCATGTTATTCATAATAATCGTATTTATGCTTTGCATAAAACTGCACTCGCCAGGCAATTATTCACTTATTCCACTGAAAAATTGTAAGTTTTCGGATATTTAACCTCGTAGCTGAACCGCAACGTTTTTTTCTCCTGCGGGGCAAGATTGAGTTTCCACGTCAGTTTGCCCGTTTCCGAATTCACCTCAGCGCCGCCCTTGTCGGTAAGGTCAACTTTTATGTCGGAGTATTTCGGCAGCGGATATTGGTCGGTCAGTTCAACATCAACTGCAGCTGTTTTGTTGTTCTTAACCGTTATCTCAAAGCACTTTACAACTTTTATGGTTGAACCGATAACTTTCTTCGAGGTAAATTCCTTCACCGCCTGACGATTGACGGCAATATCCTTGTCGCGGCCAATGGTGATTGAGAATGTGTCGGCGGCAAAGTCAGGTGCAATCTCGCATTCACCCTGATAGGCATTGTCGAGATAGATATAGGCATTGCCTTTCAGCAGCGGATATTGCGAAAAGTCTTTCAAATCGGCCATTAAGAACACATCTTTCGAACTCCGTGGCAGGCAGTTGAAACGGTAATCGGCATCGATGTGGTATGTCAGCATCGAGACATCGTACTGCTTCCCGTCGCATGGTACGGTGTACGGAACATCGATTTTAAACTCAGTGGAAGTTTGAGTTTGAGCCAATTGCAGAGGAATATTCTTGACAGGCTCGCTGTATTTCAACTTCTTCGGGCCGGTAGTTGAAGTTGCAGCTAACGACCTGTTTGCACCATAGCCTACAACCACTTCTTCATCTGCTTCTTCAAACCATTCTTCATACATTACAACTTGCATATTTTCGGCTGGTTTCTCCGTTCTTGTTTCATAGCCTATATAGCTGAAAGTTAACCGATTGTTTATGTCAGTCATTTCCAAATGGAATTTTCCGTTGACATCAGTAACAGTTCCTTTGACAGTTCCTGATTCTATTACATTTACGCCATGCATTGGGTTGTAATTATCATCGGTTACTATGCCGTATATAGTTTTTGAAACCGGCGGAGTCCATTTTTTCACAGTTGTGGTTCGTCTGACTGGCGGAAGATACATTGGATCGAATTCGGGTGCGGCATTGTCCACCGATGGGTCACCAGTTGATACAGTGAGTTTTACACCGTTCCAATCCTCGGTTGACGACTGGCTTATATGGGCGCTATAAACCAAATCGAGAGGCTTGTCAACGGCATCGACCCTGACTTCGTAGAATGGTTCCCATTTTGCGCTAAAAATCAGGTAACTAAGCGTTACAGGGATATTTGTGTGCGCAGCATCCGACGATAATACAAGTTTCACGCGGCTGTCTTTCCGTTGCAAATCTTTTTGGCTGTTTTGCTTTTCTTGTGTCAGTTTGTTAAGCTCGTCTTGGCATAGTTGCGTCTGCTTGTTTAATACAATCCTCTTAATGGCAATATCGGCCAGCTCTTTTTTGTAAAAATCGGTCATGGCTTTCAGTTCGGCGGCCGAAACGCCATTTTGTTGCCCTCCAATGTTTCTGTTGGCGTTGATTAGCTTTTCCTCGCTATCTAAAATCGATATTTGTGCATTGAAATATTTGAGCGAATCTCTCAAAACCGCCATACGTTTGTCTCTTGCAGCATTCTGCTTCTTAGCGTTTTCGTTGTCAACAACATCAATCTCGTGCTTCACCGATAGTATTTTCACGCTTTTGTTGTCGATACCGATTCTCAACGTATTCGGATCGAGTTCGGTGCTCAAATTGTTGAGATATAATGTGGTATTTCCTTTCGAGACATTCAGCGTGCCATCTCTGCTGACCATTGCACCGTTTCGGTAAACGGTAACCGATTTTATGTCTGTTTTGACGTTTTGCGCGTCAGCCGACACGATCGCCAGCGGCAAAAGTCCGGTAATCAGGAGTTTGAGTGATAAATTGAGATTCATAAATGTCATTTTTTACTATATTGTAAATGTAGCAATAGTTTTGGTTTGTTGCCTTTTTTGTGTCTTACAAGAATGGAAAAACACGTTCGCTCACCCAACTATTTTATCGGTAAATTCCGTCAGCAAGTCGGGTGTGTAGATTTTCTCCCGAGTTGAGTTCCTCACTTCGCTCCATAGTATAGCGGCTATTTTCAATTTGTTAGGGAACTGCGCAGTTTTAGGGTCTGCACAGAAATCCTTAACAAAGCGGTTCCACTGAAGGGCGGAGTTGTCGTATTTAGCGTATGTCTTTTTGCCGTAATAAATATCGAGCAAGTCGCCGAGTGTGAATGATTTGTCGTTGTCCACCTTCACTTTCTTCACAGTCGCCACCATGTCCACGTTGAATTTGAAATTCTTCACGCCGGTTTGTTCTGCAAAGAACGCACGGAAACGCGGACCGAAGGTAAAGCCGCAGTCAATCAATCCCGAATTGAGCGAAAGGGGAGAGTTTGCGGGTTTTACCCTTCGCTTTGGCTGACTCCCGACAATCCGATTCCCTTTGAAATACTCTTCAATATTGTGGCATAATTCTATTTTCATACCCGCCGACGATATGCCCAGCTGCTTGCAAATCTGCTGTAATTCTTCTCTGTACCAATAATAGCGGCTGAATTCAGCGTACGATTTTATTTGCGCGAAATCGGGGCGTGGCATGCGTCAGAATTATTTCTTATAACCAACCGGGTGGTTCAGAATCGGATTCTGCGATTCGGTGAGTTTCAACTCTTTTTTCAGCGCGTCTTTGTCCATCGTGCCGCGGGGAACGGTAACAAGTCCCAGTGCCTCGCAGGCAAGGTCGATGTTCTGACTAACATAACCAGCATCAATTGCGCCCGAAATGGTAGGGCCATTGGTGCTGCCACCGCGGAATTTCGCATTGTCGGTAACAATTACAAGACTGATAGGAGCCTCAGCGGCAAATTGCTGTGCCGATGCTATTTCTTTGCGCAAATCTTTGTCAGAAACTTTCTGTAAGGCGTTGTCTTTGGCCATATAGAGATACGCACCGTCTTTGCGGCATACGTACACGGTAATGTCTTGAGCGTTAATGGCAGTGGGAGCGGTGAGGTGTCCGTCGGGACGGTTGATGCCAACCGCAGCCCAAAGCAACTGGCTGAGTTTCATATCATCGATATCCTTGCTGCTGTATTCACGCACCGATTTGCGCTGTTGCAGAGCCTGATAGAGTGTCATCGGAACATTCTTGTCGGGTTCCGGGAGTTTAACTATGTCTTGTGCCATTACACACACCGTAGCAATTGATAGACAGATTGTTAGAATACCTTTTTTCATTGTTTTAGAATTTTAGTGGTTTATTACTTACGATTAATTGAAGATTTCAGCGAGTTTGTTTTCTAATTCTTTGCCTCGCAGTCCGCGGGCAACTATAATCCCGTCAGGAGAAATCAATATGTTGTCGGGAATGCCCATGACGGTGTACACTTTTTGAGCCACACTCTTCCATTGTTTCATATCGGAAAGGTGTATCCACGGCATTTCCCAATCGGTAATTGCCTGCAGCCAAGCATCTTTGTCATTATCGAACGATAAGCCAACAATGTCAAAGCCTTTGTCGTGATACTTCTTATAAGCATCAATGACATACGGCATCTCGTTTTTGCAAGGCCCGCACCACGATGCCCAAAAATCAACCAACACCCATTTGCCATTGCCTGCATACTCACTTAGTTTATGTACAACACCATCGGCATCGGGTTCTTCAAGGTCGATGAATTTTTGCCCGACAATGTCTTGAGCCTTTGCCATCGCCTCTTTCCTTTTAGCATTATTCTCTTCTAATGTGCGCTTAAAGTTAAGCACATAAGGGTGTTTGGTGAATTGCGCACCGGATTCCATAAGTTGGTCGAACTTGTATTCACCAACCATACTGGGAACTCTGTCGATTAAGAAAACTGGGATAAGGTTGTCCATATTCTCTTCAATCATAGAAATATAGAAATCCGAATATTTCTTTAAAGCGGTCTCATACTTCGACATCAGCTCCGACTGCCGGGCGATACGCTCGTTTTCAGGGATAGAATTCACTTCCACAACAACAGTTCGGTAATACTCAGCGTATGCAGCTCTATCGCGTTTATCACACTCTGTCAGTTTGCAGTTGAGAGCAGAGCCTGAAAGTGTGCTGTCGGCGACGTTAATCTGCACAGGCTCGCCATCGTTGAAGAACGGGAACCACCAATCGTTGCCTTCGATGTTGACCAACAGATATGCGTTCTTTTCGGCCGTGCCTTTCATTTTGAATGCGCCGTTATCGATAACAGTGCTGTCGATGCGTGTCTGGCTAATCGGTTCGAACAAGTACACGGCAGCTCCGTTTTGAGTTGCGTTGTTGCCTGTTACATTGTAGTTCGCATTGTTGCTTGTGCACGCAATCATTGTGCATGCAGCAACTAAAAATAAGAATGAGTTTTTCATATAAGTTTGTTTTAGTTAGACAAAGCAAGATAGTATAAAATACTGTTACTTATGGTGCTTTGCCGATTTTTTGAGGAAATATTATCCGAAGTATGCGCTACTTCCTATGCGCCGTTATAATGGTGTAACTCTTTGCGTTGACGGTGATTATGGCGCCGTCAATATCGCAGTACCAGTTTTTGCCTTGTCGGTTGATTTTGCAATCGGGGCTAGAAATCAATCTCTTACAATAATCAACCACGTCAGTTTCACTAAGTTTGAGGTTTAGTTTTATTCTGTCAGCACCCATAGGTGTTGTGTGGATTTTGTCGAGATTTTTCAGCAGAGTTTCGGGATTTACATCGGCAGTGTTACTTAAAAAATCTCTCATTTCCAGTTTGATAAAACTTGCAATCATATCACGGTAAAGCCGTTCCACCATGTCGGGATCTGCACCGTATGTGGTGGCTTTGTCGCGGACTTTCTGAATTACTTTTTCAACACGTGATTTGTCTTTTACGCCCTCCTCGTTTTTCTTGAATGCAGAGGCTTGCGACACATACGTGCCACGTTCGGCAATGAGTTTTATAATCTCATTGTCGATGCGGTCGATGTTTGCGCGGACTTCATCTAAACTATTGCATTGCATATGATTGATCAGTTGTATGTAAAAGAATCACAGATGTTTATGCGGGAACGGTTTTTCATGTATTAATTGAAAAATCATCGGCATCAAGTATCGCGGGGAATTTTTCGCGAAACGCATTCAGTTTGTTGAGCGAAATGGTGGCATATCCGACTCCGGTTTTGCATTCAGGAAGGCGGCTTGCCACGTTCCCATAAATGTCGATTACCACGCTGCCGCCGGAGTATTCTATGTCAAGACCATCGGTGCCAACGCGGTTTACGCCTATGGTATAGCATTGATTTTCAATGGAACGGGCACGCAGTAGAGGCTCGAAAACATTGTGGCGCGCTGTTGGCCAGTTGGCAACACAGACAAGCAGGTCGTAGCCGTTGCCGACATTTCGCAGCCATACGGGGAAACGCAGGTCGTAGCACACAATGGGGCGTATTCGCCAGCCTTTGTATTCAAAAATCTTTATTTCGGTTCCGGGGCTGAGGTTCTCATTCTCGCAACCCATTCTGAACAAATGCCGTTTGTCGTACCAATCAATGCGCCCATCGGGGTATGCGATTATCATTCTGTTGTAATACAAATCGTTATCGGCAATGAGCAGACTGCCCATTATAGCGGCGTTTTTAGTTGAAGCTGTCTGTTGCATCCAATTCACAGCAGGACCATCCATTGTCTGCGCGGTTCCTTTAATCTGATTTGTAAAGCCGGTTGCGAACATTTCGGGCAGCACAATCAAGTCGGCGTTGTTGGTATCGGCCAGCATGGCGCTGTATTGGGCCAGATTGCCATCAATATCGTGCCATTTTATGTTGGGTTGGACGTAGGCAATGTTTAGCAGGTCGGTCATAGGCGCACGCAGTCGGTCGAGAATTGTTTTGGGTGCCGTGCCGTGGGGTTCATTTTAATGTAGTAGTTGCGTATGTGCTCCATGTCGGCGTCAATGTCGTCGGTAGTCAGAAAGCGCTCGCCAATGGTCATCGATTTTGTCTTGTAGTCGAGAACGCTCAGATAGATTGGCACATTGGCCTGACGGGCAATAAAGTAGAACCCGCGTTTCAGTCTGTTTGTCAGTTTCCGGGTTCCCTCGGGGGTGATGCAGACGCAGAACTCATCGTTTTTGTTGAAATAATCGATCACCTGCTCAACCATTCCTGCCGAACGGCTACGATTGATTGGAACAGCGCCTAAAGCCTTCAGCAACAATCCTAAAGGAAAAAAGAACATCTCCTTTTTGATAAAAATCCTTGGGGAGAAACCGGCGTACCAAAAGACCATTTTACCCCAAACAAAATCCATCATGCTTGTGTGCGGCAGAGCGATAACCACGAATTTTTTGTCAATAGGAGGATTGTCGGTCAATTTCCATCCGAAAAGTTTGATGATGAATCCGCTGAGTCGTTTCATGATAATGCTTGGATGGTGTTAGTCATGCGTGTAGAAAAATGTGATGGCTTGTACTGACGAGTCGTTTATGAACAATATTTGGGGAATGGTGTCATAATAAGTCAGTTTGAGCTCTTCCAATGTAAGCGATGTAATATCCATCAAAATAGAATCGGGGCTGCCAGGATTCAGTATTATTCCTTTTTCATCATGAGTGAATTGCCACGATCCGCTATGTTGGAGATTGAAAATCTGCACATTGTTGACACATAACTCCTCGCCAAGCGATATTTGGTATTCGCCTCTGCTGAATATCTCAATCTGATCGTCTTTCAGACATTCGGGGCAAAAGGAATAGTCGAAAATGTTGACTTCGTCTGAATTGCCGTCGGCATCGGTGTAGTTGGTAATAATACCGCTGAGATTCCATACCCCGGTAGCCAGCATGTTGAGGTTTGACTGGGGCTCGTCATCTTTGCTGCATGCGGCCACTAATGCGCCAATTATTAGTAATGTGAATATCCGTTTCATCAGTTGATTATCGAAGAGTGAGGTTTGCCGTTTTTGAAGGTTTCGATAAGAATTGCTTGCAGAACAACATCATCGTACGACAAATTCCAGTTCTTGTTGTTGAGTAGTGTCTTGTATGAGTCGTTACCCACATATTTGCTTCGAGTCAGGTCAATCTGAACACCGTTTGTCGACCATCTGTAGAATTCATATTCGTGGTCGCTGTCTTTCGACCATTGGCGCATTGGACGGTATTCGGGCGCGTTGCCCAGTTTCTCTGATACCACGTTCATAACCTCTTTTATCTTGTAGTCCTCAATTTTCCGGCGCTCGATAGAAAAGATGTGATTATAACCAATGATCCTGAAACTCAGATTTTTATCGTTTATGTGCTCGCAATCCTCGATGGTGTAGTTCGAATAGTTGTAAACACCTATGGTTTTTAGCAAGGAACGGTCAATCTGGTCACCGATTGAAAAATCTGAAATTTGGAATTTTATGGGAGTGAAGTTGTTGGTTTCCTCCATTTCGAGCCGTTTTTCAGTCGAAAGAATGATTGGGAACGGGTCGGTGTAGATGATCAACTTCGGCCTTTTGTTTATGTATTTAATGTCGTAGCGTACAGTGTCAGTGTTCAGCTCGCACTTTTTAACATGGAAGTTGTGTTTGCTGTCGTATGTCCCAACGGGCTTGTACCGAGAAAGAATCATTGTGGAGTCAGTCAGGTGGAGAGGTATTTTATTCGGCGACGAGAATATGTCGAGCACTGTATCGTACGATGCATACGAAAATGCAGAGTCGTTGACAATTACCAGGGAAGAGTCGAGATACCATTCAATGTTGGTAAAAGCATCGATGTTTTTCGTTTTTTTGTTGCAACTTGTTGCAATCAGCCCGGCTGCAGCTATAACAGCGATACAGAGTCTGATGTCTTTCATAATTTATTAGTATTAAAAGATTTGTCCTATCATTTTGTATCCTTGTAGAACACTTGCGATGATATGCTTCGACCATCGCGGAAGTAGTATGTTCCGTAAGAGTATTTTGCTTCAATATATTCGTGAGCTATGCCGCCGCGGTTGACAATCACACGTTTGATTTTTTTGTTGGCGTTGTCATAGTTCTCGGTTGTGATGCCCTCAGGATATTTCTTTGCCAGATCATTGAGGAAGTGGTCACTACGTTGTCCGGTTGGAACATCAAAATCATTCTTGTTGTCGAATGAGTTTTGAGCTGCGGCCAGTTGCTCCTTACGTTGGCGTTCAGCTTCAGCTTCAGCCAAAGCTTTGGCGTCTTGTATCTTCTTCTCCGAAAGTTCAATCTGGTCTTTTGGATATTTCTCTGTCGGTTTTATTGCCGATGCGGTTTTGTAATGACCTATGGCTGCCGCATAGTCTTTGGCTTTGAATGCGTTGTCGGCTTGTAATATGGCATTCTTGTAGTCAGATTCAATTTTTGCAAGACGCTCTTGCTCTTTCTCCGTCTTTATGTTGGAGTTGATTTTTGCAATCTGCTGGTCGGGATAAGTCTCGTCAGGCTTCGCCGTTTTTGCTGCAGTATACAATTCAATGGCCTTGTCATATTCATGTGCGTTGAATGCACGGTCAGCTTCGGCCACTTTTGCCTGATAGGTGCGTATAATGTTGTCTTGCTCGGCTTTCTGTTTAGCTGCTTCAGCCAACAGCAGATCTATCTGTTGAATTCGGTTTTGCGGGTGCTGCTCGTTTGGCATTATCTGCAAAGCTTGCTGATATGCGGGTTTGGCATTTGCGTAATCCTTTTGGTTGAACATGTTGTCAGCTTTGGCAATCAGATCTGCATATTGCTGGCGTTTTTGATTCTCAGTGTTAATAATGTTCTGAGCCTCAGATATTTTCTGTTTCGGATACGCCTCGTTTGGCCTTATGGCTAGAGCCTGGTTGTAGGCGCTGATGGCTTCAGCGTACTTATTGGCATTGAAGTGTCCGTCGGCAGTGGCGATGGCCTGGTTGTACTGGCGCTCCTCGTCGGCAGCTTTGGCAAGCAGATTGTCAATCTCAACAATTTGGCTTTTCGGATAAGTCTCTTCAGGTTTTACAGCCGAAGCTTGGTTGTAGAGTGTTTTGGCTTGTGCGTAGGCCTTCGATTTAAATTGTGCGTCGGCTTGTGCAATCAGGTTGTTGTACTCCTCATTGGTCTTTGCAATTTTCTCAGCCACAACCTTCTGCTCGGCCATGCGTTTGTCGATTTCGGCTATTCTCTCTTTCGGATATGCCTCGTCTGGTTTCAGCTGCGATGCATTGACGTAGTTGTTGCGCGCCTCAGGATATTTGCCGGTTGAGAATTGCTCGTCGGCATACGATATGAGGTTAACATATTTGTCATCAACAAGTTTCTGCTGTGCCAGCAGTTTGTCGATTTCAGCAATTTTCTGCTTCGGATATTGTTCTGCGGCCTTTACAGCCAATGCTTGGTTATATAAGTTTTTCGACTCTTGGTATTGCTTCAGGTTGAGCAGGCTGTCGCCCTTGCGTACTGCGTTGGCATATGCCTTGTCGCGGGCGCGTTGCTGCTCTTCGGCATTCTTTTGAGCCAGCAGTTTGTTTGCAATGTCGTTTATGCGGTCTTGCGGATACTGCTCTGTTGGGAACACTGCCAACGCCTCACGGTAGGCGGCTTCGGCCTCTGTCCATTTTTGTTCTTTATATAATTGGTCAGCTTTTGTGATGGCTGCGTTGTATTGTGCCTTCTTGGCGGCGTTATCTGCCAAAATTTTGTCGATTTCAGCAATCCGTTGCTTCGGATAAGCCTCGTTTGGCTTCAGCGTAGAGGCTTGCTGGTAGGCCGATTTTGCCGATTGGTATTCTTTGTTGTTGAATGCCTGGTCGGCAATGGTTATGAATCCGTCGTACTTCTCGCCATTTGCTTTGGCTGCGGCCAATTGGTTGTCGATGGCGTTGATTCGTGTTTGCGGATACGTTTCAGCCGGTTTTATCTCTTTGGCTTTCACATAGTAAGTGCGAGCCTCCGACAAATTGTTCTGGTTGTACAGGTTGTCGGCCTGGGTAATGGCTTCGGTGTAAGCTTTTTCGATTGCTGCTTTGTTGGCGGCGTCATCCTGCAGTTTGGCAAGAATGGCGTTAAGTTCGGTTATCTTGTCTTTCGGATACTGCTCATTTGGCTTAATGGCCGCAGCTTCGGTGTAGTGGGCCAGAGAGCTTTCATACTGCTTTGCGCTGAAGTCTTTGTCGGCAGCGGCAATGGCGTCTTTATAAGCCTTCTCTTTGGCTAAGAGTGCGGCATCGGCATCCGACAGGTCGCTAAGTATGCGGTCGATTTTGAGCAACTGGTCTTTCGGATATTGGTCGTCTTTGTATGTCAGCGCACGTTTGTAATATATTTGGGCGTTTGCATATTGCTGAGTATTAAACGATTCGTCGGCAATAGCAATGTTTTTCTGATAGTTTTTGTCGTTGTTTTGGTTCTTAGCCAGAATTTTCTTGATGGCTATAATCTGGTTGTCAGGGTAGGAGTCGTATGGATCAACGTCAATAGCCTTGGTGTAGAGTTCCACAGCCTCTTCATAATTTGCCTGACTGAATTGTTCATCGGCTTGAGCGATAAGCTTTTGAAATGTTGCGGCGCGTTTCTGCTCGTAGTCCTTCATCATGCCTTTCAGTCTCTTTTGCATCTCAGAGGTGTAGGCTTCGTCGTAGTCGAAATCACCGATTTTGTCAACAAATTTTATTTTGCCGATAGGCTGGTCCAAAATCGAAGCGTTGAAACCATCAACCTCCGGCAGTAGCTCAATACTGAACTTATAGTTCCAGATGCCAACATCCTCGACTGGCACGTTGGTGTTGAACTCAAGTTTCTTGCTGTAGAATCCTTGCCGGCATATTTCCAGAACAACTTGTTTGTTCAGATCGATGTTGAAAGCGAATTTTCCGGTCTTGTCCGCATCGTATATTTTATCGAGCGAACCGTCGACAAACACCTTAACTTTCGATATTGCAAAATTGTCGTGCTCTATTTTAACGGTGCCTTTCAACGCCAAATATCCCTTGACTTTTTGAGCGTATAAGTTTGAGAATGAAGTAATTGTAATTAGTGTTGCGAGCAGGGTCGCTATCGTTCTTTTTAATCTCATTTCAATATGTTTAAAACACGGCAATATATGAAAAATAACAGAAGAAACAGGTTGTTTTTCGCAGGGACGTAAAATTTGATTTTAAGGTGGGTTGGGAGGAACAACTTTTCATTGTAATCCGATATCTAATGATAAATTGCTGTTTCGCATAACATCCATATAATGAGAAATATACACGCGAGAGTAGCCTATGACTGCCGGGTGGCCGAGATTTTTTCCTAAAAAACAGTAATTTTTTATGTGGTGGATTCAAGAAAATTTTTATTATATTTATAGTGCTGAAATCAATAGAGGATTTCAGGCTGATGTGATGTTTAACGTTTAAATTTTTGAGTTATGAAAACTGCAGAAGACAAAATGAGAAACAAGGAGTTGTTGGAGATTGCCGAACGCAAATTGCACAAATCGCAGATAAAAGCGAGCAAACTCGAAAAGAAACTTCAGAAAGTTAAGAAGAACAAGGGCGGCGAGGCTGCTGTAAAGGAGATAAAGGGTGAACTCGAAGAGGTGTTTGTTAAAATGCACCAGCGTTACAAAAAAGTAGAGAAAACAAAGAAAAGTGCTGCTTGACAAATAGTTATTAAGGTGCCGAAAGGCACCTTTTTTGTTTGACGAATTATTATTTGTGGCACACATATTGTTATCAGTGCAAAGTGATGGAAGACCAATAAAATTTGACAAAACAGGAATTCCACCGATAATCGGGAACAATAAAAATTATATTTTTGTATAATCTTTTTCGAAAACATTTTTTATGGAACAAGATGAGATTAAATATCTGATTGACAAGATTAAAAAATCCGGTTGCCAGCATCTCGACCTTTCGAACAAAGACATTACCGAAATTCCCGAGGAGATAGGCGAATTGACAAATGTCAAGACACTCGACTTGAGTTTCAACCACATTTCAAAACTGCCGGAGTCAATCACCAAATTGACAAATCTTGAGGAACTGTTTCTGATGCGTAATAGTATCAGCGAGCTGCCTGAGAATATAGGCAAACTCCGTAACTTAAAATCGCTCGATGTTAGTTTCAATCCGCTGAAAACTCTGCCTGCCGAGTTGGGCGAATTGAGCGATTTGCAAATTTTTGATGCAAGTTTCTGCCTGTTGCACACAATCCCATCGGAGATGGTCAACTTGCAGAATATCATACGCATACATTTCGATGAGAATCCGCTCGACTGCCCGCCGCTGAAGGTTATCCGCCGCGGTTGGAACGCCATTAAATATTTCCTTACCGAGCGAGGAAAAGGCGATGCCATGCCGACAACAACTATTGTCAGCATTCAATAATTTATCGAAAATCCGGATTTTTCCGAAGGTATTAGACTTGCGTTTGTGCTGCGGTGCAAGCGCTTATTCTATTTCCAAGCATCTGCTGTCATCATCACCAACGGTGACTTTGACGGTTGTAAAGTGCTCAGGCATAATCTCTTCTATTTTCTGCGGCCACTCAACAAAGCAGTAGTCATCGCCGAAAAAATAGTCCTCGTAGCCAAGATTGTAGGCCTCCTCAAGATTTTTGATGCGGTAGAAATCGAAGTGGAAAATGCGTCCGGAGGCTGAGTCGTACTCGTTAATTATTGCAAATGAGGGACTTGAAACCGTGTCGGTTGTGCCGAGTTGCTCGCAAACCGCTTTGATGAAGGTGGTTTTTCCGGCTCCCATTGGACCATAGAATGCAAAGTGGCGCTTGTCGCCAACTGCTGCCAGAAACTCTTTTGCCGCAGAATCAATGTCGGTCAGATTATTTATTCTAATTATCATTGGCTGAGATGTTTATCTTTTTTCACCAATTCAATCTTTCATTCAATCCTTGCTAATCGGTTCAACGGTTACAACCTTTTCAAAGTCGCGGCCTAAAACCAGATTTTCAATTATTTGCGGATAGAATTTGTATTCAAGAGCGTGTACTTTTTGTGCAACTTTTTCGGCATTGTCGAGAGGCTCAACTCGTATTTTCGCCTGAAACACAGTTGTTCCCTCGTCGTAGTTGGCATCTATCTTGTGTATGGTGATGCCCGACTCTTTCTCGCGGGCTTCAACAACGGCCTGGTGCACCTTGTCGCCGTACATTCCCTTGCCGCCAAACTTCGGCAGAAGCGATGGATGGATGTTCAGAATCTTACCATCGTATTCGTTTACAATGCATTCGGGCAGCAGAACAAGGAATCCGGCCAGAATAACCCAATCGGTTTTCAACTCGCGGAGCAGGTTCAGCAGTTTGTCGGTGCCAACCATATCGGCGCGGCTCATTACGTACGACGGAACGTGCAGATATTGAGCGCGTTCAAGAACGTAGGCATCAGCTTTGTTCGAGATTATGGCGGCAACCTCAATCTCTGTTGAGTGAGCGAAGTATTTCACAATATTTTCGGCGTTTGAGCCTGACCCAGAGGCCATTATTGCAAGACGTATCATAATTGTAATGTATTGTCGTTTTGTTGGTTTTCGTATCCGTCATCGATGAGCGTTGGAGCGGCGGCGGCGGTGGTGGCAAGCTGATCACAGCGCTCGTTCAGCGGAATTCCGTTATGGCCTTTCACCCATTGGAACCGCACCTTGTGCTGATTGTAAACTCGCCAGAAGCGCATCCAAAGGTCGGCGTTTTTTTTGCCTTTGAAGCCTTTCTTTATCCAACCTTCGAGCCAGTGTAGCTCAACGGCATCGACAACATATTTCGAATCGGAATATATAAGCACCTCAGAACCAAGACTTTTTAATGCTTCAAGTCCCACGATCACAGCCAACAGCTCCATGCGGTTGTTGGTAGTGAGCCGGTAGCCCGCCGAAAGTTCCTTGTGGTGCGGCCCGCAAGTGAGCACAGTTCCGTAGCCTCCCGGTCCAGGATTGCCCGAAGCAGCACCATCGGTGTAAATAACAATCTGTTGCATTGTCGATTTTTTGCGGCGCAAAGATAAACGGAAATCCGCATTAGTAAAGTCTTTCTCTTAACTCAGCTATATGCTCGTCGCTGATATAGTCATCGTATTCCATCATCTTATCAATCATTCCGTTGGGACCGATTTCGATAATACGGTTGCTTACGGTTTGAATAAACTCGTGGTCGTGCGACGACATCAGCACATTGCCCTTGAACTTGACCAAAGTGTTGTTGAACGCTTGAATCGACTCAAGGTCAAGGTGGTTGGTCGGGGTGTCGAGAATAAGCACGTTGGCATTGCGAATCATCATCCGGGCAATCATGCAACGCACGCGCTCGCCACCCGACAGCACGTTGGCCTTTTTGTTCACCTCATCGCCCGAAAAGAGCATTTTTCCCAGATAGCCGCGCAAATAAAGGTCGCTGGTATCTTCCGAAAACTGTGCAAGCCAGTCCATTAGCGTTATATCATCCTTGAAGAATTTCTCGTTGTCGAGCGGCAGATATGCTTTGGTGATAGTCTGTCCCCAAGTGTACGAGCCAGTGTCGGGAGCCATGTGGTCTTTAAGAATCTCGAAAAGCGTGGTCATTGCACGGGTGTTGCGCGACAGGAAGACAATTTTATCATCTTTGTTTACCGTAAAGTTCAGATTGCTGAACAGTTTCACACCATCGACGGTTTTCGAGAGGTCTTTCACATCGAGAATGTGGTCGCCGCACTCGCGGGCAGGGGTGAAGATGATGCCCGGATATTTGCGGTTAGAAGGCTTAATCTCCTCAATATTAAGTTTCTCGAGCATCTTCTTGCGGCTGGTGGTCTGCTTGCTTTTGGCCACGTTGGCGCTGAACCGGCGAATGAACTCCTCCAACTCTTTCTTCTTCTCTTCGGCTTTTTTGTTCTGCATTTGTTGCTGGCGCAGAGCAAGTTGGCTCGACTCGTACCAGAAACTGTAGTTGCCGGCAAACATCTGAATGCGGTTGAAATCGATATCGACGGTGTGAGTGCATATTGAGTCGAGGAAGTGGCGGTCGTGCGAGACCACAAGTACAGTGTTCTCAAACTCCGACAGGTAGTTCTCAAGCCAGGTTACGGTATCGAGGTCGAGGTCGTTGGTAGGCTCATCGAGCAGCAGATTGTCGGGTTTGCCGAAAAGTGCCTGTGCCAGAAGCACTTTCACTTTCTCCTTACCGCTCAATTCGCGCATATATTTTTGATGCAAATCTTCTTTAATTCCCAGTCCGCTCAGCAGTGTAGCCGCGTCGCTTTCGGCGTTCCAACCATCCATTTCGGCAAATTTCTCTTCCAGTTCCGAAGCCTTGATGCCGTCTTCCTCATTGAAATCGGGCTTTGCGTAGAGAGCGTCTTTCTCGTTCATTACGCGCCATAGTTCGGCGTAACCCATTAGTACAGTGTTGAGTACGGTGCAGTCGTCGAATTCAAAGTGGTTTTGTTTCAGCACCGAAAGTCTTTCGCCCGGCGCAATGGTAACTGTGCCTCGTGTTGCATCGATTCCTCCGTAGAGTGTTTTCAGAAAAGTCGATTTTCCGGCACCGTTGGCACCAATAATGCCGTAGCAGTTGCCAGGTGTGAATTTAAGATTAACGTCTTGAAAAAGAATGCGTTTGCCAAACTGAACGCAGAGATTTGATACTGTAATCATTGTCGAAAATTTTGAGCCGCAAAGGTAGTCAATTAACGACAATAAAAAACTTGGCTTTTGACGCGCCGCGCAATTCTTTTTAAAACGTCAAAATCCAATTATTCAATTCTCAATCACATCTCCTCAAATAATCCAAACAGGTATGCCATCAGCAAAGCCGCTGCAATTGAGAAGATTGTGAAAAGTGAAATCTTCCAAAAGCTGTATGGGCGGTCGCCTTGCACCTCGCCAGTGCGGGCGTTCACTAGTATCTGATACACTTTGTTATTATAGCGGTAGGCGCTGATGTAAACGGGCAGCAGAATGTGTTTGAAAGTGATGGCGCTGTAACTGGTGTTTTTGCTTGTAATGCGCTGCTCGTCACCGCCAATGTCTCTTCTGATGGCGCCGTAAATGCGGTTGTCCATGATTTTTTTCGCGGTGTCGAAGCCGTCTTTGAGGTCAATCTGGTAAGTCTCGGTGCGGAATCCGCTCAAATATTTCTCGTCGTAGGGTACAAGTTTGTCCAAATCCCATGGTTCCAAATAGTTGGCATGCTTTGCCGAGAGCGATTTGCTGGCCAGCACAAGCACATCGTCAAAGAAAAGATGAACCGAGCCCGACCACGGAGTCCAGTGTGTGCGGCGCACTTGGCGTGTGCGTGTTTCGAGCTTGCCGTTAACGTTCACGGTGTACGTCTCGGTGGCATAGTACCAGGTTCCGCGCTCCCCGTGATAGCTTGTGTTGGTGTCGGAGTCGTAAGTCCAGTATGGTACGTAGATGCCTTGCAGTTCCTTGATGTCGGTCATTCTTTTCGACAGGTCGTTTGGTGCGAAATACAATGCCTTTATCCATTTTTTGAACGATTCGAACGATTGTTGCTTGTCGAGACCGAACGGCAGCAGTGAGCCTGGTTTAATCTGCGTTGCGGCTACTGTGTTGGTAACCACCAGAATACAGCCACAGAACGGGCAGCGGTCCGATACCACATTCTCGTCGAAGGTAACATGCGCGCCGCACGACTCACACTCAACCGTGTGCAGCGTCTGCATCTCAATCGTACCCATGTTCTCTTCGACAAACTTGTCGAAATCCAGCTCTTTAATCTTTTTGGTCGATGCTTCGATGTCGAATTCCGCACCGCAAGTCTCACATTTCAGTTTGTTCGATGCAGGGTCGAATTTCAAGTGCCCGCCGCATGCGCTACAAATAAGGTCTTGTTGGTTGGTGCTCGATAGGTTTTCTTCCTCAAAGTCGAATGTGGTATCAGTATCCATTTTCTTGAAAATCATATATATAAACACAGATATATGCCGAAGCATATATCTGTGTCATAGAGTCTTATACACTTAAAGTGAAATTACATGACCGGAGGTACCGGAGGCGGAACCGAGCCGAAAACGTTGCTCAGTTCGGGCACTTGCGATGCGGCAGCCCACGCTTGCATGCCTTGCTTCCAAACCAGCGAATCGCGTGTAAACTGCCCGTTTGCAGCCATTTGCGACAGCGTGTTTATATCGAACGGGCCGGTTTGTTGGCCGTTGACAGCCACAAAGAACGCCACTGCCGACGGAATCGGCGGCGGAGCCATCTGTTGCTGCTGATATTGTTGCTGTTGTTGCATCTGCTGTTGTTGCATCATTTGTTGCTGGTTCATCGAGTTCATCATCTGGTTGGCCATGCCGAAACCCATACCCATGCCCATGCCGGCAGCAGCGCCGCCACCCGACGGGTTGTTGGCCGCAGCCATCATCGACTCGCCAGTCTGGTATTGGATGAATTTGTTCATGTCGCCAATGATGCCCATGCTCGAGCGTTTGTCGAGAGCCTCCTCAACCTCTTTCGGCAGTTTGACAGCCTCGACAAGGAATTTTGTCAGAAGCAGACCGTACTCGCCGAATTCGGGGCCGATGTGCTCCTCGCAGTATTTCGAAAGTTCGTTCAGTTGCGATGACAATTTTGCAAACGACAATCCGCACTCGCCAAGCATGTCGGAGAACCGTGTGACGGCAATGGCGCGCAGCTGGTCGCTGATTTTGTCGGCTGTGAAACTTCCATCGGTACCAACAATGCCAAGAATGAATTTTGAGACATCTTTCACCTGAATCGAGAAGTTACCGCGGGCGCCGATTCGCATGGGGCCAAGTTGCGGGTCCTCGACAATAATCGGTGTGGCCGTGCCCCAAGGTAGGTTTGTATATTGCTTTGTGCTAACGAAATACACTTCGGCCTTGAACGGACTGTTGAAGCCGTATTTCCAACCTTTCAGTGTCGAGAGAATAGGCAGGTTCTCGGTTGTCAGCGTGTACATTCCTGGCTCGAAAATGTCGGCCAGCTTGCCTTCGTTGATGAACACCGCAATCTGCGACTCGCGCACGGTTAGTTTCGCACCGTTTTTAATCTCATTTCCATAACGTTCGAAGCGGTGAACAAGTTCCGCTTTCTGACCGTCTTCAATCCATTCGACGATGTCTATAAACTCGCCTTTAATTTTATCCCAAATTCCCATTGATTTATGTTTTAGTTTGGTTTCTCAATAAAAATGTACGCAAATATAAAAATTCTTACTCTTCCACAGCTGTGCTGTCGGTGCAAACTGCAGGCGCTTCGGCAGCGGGTGCTTCGGTGCACTTTTCAACCTTTTCGGTGCAAGCCTTTTTACCATATGGCAGCCCGAAGCGTTCCAGCTTGTTGGTGAAATAAAGTCCGGCAAAGATTGCTGCAAGCAGGATAACTATCCAAAGAATTCGCTTCCAGACGACACCTTTTTCGGCAAACGGGTCTTTTACCCTTACCTTCGGATATTTGGCGATTTTGGTCAGTGTTGCGCCGAAGATGATGTTCACCAGAATGTCGGCATTCACCGCCCAGCCGTTGGCGTTGAGAACCTGTGCCAGATTGCGTTTGCGCAGTTTCAGCCATGCCATAATCATCGACGGGCCCGAAATGACAACTATAATTCCTAAAACGATAGCAAGATACTGATACCATGTGAAGCCCGATATGCCTTTGGCAACGGTGGCTAAAGCCGTTCCAATCATGCCTAGAGCCATGCCGATGGCGGCAAAAATACCAGCGAACTTGGCAATGTCGAAAGGCGGTGTGGCGGCTGGTTTCTCGCCGTCGGCTGCTGCTTTGGCCTCAAGTTTGGCGGTGGTTTCCTCCATGAATTTGGCGTCTTTTTCGGCGGCGCGTTTGTTAATCATGTTCTCAATCCAAACCGAAATGCGGCGGTAGGGCGACCAGAACGCCTGGCGGATGCTTATCGGATTTTCGATGATTTTGGTCACCGTAGCGTCCCAATCGAGACCGTTGCGGTCGTAGAAGACTGCGTTTTTGCCTACGGTTAGGTTGTTCACTTCGCCGTTGGTCATTGCGGCAACAATCTTCATTGTATCGTTGTTTCGTTTCGAGCGGCAGTCGCAGTAAATCAGGAACATACCGCTGAAACTTGCCATGGCGGCGTGTTTGTCCATATCGCTCACCTTTAGGCAAAGGTCGCAACTGCGTTGGTCGATGTAGAGCGTTCCTGCCTGGAAAATGGCCATTGTGTCAAAACCCTTCGTGTAGAAATCGTTCAGTGTCACAAAGTTTTTGAGCATTGTGTAGAAGTCGCGGCACATGTGGAGCAGTTTGTCCACCTCATGAATGGCGTTAGCCTCCGATTCTAGAGCCTTGTCCTGCTCAACCAAAGCCAGCAGTTCGGCTTTGCGGTTGTCGGCCAGTATTTTGCTGACAACGTCGATGCCCAATTCCTCAACAGCGGCGCCTTTCTTGTCGGCCAGCCAGGCTGTGTATGGAGCAATCTTCTCGCCGATGCTTCTCCAGTCGGCTTCGCTGATGGCTTTCTTTTTGGCGAAATCTGCCTTGAAGCAAGTGTTTATGAGCACGTTAAACTGTGCCTGCCATGCAGGGTTGATGGCGTTGAGGTCGAGTGGCAGCAAGCCGTCGTTGGCGATGCGTGCCAGCGGGTAGGCCGATATTTCTTCGGTTCCTGCAGCCAGAACCTTGCTGCTGATAGCCGCAAACTGCTCTGCCGATACGTTGAGAGCATCGGTGGCGTTTCCATCGAAAGCCGCCAGTTTGCAGCGCATGAAATAGTCGGTAACTTTCTCGTTCAAAGCCTGATAGTTGGCTACAACTGCGGCCGTGTCGTCGCCGTAAGGCTGTGCTGTCTGTGCCAGCCATGCAGTCCAATCGGTGCAGTTGGCGTAGAAAGCCTCAATTTTCTCTGTGTCAACACCATCGGCGCCGCTGCGGTCGGGCAGTGCACCCATGGTTTTTATGCAAGCCTCGATGGTGGCTTTCAAGTCGGCATCGTCAGTTGAGTCGGCGGTGATTATGCCGTCGCCGTTGAAGCGTGTTTTCGAGAAGATGGCAATGCTGTCAGCCGTGTTTTCGATGGTTATGGTATTGTCTTTCAGCCCCAAATTCTCAATAATGCGCTTTGCCGATGCATACACGCGCTTGCCGTCTTCAGTCTCCTGACTGATATCGTCGAGAGTGATTTTGTCAGATTTTTTCAGCAACAAATTGTTGTCTTTCAGCACTGCAGTTAGCCATTCAGCCGTTTCAACTACTTCTGGAACGCGGATTTTGCCATCGTTGTCGATGTCGAGCATTTCAAGAGTTTTCGCGTCAAGCTCAAGTCCTTTGATAGGGCAGCTCAAAACGGTCCAAAGTTTCTGGTCAAGTTCACCCAGATGAGCAATGTCCTCGCCGCTTTTGATGCACACGCGTGGCGTTCCGCCGATGTTGGCAAATTGCCATTTATAGCCTTTACGTTTTTCCATTTTTCTTTAATTTTTAAAGTGCCAATGTATAAAATATGTAGGTATGGTGGCGATAAAAAATAGTTTTTCCTTTCTATATTTGACAAATCTTTGCACTGACATAAAAACAGCATGAAAAACTAAAACATTCAATAATTATGAGAAAAATTGCAATTATCTTATTTGCCGCAATGTTTGCCGGACAATCGTGGGCACAGACAACTTTCACAAAAGACAATCTGGAATACACCGTAACCGGCACAAATACAGTTTCGGTTACCGGAACAGACGGTGACATTGAGGGAACACTCGAGATTCCATCGTCAGTCGAATACGAAAGTGTAACATACAATGTAACAAGCATTGGCGAGCAGGGACTCGCATATTCCGACTACGAATCCATAATAATCCCAAATTCGGTTACAACCATCGGGAACCAGGCGTTTAAATGGTGCTCGCAGTTGGAAAGTGTGTCTTTTTCAAGCTCGGTTACAACTGTTGGCAGCAAAATTTTCGTGAGTTGTGCTAAAATGACTGCAGTAAATGTGGCATCTGGCAATACCGCTTTCTCATCGGAGGACGGTGTCTTGTTCAATAAAGATAAAACTACACTGATATATTGCCCAAGTGCGAAAACCGGCGCATACACTATTCCAAATTCTGTTACAACCATTGGCGACTTTGCGTTTTCTTTTTGTAAAGGATTGACATCGATTACCATTCAGAATTCGGTTACAACCATAGGAGCATCAGCTTTCGAGTACTGCCACGGACTTACTTCGATAACAGTTCCAAATTCTGTTACAAATATCGGTGACGATGCATTCAACAATTGCGTGAACCTTGCATCAGCAACTATGTCGAATGCCATTACAAGCATTAGTGAAGAAATGTTCCTGGGTTGCGGATTGACATCTTTTGAAATTCCTAGCGGAGTTACAAGTATCGAAGAGATGGCTTTTTATGCTTGTGGAGAATTGACATCCTTAATCATTCCAAACACAGTTACTACAATTAAAACCAGTTCAATCAGAAGATGTAGTAAATTGGAATCTATAATAATACCCCAAACGGTCACATCCATCTATCCATTTGCTTTTTCCGAAAACGACCTTCTAACAATATATTGCGAAGCCGCATCAAAACCGACAGACTGGAATGGATCTTGGAATCTTGACGACAACACTGTTGTTTGGGGGTACGACCCCAATGCGAAATATTGGAATGTAACAGTGTCGGCCAACAACACCTCATACGGTAGCGTGAGCGGCGGCGGCATGGTAAAAGACGGCACATCTATTACAATAAATGCCAATCCGGCTTCGGGCTACAAATTTGTAAAATGGAGCAACGACTTGACAACTGCAACGGCAACCATAACCGTAACATCCGATACAACACTTGTGGCAGAATTTGCAGAAATATCGCTTCAATATGAAGTCACAGGCAGTAATACGGTTCAGGTTGTACATTCAGAAGACTATAAAAATCTGACGGACATTGTGATTCCAGAAACAGTTGTAATTGAAGGCAAAACATATACTGTAACATGCATAGGAGGTTCTGCGTTCTCTGGTTGTGGTTCTCTAAAAACAATTGTCATTCCAAATACTGTTACAACAATAAGTGGCAGTGCGTTTCAAAATTGTAGGAGTCTTAATTCTATTACGATTCCTCAGCATTTAACTGAAATAGGACAACTTACATTTGCCAATTGTACTAATCTGTCATCTATTATCATTCCCATTTCAGTATCTAACATGGGCAATAATGTGTTTTATGGCTGTAGTGACATTACTATTTATTGCGAAGCCGAATCGAAACCTGACGGTTGGAACAATAATTGGTATTCTGGCGATAATGTTGTTTGGGGGTACAAAATGTGGACTGTTAATCTTTCTGCCAACATTGCATCGTATGGCAGCGTGAGCGGCGGAGGTTACTTTGCAGATGGCTCAACCATTATAATTACTGCCACCCCGGCTCCGGGTTACCGCTTTGTGAAATGGAGCAATGGCTTGACAAGCACTACGAATGCGATCACGGTTACTTCAGATACTACTCTTGTAGCTGAATTTAAAAGCGAATTCAATTTTAAAATCACAAGTGATACCACGGTTGAAGTTGTGAGGAGTTTCGATTTCGGGTCAGACGTTGTGATACCTGAAACGGTTGAAATTGAAGGCAAGACTTATTCTATTACAAGTATCGGTTACGATTCATTTGCCGGATGTGGTTGGATTGAATCCGTCATCATCCCCCAAACTGTGACAAGTATTGGCAGTTGGGCATTCTTTTGTTGCGAAAAATTATCTTCGATAGTCATTCCGAATTCTGTAATAAGCATTGGCGATACTGCGTTTGCACAAACAGGCTTGACAACGGTAATATTCGGGGATTCGTTAAGAAACATCGGAAAATATGCATTTGGACGATGTGCAAAATTGACATCCATAACGATTCCCAACGAGGTGAAAGCTATTGAAGAACAAACGTTTTATGGTTGCAGTAGTTTGGCATCAGTAATAATTGGAGATTTTGAAGGTGGAGAAGATGTCTATGGAAACAATAGTTTGACAACAGTAATAATTGGTAATGGGGTGAAACGTATTGAAACAGGTGCTTTCTATCACTGCAACAATTTAACAACAGTAATAATTGGTGATTCTGTTACAACCATTGGCAAAAAAGCGTTCGATGATTGCAGCAGTCTGACATCGTTAGTGATTGGTGAGTCGGTGTATAGTGTGGAAGAAGAAGCGTTTTATGGGTGTGACAGTTTGACTTCGGTAATAATTAAAAGCGATGTTAGCTTCCCTTATGACTGCGGTTTATGGATAAAAAAAGACGGCATTGAATATAGGGTGGAAAATAAAAATACGCTCGCGGTTGATTGTAGTTTTTGGAATGATTATTCAGGAGATATTATTATTCCCGTAACAGTTACAGCAGGCAACACATTCGATGTAAAAAGCATTAGTTCATATACATTTAGTCGTGATAGTATCACGTCGATTACTATTCCTAATTCAGTAACGGAAATAGGCGGAGCCGCGTTCTCGGGTTGCAGAAGTCTTACATCAATTACCATTCCAAATTCTGTGGTAAGCATTGGTAAATATGCGTTCGGCAATTGTAGCAGCCTGACTGAAATAAACGTTGAAAGCGGCAACACTGAATACGTATCGGTAGACGGTGTTTTATTCAATAAAGATACGACAACATTGATAAGCTATCCAGCAGGGAAAACAGGTGAGTATAGTATTCCAAATACAGTTAAAAACATAGCCACATATGCTTTTTCAAGTTGTAGTAACAAGACAACAGTAATCATACCAAATTCGGTAGATAGTGTTGAGTATTATGCATTTGACGATTGTGCCGCAACAATAAAATGTATGGTAAACGAAAAACCTGATGGATGGGACTCCGGATGGCGTGATAATTTTAAAGGTGTGATTCTTTGGGCGGCTATCACCGAATCCGCCGCCAGCTCAGTAAACATCTATGCCTTCGGCAACAAAATTGTGGTTGAAAATGCCACGGATGAAATCCGTGTATATAATGCAATGGGCAAATTAATCTGCAGGGACGTGGCGTGCCGCGTCTGCGCAGAAATAACCGTCAACACCCCAGGTGTTTACATTGTAAAAACCGGCAGCGCGGTGAAACGTGTTGTGGTGAATTGATAATATACGTAAATAATTGATATTGTTGGTAGAGACGCGCTATGGCGCGTCTCTACATGTTTTGTAGAAAATAGGAATCTGCGTTGTGGAAAACGTTATCCCTTCCTTTCCACTGTCAAATATGTGTAACTGAAATCGGTTTTCTCGTCGTTATCGATTTCGGTTCGTTCAACTTCGCGCCATTGCGAGTAATCGATTTCGGGGAAGAAGGTGTCGGCTTCAAACTTTTTGTGAATCAACGTGAGATAGAGTCTGGTGGCCAATGGAAACATCTGCCTGTAGATGCTAGCTCCACCAATAACAAACGATTCTTCGCCATCGGGCAGCAGAGCCATGGCTTCGTCGATTGAACGGGCAGGCACAGCACCTGCGAACTCATCGCCAGAGCGGCTTGTGATAACAATATTGCGGCGGTCGGGCAACGGACGTTTTGGCAGCGAGAGCCACGTGTTGCTACCCATTATAATATTGTGTCCGGTGGTAATTGCCTTAAACCGTTTCAGGTCGGCCGGGATATACGCTAAGAGATTATTTTTCAGTCCGATGCCGCCGTTCTCGTCGATGGCGACAATCATCGAAATCTTTTTGCCAGTCATATACATATATATTATGGCCGCAAGGTAGAAATTATTTAACTCAGCATGTTTGATAATTCAAAAAAATGCCGATATTTGCGGTTCAAAATTTAGAAGGAAACATTAACAGATTTATAAAAAAGTAGATATGTATCTAACAGCAGAAAAAAAACAAGAGTTTTTCTCAACTTACGGAAAGTCAGCTAAAGACACCGGTTCGACCGAAGGTC
>JAGCFC010000114.1 GCA_017650325.1 Salinivirgaceae bacterium | reverse complement strand
TGTCATTTTTTTCGCTTTCGCGATAATCTACTGCTGTAGAAGTGGCCTATTTTTGCGAAAAGCAACAAAAAAAACGATGGACAGGCACGAGAAATTCACAAAGATGACCACCCAACCCGTTGGCAGACTGGTGTGCGAGTTTGCCGTGCCGTCGATGGTGTGTATGCTCGTGAGCGCGTTCTACAACATTGTCGACACCTATTTTGTGGGCCGTATCGACACGCAATCGACAGCCGCCCTGGGCATTGTCTTCTCATATATGGCTATCATTCAAGCCGTTTCGTTCTTCTTCGGCCACGGGTCGGGCAATTTCATATCGCGGGCTTTGGGCGCGCAGAAGTCGGAACAGGCCGAAACAATGGCGTCGACAGGCTTTTTCACCGCCATTGCGCTCACCACGATGATTGCCGTTGCCGGATTTCTGCTGATGGAACCCGTGCTGACGCTGTTCGGGTCCACACCCACCATTATGCCCCGCGCCAAAGAATATTTCGTCTGGATTCTGGTCGGAACGCCGTTCATTTCGGGCGTGTTTGTGATGAACAATCAGATGCGGCTTCAGGGCAACGCGTCGATGTCGATGATTGGCGTGATGATTGGCGCCGCGCTCAATATTGCTCTCGACCCGCTGTTCATTTTCACTCTCGATATGGGCATTGCGGGTGCAGGAATGGCCACTGCGCTTTCGCAGATGGTCAGTTTTGTGATAATGCTGAAAATGATTGGTTTACGAGGCGGAATCTGTCTGCGGCTGCGCAATTTCAAGCCGACGGCAGAGCGATATGCCGAAATATTTGCTGGTGGCTCGCCGTCGCTTGTGCGGCAGTGCCTGATGGCCGTGGTGAGTATCTGCCTTAACAACTACGCAAGCCGTTACGGCGACTCGGCGGTTGCGGCCTTCTCGGTTGTGGGGCGGATAATGATGTTCGCCACAGCCGCGCTACTGGGCTTCGGACAGGGATTCCAACCCGTGTGCGGCTTCAACTACGGCGCTGGGCTCTTTCCGCGCGTGAGCCGCGCCTTCAGGTTCAGCGTGGCCGTTTCCACAGCCTACTGTATGGCGGTGGCCGTTGGCGGCATTGTGTTTGCCAAAACCATTGTGTCGCTTTTCAGCGCAGCCGACAGCGAGGTTATAAGTCTCGGCGCCCTGGTGCTGAAATTCCACTGCTATTCGTACGGTCTGAACGGCTTTATTGTGCTGACAAATATGTATTTGCAGAACACCCGCAAGACAGCCGCCGCCCTGCTTGTGGCCACCGCCCGTCAGGGACTGTTCTTCCTTCCGCTGCTCGTTGTCGGGGCGCATTTCTTCGATATGACGGGTATCATTGCCGCCCAACCCCTATCCGATGTTCTGACCTTTGTGCTGGCGGTGGTGATGGTGAGAAGGTTTAAAATTTAGGCATTGAGGCATAAGGCATAAGTGAAAAGACCAACAAAAACATTAAATTTGTCTCAATCGAAAACATTCAGACAGATGCTAATCGAACAGAACACAACATACGCGCAGAGTTTAGAACAGATTGACGATATTTCTTTTTGGAATATTAGAAATCTTGCTAAAGAGTATATAGAATGTTTACGCGACGATGCACCTAATGAACTGTACAATGATTACGAAGATGAATTGAGTGAAAAAGACACAATAGAAGAGTTAT
The DNA here is from genome assembly GCA_017650325.1 of Salinivirgaceae bacterium. Taxonomy (GTDB): domain Bacteria; phylum Bacteroidota; class Bacteroidia; order Bacteroidales; family SZUA-534; genus RUG13583. The sequence continues at coordinate 6,660 of JAGCFC010000114.1, read as the reverse complement.
ATGAAGGACTAAATCGCGGAACTAGAAAACTAACTTCTGACGAACAAATGATGGCATACCTGTATTTTTATGGTTTTATGCACGAAACAAAATTGAGGTATGCGTTTGATAAATTGCCAAAATCGTTTTTCAACCAACCCGAAATTCGTATCATAGATTATGGTTGCGGACAAGCCATTGGCACAATGTGTTATGCGGAATTTCTGACAAATTGCGATAGCAATCAAAAGGTAAGTTCTATAACTTTAATTGAACCGTCTGAAACGTGTTTGAAACGCGCGGCGTTACACGTTTCGAAGTTTTTTCCCGATGCCGAAGTGCGAACATTGTGCAAATCGTTCAATGAACTCTCTGCGAAAGACATAAACAGTGCGGACAACACAATTGTTACACTTCATATATTGTCGAACGTTCTTGACATTCAAGATTTTGATTTAAATCGATTTGCAGATATAATTAAAAAGCATATTTCAGGATACAATCAGTTTGTATGTGTTGGTCCATATTTCAAATACCCACCAAAGGATAATCGTATGAGCCAATTTTGCAAACTTTTGAATGGTCATAAACAATCTTTCCGTTTTTATGATAAATACGAAATATTACCAGAGGTAACCTGGACCGCTCAAATTTTAAATTTTTCTGTAGGCCATTTGGCGAATGGTGAAAGTATAACAGAAGTAACCGATTATGAAATTGAGTGTGGCATAAAAGATGAGTATGGTGTGGTTTATAGTAGTGACGGGCAACGTTTGTTAAAATGTAAAAATTGGAAGATTGAATCTTATGATATAAGAATTGGAACAAAAGTGATTTGTGATAATGCATTTTATGATTGTCTTGCATTGGAACAAATAAGCATTCCTAAATCAGTTGTTGAAATAGGGTCAACCGCTTTACGCACAAGTGGTTTTAATAATAAAAAACTTACATTACGTATAAATAACACGTCTGCCAACTTTATTATTCTAAACGGTTTATTTATAGACAAACAGAGAAATAGTCTCGTTTTATGCACAGAAAATCTTGAAAATGTATCAATACCTGATTCGATAACAGACATTAGAGATGATGCATTTAGAGACTGTTCATTGTTAAAACATATAACTATACCTAATTCTGTAAAAAGCATTGGTAACGCTGCTTTTGCAGGATGCAAATCGTTACGGAAAATTACTATTCCGAATTCTGTTAATAGTTTGGGATTATATGTTTTTGATGGATGTGAATCATTACAACAGATAACTATTTCAAATTCTGTAAAAAACATTGGGAATAGGGCTTTCGAAAATTGTCCAAATTTACATCATATTTTCATTCCTATAGATGACGAAGAAAAATACAAAAAAGTCTTGCCTAAAGATTTGTGGGACAAATTATTATTTTCAGCCGAATCGACGAAAGAGGATTTTATAAATGGTGTTCAAGATGAGTTTAGAGTGTTATATAGTAAGAATGGTGAAAAACTATTAGAAGGCTATATTGAATTGAAAACTTATATTGTTAGGGATGGTACAAAAGTGATTTGTGATAGTGCTTTTTATTTGTTTGAGTTTGAAGAACATAGAGATTTGTGGACGGGTAAAGAATATGAGGAAACTGTTTGTTCGGCTTTACAACAAATATATATTCCAAATACTGTAACCAGCATCGGCAATAAGGCTTTTCAAGATTGCATACATTTAAAAGAAATTACTATTCCAAATTCAGTAAAGAGTATTGGAGATAGTACTTTTTATGGATGTAAATCTTTACAGCATATTACTATTTCGGATTCACTATTGAACATTGGGGATTATGCTTTTGAAGACTGTAAATCATTACAAAAAGTTATTATTCCAGAATCTATTATGGCTATTGGAACCAATCCATTTTATGGTTGTAAATGTGTTGATGTGATTAGCAAATCGCACCGCTTCATCGTAACAAATGGTCTCTTAATAGACAATACCCTACATATTATTATTTCTTATACGGGAAGTTGTGATTTTGTTGACATACCTGACACTATTACAAAAATAGGCGATTACGCTTTTAAAAATTGCAAATCTTTAAAAGCAATTATTATTCCGAATTCGGTAACGAGCATCGGGGATAGCGCTTTTTCTGGTTGTGAATCTTTACACCAAATTACCATTCCAAAGTCTGTGACACATATTGGAATTTTTGCTTTTAGTGGTTGTGAATCTTTGCAACAAATTACTCTATTCTCTGTAACAAGAATTGGAGTTCGGACTTTTGGACACTGCAAATCTTTGCAGCAAATCATTATTCCATATTCCGTGACTGAAATTGATGAAGGAGCTTTTGTTGACTGCTCGTCATTACAACAAATTGCCATTCCAAATTCAGTAACTACCATTGGAAAAGAAGCATTTGAAGGTTGTTCTTCGTTGGAACAAATTTTTATTCCTGATTCTGTAACAAGAATTAGTATGAATGCATTTAATTTTTGCAATTATTTGGAACATATAATAATTTCAAAAGGAAGTGCTAAAAATATCAAAAAAATGCTGCCTGAATATTTATGGGATAAACTCTCCTATATAAAGAATGTCGAATAATAAGAACTCAACTATGAAAAATCCAAAAAGATTTTCCACCGAAGTAACCGACGAAGAACTCGCTGCAGGCATTAAAGATGAGTATGGTGTGGTTTACAGTGCAGACGGCAAACGGCTGTTGCATCTCAATTACCTGTGCAATGCTTTGGAGAGTTATGACATAAAACAAGGGACCAAAGTCATTTGTGATTATGCTTTTTGGGGGAGTATAGAACTTCAACAAGTCACAATACCCGATTCTGTCTCAATTATAGGCGATAATGCTTTTGGGGGCTGCATATTATTGAAACAAATCGTTTTGCCAGAATCAGTAGAAAGCATTGGACAGTCAGTTTTTAAAAATTGCAAGTCGTTGAAAAAATTATGCCTTCCAAAATCTCTTAATAAAATTGGAAGGTTTCCCTTTTGTGGATGTAAGAATTTAAAGTTAACGAGTGATTCTTCTCGTTATATTGTCACAGACGGATTACTTATTGATAATAAAGAGCAACGTCTTAATTCATTCGTTGGGAATGCTAAAGATGTTGAGATTCCAAAATCGATTTGTGCAATTGGTGAAGGTGCTTTTTATGAATGTAAATCTTTGCAACATATTACATTACCTGATTCAATTTCAGAAATTGGATTTGCGCCTTTTTATAAGTGTAGGAATGTGGATTTAAAAAGCGAATCTTCCCGTTTCATAGTTCAGGACAATATGCTTATAGACAAGCAAAATAAACTTCTTATTGCTTACACGGGTAAAGATAAAAATATTGTAATTCCAGATAGTATCACTGCCATTGGCGATGGTGCATTTAGTTATCGTAAATCATTGCAACATATTAATATACCAAAAACTATTACAACAATTGGAAAAGAAGCTTTTTCGTGGTGCAATGCATTAAGACAAATCACAATACCAGATTCTGTCACGACTTTTGGAGAAAGAGTTTTTTGTGGATGCGAATCATTACGTCGAATTATCATTCCAGATTCAGTAACCAGTATTGGTTCTAACGCTCTTTTGAATTGTGAATCTTTACAACAAATAATCATTCCACAAGGCGCCACCGAAAAATTCAAGAAAATGTTGCCTGAAGATTTATGGAATAAACTAATTGAAAATTAACATTATGAGCACTTTATCAACTGAAGTAGCCTTCGGTGAAATTGAAATCGGCATTAAAGACGAGTTTGGCGTGGTTTATAGCGCAGACGGCAAACGGCTGTTGAAATGCGAGAATGACAAAATAGAACAATATGAAATAAAAGAAGGAACGGAGGTTATTTGTGACGAAGCTTTTGAGTGGTGTGAAGCGTTGCGACAAATTATTATTCCTGAATCTGTTACAAATATCGGCGATTACGCTTTTTATTGTTGTGGCTTTCAACAAATAAAACTACCAAATAAAATAACTAGAATTGGAGAGTGCTCTTTTTGGGGATGCGAATTATTGAAACAAATAACTATTCCCGATTCAGTAACGAGTATTGGTAATGGTGCATTTATGTGTTGTGATTCTTTAGAACAACTAACCATTCCCTATTCGGTAACAACCATTGGGGGCGGATTTGTTGATTACTGTAAATCTTTGCGACAAATTCGGATTCCTTCTTCTGTAACAAACATTAGTGATAATCCGTTTTCCGCAAATGCAAATCATAATTTAAAAATAGAAATTGAATCATCAAGGTTTGTCGTGAAAGACAAAATGATGATAGACTCTATTGAGAATAGAATTGTTGGATACTGGGGGCATAAGAAATCTATTGTCATTCCCGATACAATAGAAAGTATTGCGAACGCTGCTTTTCATCAATGTAATTCTTTGCAACAAATCAAAATCCCCAATTCAGTTACAAGCATCGGGGCGTTCGCATTCAAAGGATGTCGTTCTTTACAACAAATCAATATTCCTGATACAATTACAAGTATTAATGATAGTTTTTTTTCTGTTTGTGAATCTTTGCAACAAATCATTATTCCTACTTCAGTAACATCAATCGGAAAAGATGCTTTTTTTGGATGCAAATCATTGCAACAAATAACTATTCCAGATTCTGTTTCAACAATTGAAGAGCGGGCTTTTTGTTGTTGTGAATCTCTACAAAACATTGTTTTATCAAATACAATTACGTCAATTAAAGAAAGTACCTTTGAGGAGTGTCGCACCTTAAAACAAATCACAATTCCCGAATCGGTCACAAGCATCGGCAAGGATGCTTTTTATGGTTGCAAATCTTTACATCAAATAATCATCCCTGATTCTGTCACGAATATCGACTGCAGAGCTTTTGAAGGTTGCTATACATTGCGACAAATCATAATTCCAGAAGATAGTATTGAAAGGTTCAGAAATATGCTTTCCCCATACCCGTATTTATGGGACAAATTATATTGTTTGAAGAAAGCAATTAGCAATGAGGATACCAATGATTCCACAGATAATTTACCATTCTAACAAATGCTTATATTTGGAACAAACTAACTGAAAATCAACAATAATACGATGGATAACAACAAAATTCAAATACGCGAAACGGAAAAAACATTAGTACCTATGCTAGATGCGGAACTGATGCAACTTGCCGACAAAATTGTGGCCGAAATCGAAAGCGGGCGTCAGCAGTTGGCAATCAGCATCAATCAAACCATAAAAAGAACATATTGGAATGTCGGGCGGCATATTGTGGAGTTTGAGCAGCAAGGCAACGCACGTGCAAAGTATGGTGCCAAACTTCTCACAAGTCTTGCTAAAATATTGAGAGCGAGAGTCGGCCGCGGTTACAGTCACCCCAATCTGAACAATATGCGGAAGTTTTACCTTATGTATCCAATTTTTCAGACATCTGAAAAATCTTCAAACGCCCCAATTTGTCAGACATCTGAAAAATTAACGTGGTCGCACATTTGCGAACTAATCACAATCGGAAACGATTTGGAACGTCAATTTTACGAAAACGAGTGTATATCAGAGAATTGGTCGGTCGGCGAACTGCACCGCCAAAAGGAAAGCGGTCTGTTTATGCGCCTTGCGCAAAGCAAGGATAAAGAAGGCGTTCTGCGATTGGCACACAAAGGGCAGAGCATTCAAAAGGCTGAAGATGTGGTGAAAGATACTTACACATTGGAGTTTATCGGCCTTGCCAACAAGCAGAAATACAACGAGCGCGAACTTGAGCAGAAACTGATAGACAATATGCAGACTTTCCTTCTCGAATTGGGCAAAGGTTTTGCGTTTGTTGGTCGGCAATATCCGTTGACAATCAACAATGTGCATTATCATATCGACCTTGTGTTCTATCATCGGATTCTCAAATGTTTCGTGCTGATTGATTTGAAGAAAGGCGCGGTAAAACACAAAGACATCGGACAGATGAATATGTATATGGGCTATTTCGCCAAAGAGGAGAATGTTGAAGGCGACAATCCGCCGATAGGAATCATTTTGAGCCACTACAAAGACGAACTGATGGTGGAATATGCCACTTACGGAATGGATGCGAATCTGTTTGTGTCGAAATACGAATTATATCTTCCTGACAAAGAGCAGTTAAGACGTTTGGTTTCTGATATTCTGAAATGAATGAAAAGAGAGATAGAACTAACTGCAAATTAAACAGAAACCCACCCCAATGCCGTTACCCAACCGACATACACCACGCGCAAAATGGCACAATTACAATGGTGCTGAATATTTTGTCACCATTTGCACCACCGACCGTGCCCATTATTTTGGCACCGTGCGCGATGGCCAAACGCAATTAACGGCGGCGGGGGAATATTTGCGCACGCAGATTGAAAACGTTCAAAACCATTATCCGTACGCCGAAATTCCATTGTATGTCATTATGCCCAATCACGTGCATTTGATTGTGGTGATTGATGGCGATAAAACACCGTACGACCGCACCCGTAGGGACGCGGCGTGCCACGTCCGAAATAATGCAGATGCCGCACACGATGCGGACGCCGCACGCGACGGGAATGCGGACGCCGCACGCGACGGGAATGCGGACGCCGCACGCGACGGGAATGCGGACGCCGCACGCGACGTCCCTACAACGGGAAAAAACGAATGGATGCAAAATGTTGCCAATAGGCAGGGATGGT
>JAGCFC010000113.1 GCA_017650325.1 Salinivirgaceae bacterium | reverse complement strand
TCGAAAATCGCAATCCAAAAGACATTGCGCAACGGCTTGAATCTGATGATGAAAGAAGTTGGATGATAATTAGTTATAAACCAAAAATCTAAAACATTGAACGCTTTAAGAAATTTTTTGGATAACGTGAAGCCCAAATTTCAGGAGGGTGGAAAGTTCGCGAAGTTCCGTTCGACATTCGGCGCCTTCGAGACATTCCTGTTCACCCCGAATGAAACCAACAAGTGTGGTGTTCACGTCCGCGACGCCGTTGATTTGAAACGAACAATGATTGTCGTGGTATTGGCTTTGGTGCCGGCCCTGCTTTTCGGTATGTACAATACCGGATATCAGCACTTCCGTATGACTGGAGAGCTGGCCGACGTAACTTTTTGGCAGATTTTCTTCAAAGGCTTCCTGGCCGTTCTGCCGATAATAGTTGTTTCTTATGTTGTAGGTCTGGCAATTGAGTTTGCTTCGGCACAGATGCGCGGCCACGAGGTCAACGAGGGCTTCCTGGTGTCGGGTATGCTCATTCCGCTTGTTATGCCTGCCGATGTTCCACTCTGGATGGTTGGCGTGGCTACCGCTTTCGCCGTAATCTTCGGCAAAGAGGTGTATGGCGGCACAGGTATGAACTTTTGGAACCCGGCTCTCTTGGCTCGTGTGTTCCTGTTCTTCGCCTATCCGACCAAAATGTCGGGCGAGACCGCTTGGTACTATAATTACAGCAGCGAGGTTGCTGTTGACGGTTTCTCGGGCGCAACACCGCTTGCACAGGCAAACGCTGGTCACTACACCGACTTCTGCGACGCTTTCTTCGGATTGATTCCGGGCAGCATTGGTGAGACAAGCGCTGTGGCCATTCTGATTGGCGCCTTCATTCTGCTCTACACTGGCGTGGCAAGCTGGAAGACAATGATTTCAGTCTTTGTCGGCGGCATTGCAATGGGTTGGCTCTTCAACCAAATCGGCTCGGCCGACAACGCAATGGCCCAACTGCCTTGGTACAACCACCTGGTTTACGGCGGATTCTGCTTCGGCGCAGTGTTTATGGCTACTGACCCTGTTACATCGGCTCGCACCGAGGGTGGCAAGTTCATCTACGGCTTCTTGATTGGTGCAATGGCAATCGTTATCCGCGTGCTCAATCCGGGTTTCCCCGAGGGTATGATGCTGGCCATCCTGCTGATGAACACATTCGCACCGCTCATCGACCATTTCTTCGTTCAGGCGAATATCAACCGTCGTAAAAAAAGAGTAACAATTAAAGCATAATTCACAATGGCTAACAAGAAATTCAAATGCACAGTTTGCGGCTACATTCACGAGGGAGCCGCAGCACCCGAAGCCTGCCCAACGTGTCAGGCACCTGCGTCGGCCTTTGTTGAATTGAAGGCTGAAAAGAAACTTCCAACCGGCAGCAACGCCTACACTTTCGCGTACGCCGCCGCAATGGTGATTGTTGTCGCATTCCTTCTCTCGTTTGTTTCATCTGCGCTGCGCGCTAAACAAGATGCAAACGTGAAGTTGGACACTAAAAAACAGATTCTGTACTCGCTCAATGTGACAACTGCTGACCCTGACGCTTATTTCTCGAAGAACGTCAAGGATATGATTTTGAAAGGCGACACTATTGTCGAGTTCAAAGATGATTTTGCCACTCTTTATGAGACCGAAGGCAAGAAAGGAAACTTCCACGTGTTTGTCTGCAACCTTGACGGTCAGACCAAATATGTGATTCCGGTTTACGGCGCTGGCTTGTGGGGTGCCATCTGGGGTTATGTCGCTCTCAACGACGACAAGAACACCGTTTACGGCACTTACTTCTCACACGCAAGCGAGACACCGGGTTTGGGCGCCGAGATTCAGTCGCCGGCTTTCCAAAAGCGTTTCGAAGGCAAACAGGTTGGCGACAGCCTTTCGGCTGTGAAAATCAGCGTTGTCAAGAACGGCAAGGTTGAGGACGCCAAATACGAGGTTGACGGCATTTCGGGCGGCACCATCACATCGACTGGTGTTGACGCAATGCTGAAATCGTGCCTTGGCAATTACACTAAATTTTTAAGCAAGTAGGAGGATTGAGTTATGAGTTCGAAAAAGAATAAAGAAGCGTTGCTGACACCGCTTGGCTTGAACAACCCTGTAACGGTGCAGGTGCTGGGTATCTGCTCGGCGCTGGCCGTAACGGCAAAGCTGATGCCGGCAATTGTGATGGGCATTTCGGTGACAATCATCACAGCCCTGTCAAATGTGGTTATTTCGTGCCTTCGCAAGACCATTCCCCTGCGAATCCGCATCATTGTGCAACTTGTTGTGGTAGCCGCTCTGGTAACCATTGTGAGCGAGGTGCTCAAGGCTTTCGCCTACGACATCAGCGTTCAGCTTTCGGTTTACGTGGGTCTGATTATCACCAACTGTATCTTGATGGGACGTCTCGAGGCGTTTGCTATGCAGAACGAGCCGTGGCCGTCGTTCCTCGATGGTATCGGCAACGGTCTGGGCTATGCCAAAATACTGATTATTGTTGCGTTCTTCCGCGAGTTGTTCGGTTCGGGCACACTGTTCGGTGTAAACATTCTGAACTACGACTGCGTGGCCAACGCCGGTTATGTGAACAACGGCCTGATGCTTATGCCGCCTATGGCGCTTATCATTGTGGCCTGCATAATCTGGTGGCAGCGTGCGCATAACAAGGATTTGCAACAGAAGTAGAACCATTAAAACTAAAGAAAGATGGATAACAGTTTGATTAGTTTGTTTGTCCGCTCGATATTCGTGGACAATATGATATTCGCCTTCTTCCTTGGTATGTGCTCATACCTTGCTGTGTCGAAAACTGTGAAGACCGCACTGGGATTAGGCATTGCCGTAACATTTGTTTTGGTGGTTACACTTCCGGTCAACTACCTGCTTCAGACCAAAGTGCTGGGGCCGAACTGCCTTGTCGAAGGTGTCGACTTGAGCTTTTTGAGCTTCATTCTCTTTATTGGTGTGATTGCGGGCATTGTTCAGCTGGTTGAGATGGTGGTTGAGCGGTTCAGCCCGTCGCTGTATGCGTCGTTGGGTATATTCCTGCCGCTGATTGCCGTCAACTGCGCCATTATGGGTGCGTCGTTGTTTATGCAACAACGCATCGGCCTTGCGCCGTCCGACCCGAAATTCATCGGCTCGGTGGGCAGCGCTGTTGTTTACGCGCTGGGTTCCGGCATTGGTTGGCTGCTGGCGATTGTGGCTCTTGCGGCCATCCGCGAGAAAATGGCATATTCCAACGTTCCTGCGCCTTTGCGCGGACTTGGCATCACCTTCATAACCGTAGGTTTGATGGCTATGTCGTTTATGTGTTTCTCTGGCTTGAAAATGTAATTGTTAACAAAGACGTAAAACAATGGATATGAAATTAATATTGGCAAGCATCTGTGTGTTTCTTGTCATAATCCTTTTGCTTGTGGCAATTCTGCTTGTCGCAAAGCGATACCTTGTGGTTTCGGGCAAGGTGAAAATCACCATCAATGGCGACAAGGAAGTCGAGGTTGAGTCGGGCTCAAGCCTGCTCTCGACTCTGGCCAATGAGGGAATCTTCCTGCCTTCGGCCTGCGGCGGCAAGGGTTCGTGCGGACAATGCAAATGCCAGATTCTTGAGGGCGGTGGCGAAATTCTCGACTCTGAAAAGGGCCATTTCACCCGCAAACAGATAAAAGACCACTGGCGTCTCGGCTGCCAGGCAAAGGTCAAGAGCGATATGGTCATCAAGGTTCCAGAGTCGGTTCTTGGTGTCAAAGAATGGGAGTGCGAGGTTATCAGCAACCGCAACGTGGCTTCGTTCATCAAAGAGTTCAAGGTGAAACTGCCTGCTGGCGAGCATATGGACTTTATTCCTGGCTCGTACGCTCAAATCAAAATCCCCGAGTACGACCTTAACTATGCTGATTTCGACCGCAGCCTGATTGGCGACCTTTATGTGCCGGTTTGGGAGAAATTCGGACTCTTCGGTCTTCACCAGAAGAACGACACCCCGACAATCCGTGCATACTCAATGGCCAACTATCCCGACGAGGGCGACATCATCACTCTTACAGTGCGTATCGCCACCCCGCCGTTCAAACCGAAAGACCAGGGTCCTGGCTTTATGGACGTGCCTTGCGGCATAGCATCAACTTACATCTTCAGCCTGAAACCGGGCGACAAGGTGATTATGAGCGGCCCTTACGGCGATTTCCACCCGATTTTCGACAGCAAGCGCGAAATGATTTGGGTAGGTGGTGGCGCCGGTATGGCCCCGCTGCGTGCGCAGATTATGCATATGCTTAAGACCTTGCACACCCGCGACCGCGAAATGCACTACTTCTACGGTGCCCGCGCCATCGACGAGGTGTTCTTCCTTGAGGATTTCCTTGAACTGGAGAAAGAGTACTCGAACTTCCACTTCCACTTGGCTCTCGACCGTCCGGACCCGAAAGCCGACAACCTTGGAATCAAGTACACTGCAGGCTTCATCGCACCCGTTATGGGCGACACATATCTGAAGGCACACGAAGAGCCTGAAGATATTGAGTACTACCTGTGCGGCCCACCGATGATGGCCAAAACCGTTCTCGACCTGCTCTACAG
>JAGCFC010000112.1 GCA_017650325.1 Salinivirgaceae bacterium | reverse complement strand
CGCACAACACTTGCAGCGCCTCGTTTTTGGCCCCTTGTGGTGTAATGGCGCCGCTCAATGTGCAACTGCCATCTATTTGAAACTTGTTGACACTCATTTCGAGTCGTACTTTACTTGATTTTGCGCAAATTATGCAAAATGAAAAGTGCCCGAGAGCGCCCACTTTTCAACTTTTTAAAAAGTTATGCACAGAATAACGATGACGAAAACACTAACGCTGACAAAAACACAGATAGGGTAGGCTATAGGCAAGAATTTTTACTTTATTCGACCCCCAAAATTTCGCCCCTAACCAAACAAATCCAAATAAAACCGAAATTATACACACAAGGTCGCAAAACAAAAAACGCCGAAGGCGTGGAATATTACAGGCCGGGGTGTGAACCCCGGTAAAACAATCCGATTATTCCAATTGAACCCCAATGGGGTGGCACATAAAATTTGTGGTTTCACCCGTTTCGGGTTTGGTTTGTTGGCGGGCAACAAAACAGGGGCTTACGCCCCTGCCTATGTTATATCGCCCCTTTGGGGCATTAATTATTTACGCAAATTTCCCTATTTCCCGCAACCCATTTACCGTATGCCAACCTTATAGGGCAAAATTTTTCAATTCTGATGCCGTCATTTCTTGTACAGCCTTGTTGTTTTCTTTGGCATACTTCGACAGCGAACGCAGGTCGATACCTAACGACGGTTTCGCCCGATAGGGATTCACCTGTTTTATAAAATCCTGTACCAATTTGTCTTTACTGGCACATTCGGTTTTGCTATAGTTCATCGTCAGACCATTCATATTTGTATGCCTCCATTATTTTTTTTGCATTTTCTTCTTCTATCACAAAATGGTATGGGTGCATAATGCCAATAACCATCGCACCAAACGCATCGACATAATGTTGCAAAATATCCTTGTCCATAGCAATGGCGTGAATGCAACCTCCGTGTCCGTAGCGCATCGAAAGGTTTATGGCAATCGCAAAAAGATGCCCTCCAACACCTTCATATTGTTTTGTTCCGTTGCGCCAAACATTGTTTTCAGGCGACGTGCAAGCCCAATTCAAATACACGGCATTGCTCTTTGTGTCATCGGTAATTGCAACAAGTCCTTGTATGTCAACAGTTCCTTTTAATACAAGCGCATATATTTCCGTTTCATTATCGAACTTGCTCCAATCGACATACCACCCTGTCCGTTCATTAAACTTCGAAAGAAAACTTTTCCTTTTCACGCGGATGACCTCTGTCTCAACAATATCGCCTGTCAAAACATTTTTCAAACAAGGTGTTATAATATCGATAACAAAAGGTATCATTTTCAATCCGTTTCTTGCAAAGATAATAATTTTAACGAATTATTTAACCACTCTACTTTCCCCCAATTTCTCGCACTGACGACACAGATATTCACCGTTTTTTGCCCTAACCGATTGTATCCGATTACAACCCGAATATAAACACGTAGAGACGCCATATTATGATGTCTCTACAACACATTATCAATCATTTACGCGAACAATCATTCCACCACAACCCTCGTCACCACATCCCCTGTTTTTACAATGTAAACACCTGCGGTATTGACGGTTAATGCGCCGCTTTATACTTGCTTATGAGTGCCTTAAATTCATCTGTATTGCGGATGAAATCCAAGTCGAAATCCTTTTCGATATGGAAGAATCTTGTAAAGCCTAACTCCAACGATTTCTCCAGATATTTTAGAGCGTTGGCCTTGTCTTGCATTTTGGAATAAAGGCAGGCTGCATCGTAGTATACGCCACTATCCGTTGGGTCCTCGGCAATTGCGGTGTTTACGGCAGCTACAGCCTTGTCTGGCTCACCAAGTTCAAGATACGCATAATGGACACATTCAGCCTTGTAAGGCGAATCTTCCATTTCTACAACTGTTTTGAAATCGGTCAATGCCAAATCTTTCTTGCCTTGTCTTTTGTAGGCGCTTCCACGAGCAATATAAGCGTATGCATATTTTGGGTCTAGTCGAATGCACCAAGAATAGTCTTCTATGGCTTTGTCGATATCTCCTGATATTTCCTTAAACCATCCTCGCCGATAATAGCCCCAATCGTAAAGGGGTTCCCTTTCAAGAACTTCATTAATATCAGTGAGTGCCGACTTTACGTTGCCCATTTCATAATAAATGTCGGCTCTGCGTTGGTAAAACTGGGGTTCTATTACATTGGTTATACTGATGGATTTGTTTATGTTGGCCAGTGCATCTTCGAACATGCCAAGTTCTTTATAACAATCTGAAATTCTCATAAAAAGATTGGGAACGGCACAATTCTCGCTACAGGTAATATACCAACTGATTGCATCCTTAAATTGTCTTTCGTTTTGATACAGAGTCCCCATCAAAGACGTAAAAGCGGGGTCATCCGGTTTTTTCTCCAATTGCATTTTAATCTTTGACATAAGGATTTGGGCTGCGGGATTCCTTAATCCTTGAGCCGTATTTAAAGCCGTCACGTTCCAATCAATTGCAATCGCACTAATAAGGTCGTCGGTTGCCTCATTCCATTTCTCCAACCCAAGGTATGACCGGGCACGTAACGCATACGCTTCCGAATCATCGTTCGCTAATTTTATGGCACTATCGAAACGTTTGATGGCATCGGCATAGCGTCCTTGCAAGTTGAAATTACGTCCGCTACAGAAATACGCCAACTCATCATCTGGCACCAACTCAATCATTTTCTGATAGTCGGCTTCGGCAAGTGCATATTTCTTTTGTGATTCATAGATATATGCCCTTTCAAAATACAAAGTCTCATCGTCGGGACGGATTTTAATGGCATTTGCATAATCGGTTAAAGCACTCGCAGTGTCATACAAAAACATATTCACCTGTCCTCTTGTTGTGTAGTTGAAAATCAAGAAAGTAGTATCATTTTTTGCTATGTACTTAACCGCCATGTCGGCTGCTGCAAGAGCCTTTTCGTATTCTTCGATATTCAAAAACGACCACGCAAGATATGAGTATGTATGCCCGCTCTCAGGATTTTCTTCAAGGTCTTTGTTGAAGTATTTTATGGCTTCTTCATAATCGCCATTGTCGCATGCATCTGCACCTCGATAGAAAAATTGCGAGTCGGTGTTTTCTGCGTTTTGCGCCAAAAGCGTGGTTGCGGATAAAACAAATAATATAACGGCTATCTTTTTCATAATTAATACTCGATTATGTGTTACTCAAAATCATCTTTAATGATTGCCAAATATGTGTTTGCCTAATCAGCATCAGATTCCGTGCTGTTGTGTTTTTTTAAGTATTCAATTGCTAGAGGATAATCGTCTTCTGCCGCCTGATTCATATAACACAACCCTCTATATACCTTATCTGGGATAATCTCTGTGAGTTCGTTTTGCAAACACATTACGGCAAGAAGGTATCTTGCTGGGGTAAATCCCAAATTCACGGCTTTCTCGTTCCATTCCCAAGCCTTTGCGACATCTTTTTCAACTCCCAATCCGTAATAATATGATTCTGCTAACATATCCTGCGCATCTTCAATTCCAAACTTTGCAGCATCTTCCAACAATTTGTTGGCGGTTTCATAATCTTGTTTCTCTTGCCGATAATAAACGGCCAGATTACACTTTGCGTATAAACATCCGCTTTCGGCTGCTTTAGTCCATAGTTCGACTGCTTTGGCTATATTTTCTTTAGCATACGCATTCCCGATATGATATAAGGCGTGAGGCTCCCCTGCTGCCGCCGCATTGTCGTATATTTTGTTCGTGTTTAATTTGCCATCTACAAAGTCGTCTTCTGTGAAAAAGGCATCAAGTATTGCCTGGTCATCTTCCTTGTTATTAGCGTAAGACTCAAACGCCCAGAATTTTGCCTTTGCAATGTCTCTTTCAAAACCGTCAGTCCCATCACGATAAATTATAGCAAGGCGACTACAAGCCGCTGGATATCCTTTTTCTGCCGCCATCCTGAACAGAGTATTGCTCTTTTCAATATCAACTTGACCATTTATGTCGCCTCTATGGTAACTGATAGCGAGATTGTACATCGCTTGGGGTTCACCTTGTTCTGCAGCCTTTTGAAGCCAATACAAAACTTCGTCGTTGTGGTCATCATATTGTTGAATACAAGCCATTGCCGTGAAAAGTTGTGCAACGGCGTGCCCTCTCTCGGCTGCTTTTCTAAAATATGAAGCCGCCTTGTCCAAATCCTTTGGAAGAAAATATGCACCGTTTTGATAAGCCACCCCTGCGCTGAATAATTCGTCGGCAATAAGTTCTGATTCGTCGGCCTGAAGGATAAAACTCAAACAAGGATTATTGGTAACTCCATTTTTATCTGCGTATATTTCCAAAAACCTACGAAATAATTTTCCAAAGAATCCTTCTTCTGCCTTTTGGTTTTGTTCGAGTGGCGAATTGTTCATAGTACTATCAGATTTTTGTTGCGAGCAACCCAATAATGCGGCAATGCACACGGCTGTTAATATTAATTTCTTCATATCTAATAGGATAAGGATTGTTACTGTAACCTATTTCCCAATTTCCTGCAACTCTATCTTGTCAAGGTTAAAATTCCAATCGAAAATGCTGCCATCGAAAACGGTGGCAGCATTTAAGTGCTATTGAATTATCAAATCAAATTCGCTATTTCTCTGCTTTGATTACCTTCTTCGTAATCTTCTTTTTATTCTATCAAGTTCACCGAACCAAAGCACGCACGAGGACAGAAGGATAATCACCAACCAATCATTTGGATTCAAGTGCGTAACATTGAACATTTTGCCGCCAACTTCAACGATGATTATTTGACCAATGAAAATGACTGCGGCAATGAACATAAAGCCTTTGCACTTGCTAATCTCGGCAAAAGCCGATTTGCCAGTCATAAAGGCTTTGGCGTTGAACATATTCCAGAACTGAAGCATCACAAAAATGGTGAAGAACAGGCTCAACTCATAGGCACTCAAACCATCATAAGCACCAAATTTGAACGTAAGTAAATCGGACATCGCAGTAATATCAGCGTGTTGCATAACAAGCAATAGACCTAACAACAACAATGTAAATAACCCACCAACACCAAATATATTCCACGCCATAGAACGATTGATTATTGAATCTGTAATCTTACGTGGTTTTTCTTTCATCACAGTGTGTGTTGGTGGCAGCGAAGCCAATGCAATGGCAGCGAATGTATCCATTATGAGGTTCACCCAAAGCATTTGCGTAACTGTCAGCGGTGATTCGGTACCAATGAACGCACCTATGAGTACTATAAGACAGGCGGCAACATTTATGGTCATCTGGAACATAATAAAACGCTGAATGTTCTTGTAGAGCGAACGTCCCCACATAACAGCATTCTCAATGGTGTGGAACGAATTGTCTTGAATGGTCATATCGCTGGCCTCTTTTGCAACGGCTGTACCATCACCCATCGACAAGCCCACATCGGCAACATTGAGCGCTGGCGCGTCGTTGGTGCCATCGCCAGTGGCGGCAACAACCAAATCCTGACTTTTCAGCATTTTTACAAGCCGTTCTTTGTCGTTCGGACGAGCGCGTGACAGAATCTTTAATTCTTGAACTCGGGTTGCTAATTCTTCGTCGCTCATTGCAGCGAACTCTGTGCCTGTAAGTATGTTGCGGTCTGTATCACTATCTGTCCACAAACCAATTTGACGACCTATTTCTTTGGCAGTTCCTGGTGTGTCGCCAGTAACTATCTTTACTTGAATGCCAGCATTTATACAACTTTGAATTGCAGCGGGCACATCATTGCGCACAGGGTCGGAAATGGCAAACACACCAACAAATTGCAAATTGTTGACATTTAATTTCCCTTCGCGGAACTCAAAATCAGCATCGCTTAACTCTAAATATGCCATACTCAACGTGCGCATAGCCTTGTTTTGGCAGTCGAGCAACACTTTCTCGTATGTTTCTTTATCAGAAGCGGAAAGGTCGGACATTCCTATCAAAATTTCGGGTGCGCCTTTCACATAAAGCACCTTTTTGCCCAACACTTTTGACATAACAACAGTAGCCATATACTTGTTCTCTGTTGAGAAAGGCAAACGGTCGATAATTTGTAAATCCTCGCGAATAGGCAGATAATTGGTGCCGTTGGCGTGCAGCCACAACAACAACGCACCCTCTGTCGGGTTGCCAATGGCCTTGATTGATTTCGGGTCGGCAAAATCAAGGTTTGCCGTAGTGTTGATTGCTATCATTTCTGCAACCAGTTCAGGTTTGATATCGGCCAGTTTTGTTTCGGAAACTTGCATTTGGTTTTGCGTAAGAGTACCAGTTTTATCGGTGCAAATAACCGAAGTTGCGCCCATTGTCTCACAAGCGTGCATAGTGCGAGGCAATGTGTTCTCTTTCATCAGTTTGCGCATACTGAACGCGAGGCTCAAAGTCACACTCATTGGCAAACCTTCAGGAACAGCCACAACAATCAGCGTTACGGCAATCATCACTGTATTGAGAATATATGTGGTGAAATCGAGCCATTCAAACGTATGGTTGCCAATGAAGAAGTATGCCACAATACGGCCAACAAGTATCAGTGCGGCAAAAACGTAACTTGTTTTGGTGATTAAGTCTGCCAAAGAGTCGAGTTTCTTATTTAATGGCGTTTCTCTTTTTTTATTCACGCGCATCTTATTAAGTATCGAATCTATTTCAAACTCCTCATCAGGTTTTTCCTCTCGGATTTTTTCAAGTTCTTCGTTTGCCTCGTCTTCATCAGAAAATTCATTAACAATTTCTTTGGTAGTCATATTCACCAACCTAAATGGTTTTTTGTCACTATCACCATTTGTTAACGAACTCATCAATTTTCCGCATTCGGTTGTGTCGCCGACCGACAACACACGTGCCGTGCAATAGCCCTCGATAACGGTTGTACCCTTCATAATGCGGTTAGAAGGATAAGTAGCATCCTTGTCGAACTGACTTTCATCTGTTGTTTTGTTGGCTTGCGGTTCGCCAGTAAGTGACGATTCGTTCACTATTAGGTTAAGCGATTCGAGCAATTCGCAATCGGCAGGAATTTCCTCACCTGTTTCGAGTATTACAATATCGCCAACCACAACATCTTTGCGCGGAATCTGGCACACATTGCTGTTGCGAATGACCTTAACCAATGTGTCATCGTTAACTTCGTTGAGGCTTTGGAAAGTTTTTTCGTTGCTGCGTTCAAGGAAGAATGCCACACCTGTGGCCAACAACAACGCGACAATAATTCCTATCGGCTCGAAAAATGTTGAGAATCCTGCGCCAGCCCATTCAAATTCATAAATGCTGATACCCATCGATAAGACGAAGGCTGTAATCAGGATTTTGAACAGAGGGTCGCCAAAACCACCGAAGAAGCCCACCGTGATAATTAGCAAAGTGGAAACGAACACAATGCCAGGCATAACCCAAATAACATTGCCCATACTTGCCGACAGCATTGCGGCAGCCACTATCGATGCAATGAGCAAAACGCCCATAGCAATTGCAATCCAGTGGGTACAAGCCTCTTTAAGAGTGTCCCACAAGGTTTCCTTTTCTGGTGGTGTGAGAATGTTCACACCATACTTTTTTCGGCTTTCGAGCACTTCGGCATCAGTCAAGCCAATGTAATGATGATTTGTTGCCATAATTATAAATGATTAAAATTCAGTTTCTTAATTTTGATTGATAGTTAACACTTGTTTTCAAATATGTCATCAAAAGCACAACTCCAATGAATGATAACGCCAAGCCCAAGAGAGTGCCCAATGCATCGTACAAGCCGTGCAAAACCATCGGGACTGCAATGGCCAAGAAGTAAAGCGAACGGCGGTATTTGGGATAAAGCATAGCGAATGCAGAAAAATAACCAGCAATGCCGCACCAAATGGCGTGAAGGAATGGCAGGCTTGTGAGCCGTGCTATGTTGAAGAAAAACGCTGCGGTATAATTCAGTTCGGCATTCACTGTCATTTGATATTGAACACCCTCGTACACACCGAATGCTATACCCGAAATTAGACCGTAAAAGACCAGTGTTTGAGGAATTAGTGGCTCACGCGCTTGTGACGACACTATCCAAAGCGGTACGGCTTTGGTCAATTCTTCTGTCAAGCCGACTGCAAAAACGAAGAACACTATTCTCAATAAAAATCCTGCATTTTCATCATTGATATGATAGAATGGATTGACATTGTTGATACCCAATCCAAAAATCACAAACACAGCGATTTGCGTCAAAAAGAAAATCAGCAATGTGGTCTTCAGTTTGACTTGTGACGTGCTGAAGAAATAGTAAAAGAATAGTCCCCAAATGACCGAAAAATAAAGCGAAACCAAATAGAACACCGCAAATGGGAACACTTCTGCCGCAAGGCCGACTACACCAATGGCAAGCAACCCCAGGGGTACTAACCCGACAAGAGCGAGCAATAGCAAGCGTTTGTCGCTAATCCACGTTTTATGTTGAAATGCGCTTTGCGGAAATATCAGTTCACGACCAATATCTGTGATTTGAGAAAAGAGACCACCTTTGTGTGGAATCTTAACCTTTATGTTCTGCTGTTTTAGGAAATACTTGACGGTTCGGACATCGGTTTTGCCAGTATCAGAAACCGCTTTGTCGTGCAGCAAAATCTGACCAGCCTCAACATATTGTTGAAGTGCGGTAATCTGATAAGGACCGTATTGCTGACCGTTGCGGATGATGTAGTACATTAATTCTTCTTTTTAAAGTAGGTTATTAATGCAGCGCATATATGAACGGTCAGTTCTGCTTCTTCAAATGCTGGTGTTTTACCTTCATTTAGATGCCGACCTTGTTCTGAAGAAAACCCCCATAATTTTTCCATTACAGTATCCAATGGCTTGGGAATTTCATCTCTATAACTATTTATTAGTTCGCCCAAAGTCTTTTTCTCGTTTCCAAAAATGCTTCTGCAAAAGCATTCCAACGCTGCCATAGAATGTTGAACAGCGCCTGTTACATCAGGTTCAGGTCTTTTGGAAATATCCACAATGGATTCCATTATTTCGCTAAATGCATCAGGATTGGTGTCTTTTACGCACTCAACTGCAGATTTTATAGATTGTTCAAATGTATCATCACCTCTTGATAGAATTTGACCATCTTCCAGTTTCCAACCGTAGCCATTACTTATGAAAAAGTTATTTATGCTATCAGAAAAAGGTTGCCTGTATTGTTGTGGTAGTTTCTCAAATGTTGCTTCGATAATATCGTATATGAAATTCCATTGGCAATTCTCTAACAAGAACATTATTTCGGATTCCATAAAAGAGTTTTCGTCCCAATTGTTTGGGTCTGCGGACTGGTATGAATATTGACATATTATACCGCGGAAGGCCTTAATTGAAAAACCTAAACTTTTAACCAACTCAAATAGCCAACATCTCAATTGTGATGGGGCTTCAAATCGGATTGTTATTGGAATAGGCTCTATATTGATATGATTTCTACTTGTGAATGAATCCATAAATTCAATTATTTCCAAATCTTTGAGTGTAACTAATCTTCGTTTTTACCCCATTTCAAGTACCATATAAGCCAGGCTATAGCAGCCAATAGTATTTTGCCGCCAAACTCATCCCAAAATGGCAGTTCGGGGAATTCTGACACTTCAGGGAATTCTTCCCTAATAGCATCAATATCATCGTATGAAAGACTGGCGGCTGTGTAATCGTAGTCACCAATTTTTACATCTGTGTATAGAACATATTGTTCTTCGCCATAGTTAAAAAGAGGTATTCCAAAAATTGATATTCGCTCGTGTTGTATACCTAAATCAGCATAATACAATTTCGCATTTTTTACGTGAGTGGGTTGAATCATAAACTCATCACGTTCTGGCAAATCAAGAACTTTAATAACGTGGTCGCCATATTCAAAAAGTAACGGAATTCCACCTCTTGCAGAAACCTCTGTTGACAGTAAAAGCAAAAACGACAATGCCAATAACAATCTAACTCTCATATTTCTAATTGTTTATAAGTTGGACAATCACTAAACGACCACCATTTTCGGTTGAGAGAAGAATCTTGCGGCCTTCGGTAAGTGGAACAAATTCACCCACTTTGATTTGCTTTTTGGTGCCATCGTCCAAAATCTCATACATACTCGGCAGGCGGCGGTTGATTAGAATCCATTGACCATTATGGAAATGGAAATCACCAACGGGTTTCTTGTCGGCATCGCTTGTTTTCTCATTGGCAGCCACATAACTGTTAGCGTGCCACATATAGAGAGTTTGCTTGTCGTAAACCATCAATCGGTAATTCTCCGATATGAATTTGCCTTGACGCGGTGCGTAGTAGAAGTTTAGGATAGGCAACTGACCTTTGTATTCTTTGCCACAGAATGGGCAGCGAGGTTTTGTGGTATTGTCGAACACATACCAATGCGCCTCGCATTGCGGATTTTGGCACGGCTGCACAAGGTCAGCGGTTTTCACAAGTGCATCTTCCCACATTTGAGCCGTGGGGCGTTGCTGCGGATTGTGCAAACCATCAATAAATGCTTTGTCGAAAAGTTCTTTCAAGTAAGGCCCGCAAATGGTATAAGGCAATTTCGTGGGGTCACCTTGCGGCAACTGACTTTTTTCCAAATCTTTGATTTTAACCCGATTCGATTTGTCTGTTGGGTGTTCAATAAACAACGCATTTTTACCCATACCAAGTTCCTCGTCTTTGGCAGGGTCGAGGTCGTGAACCTTGCCGCCGCGCAATGGGTGGCGGTTGAGTAGATACATATAAATGAGCACGGCGAGTGCGTGACGGTCAGTATCAATGCTGGGCAGTTTGCGTTTAGGGTCACCAATAGGCAGTTCTTTGGTTTCCATCACCTCTGGCGCAATAAAATCGGGCGTACCGATAACACCTGGCGGAAACTTGCCAGGCACGACCAACTCGTCGGCATCGATAATGCAAGCGCTGCCCGTAACTGGGTCAACCAAAACATTCTTATACGACAAATCGGAATGAGCAAGCCCTGCAGCGTGCAAGCGGCGGACAGCGCGGGCTATCTTTATGCACATATGCAAGTGCGTTAGCCAAGTACCCTTCTGGTCGGCTGGTAAAAACCTATTACGCAGTTTTGCCGAAGCAAACCACTTGCCTTCTTTCTCTTTTCCATTGAATGGACCACTACTGAAGAAAAATCGTTTGTTGTAGAA
This sequence comes from Salinivirgaceae bacterium, assembly GCA_017650325.1. GTDB lineage: Bacteria > Bacteroidota > Bacteroidia > Bacteroidales > SZUA-534 > RUG13583. The sequence goes on along the minus strand of JAGCFC010000112.1, from coordinate 9,565 downwards.
AGGCACAGTAACACCAATTTTACCATCCCATTCAACCATACGGTCGGGCATAATCAAGTAGTCTTCCCAATATTTACCTTCGGGCGACGATTCGAAAATGCGTTTATGGTATGAACCGACAATGTTGTTGAGGCGTTCTTTGTCGTTAGCATCCAATTTCTTGCGATAGAATGCCACAACGTAAGTATGGTCAGTGCTGAAATAGACATCTTTAACACCACCTTGCGCCTTTATTTCATCGAAAAACTCAACGGTACTGCCATCGTTGGCCTTCAGTGTTACTTTATTTGCCATAATCTTAACTAATACAGAATTGCAATTGTGCGGTCGTCGTGGTTGCCTGGTGCCCAGAAGTCAAGCCAATTGAGCAATTGCTCTTTGGCGGCTTCATTGTCATCAGTCAGTTCAACACCATTGTCTTTTAAATCGTCCCACAACGCATTCCATTTTTCGGTGCTGTTGAGGTTGACATCAGTTTCAAATTTCGGGTCACTCACACCATCGCTCATTAGGAACAAAGCCGTAAAATCAGGAACAATGCGGCATTTCAGCCTGCTGAAAAAGTCGGTTGGGTTGGCAAATATTTCAGGCATAGTCAAGAAACGTGTCTGACCGCCATACTCGCCCTCATCTGGTGTTCCAAGTAATACCGAAGTGTGGTTTTCCTTGTCATATAGGCACATAGCACCGTCGCCAACCCAGAACGATGCAATAAACCAACCGAAATCGAATTTTTTGCAAATTGCCAAAAGCAAGGTGGTGGCATAATCTTTAGGGCGGTTTTTCTCACGCGCTGCTTCGGCGTTTATCTCTGTATGAGCCTTGTGGGCTGCCTTGCCAAGAATGTTGTAAATGTCGGTGGAAACTAGTTTCCCTGCATCTTCCGATTTTTGGTCGATATGCCACAGATTGATATTCTCTTCAAACTTTTCGCAATTCGATAGTGCTTTCTTACATACCTCAACAGTCACGTTACAAGCAAGTCGAGAGCCCTCGCGCGAAAATTTGGCTGACCCTGCGCCATCGGCCACCGCAATAACATACCAGTTGGTTTGTTCATCGTGATACAGTTGAAAATCGTCATCACGCGGCTTGCCTTCTTGTGCGTGTGAGCGTCCGCGTTTGCTGGCGGCCACAATGTCTTTTTGCGGTGTTCCGTCGGGCAAGGCCTTCACAGTAACGTATTGGCAATCTGCATCTTCTTTTTCGTATTTGGGGTCAGACATTTTTTCCCAATCTACAGGAATGTTCTTCCACAAATAGCGAGGGTCTTGGTTAATCACTAATTGCAGTTTGCGCTCAAGCAAAGGCTTTTTGGGCGGCAAACACAATCCTTCATACTTGTAGAATACCGTCAATTCAAAGGTCGATTCTATCTCGGTTCCAGCGTTCCTGATTGGGTTCAGGTCAGGTGTGCCAGCGATTTTGAAACTCTTTTTGTCATCGCACACTGTCACGTTTAAGCCGTGAGTTTCTGCTGACAATCCGTCAACTCGTTCAATGGCTATTTTCGTGTCGCCAAAATCGATAGTTTGCTCGTATGGTTTATTCTCACTTGCATTAGGCAAATTCAGGGCGATACCATTCACCTTGTTTTCTGTCATTAATATTTCATCCATTAGGTGCTTGTTGTATTGGTTCCACAATTTGTCAGACACGAATTTCAAGAACTCCTCAAAATCAGTGTCGTTTTTGCCATTGGCTAATAGTTCCAAGAATTTTTCGGTGTTCATTGTTAACCCCTTCCTCTTGTTATGTCAACACCCGATGAGCCAATATCGCCTAACGAACCTTCTGAACCACACCACGCGCACTTGCATCGTCCGCTGTTGTCGGCGCACGATATTTGGCCACATTCTCCGCAGATTACCATCGCCCATTGGTTTCCACAACACGGGCAAGTTGGCGCACCGACAAGATTGTTAGTATTTATGTTGCGATTCGACTTTCCGTCTGACAACGAGTTGTATTGTTCCTCGTCAATTTGATATGCTCCAACAAGTTTGAATTCCAACACGTTGAAATCGTCAACCATTTCAGACTTCGATAGCCGTTTGGCGTATTTAACCAAGTAAGGTTTCATTGTGTTGGGGCATTTACCGAGCAAGACGACAAAGTTCTCATCGACTTTACACGGTGCAGTGCCATCCACCTTTTCAAGGTTAATGCCTGACGTAGGGGCGAGTTTTACCTCGTCAACACCTTGGCTCGACACTGACACACTTGTAGTTTTTATTGAGTCGGTTACCCATTTGAAAAACTGCTTGAATGACGTTTCATCAGTTTCGGTCAAACGCAATACGTTGTCGGACACTTGCCCCAACAACTGCGTGTTCACATTGTCTCCGATTGATATGGCTATAATGTTGGCTCTGCGTTTGAACTTGCTATTCCAACGGTTAATGGCAGCGGTTGTGTCATCGGTAGGATTACCATCAGTGAATAAGAAAACGATTGGCTTCCAGTCGCCTTTTTGTTCAACTGTTGTTTTCACGACAGATTGTTCAATGTCGTCCATCAAGAAATCGAGAGCCTTGCCCAGCGATGTGCCGCCGCCAACAGGGAACACTGGCGGATAGAACTTGAAAAGTTCGGTAAGCGGTGACAGGCTTTTTGCCTTCCCCGCGAAAGCGATAACCGATACATAAACTGTTTCAAGAGCATAAGGGTCGGTGCGCAATTCCTGAATGATTGTTCGCATTCCGCTTTCAACTTGCTTGATTGGCTCGCCGACCATCGATTCTGAAACATCGACGAGGAAATAAACTGGTAATCGTCTCATAGCATTTTGATTTTTAATGGGTTATTTATATTACAAGGTTCACCTCTTTAGGTGGTTCAGGCAGTTCGACAGAGTCGGTTGTGCCAACCGATTTGCCGCCAGCGCCTATATTCAAAGTCACCCACTGGAAAAATTTCTTGAACGAGTTACTGTCCATATTTTCGAGCGAGAAAACATTATCGGTCAATAATTTCAACGGCTCGGTTTGTGCTTTAGGACCTGCGGCACAAGCCACAATGTTTGTAAACTGATGCCGTTTGACTTCCCCAGTCATTTGCTTATAGAGTTGAATGTCGGCTGGTTTTCCATCGGTCATCAAGAATAGCAACGGCATCCAATCGCCTTTCTTTTGGGGTGTGCCCATCTGCACCTCGCTATCATATATTTTACAAAGCATTTGCAAGGCAGCGCCAGTGAGTGTTGGGCCCGATTCTGGCGTAACAATATCGGGCAATTGCAAATCGGCAAGCGGTGTGAGCGGCACAAGTTGCTTCACCTCGCTGTCGAATGTTATTATGCTGATGCACACTGTTTCGAGCGCATAAGGGTCTTGGCGAAGGGTGGCAACCATATCTGCCATCCCCACCTTGACCGATTCTATTGGCTCTCCTCGCATTGAGCCAGATGTGTCTATCAGGATATATACAGGTAGTCTTCTCATTTATAATGACATTTCTGTAATTAAACCACGATGTTTACTTCTGGGGGCGGGGGCGGCAACTCACTCAATGCAGACACTTCACCACCGCTTTCTTCAACAGATTTGCTGCTTGTACTAATTGAAGCGGTTACCCATTTAAAGAATTGTTTAAGCGAAGCACTGTCGGCGGTATCCAACTGCACTACGCTTTCGGTGATTTGTTTCAGTGTGTCGGTGCTTGCACCTTGCCCTGCGGCACACGCCACTACAACACCGAATTTGCGTTTCTTGAACTCGGCAAGACCTTTATTCAAATCGTCAGTTGGGTTTCCATCGGTAAGAATGAACACAAGAGGTCGCCAGTCGCCTTTCACATCGGCTGTGGTTTTAGTTACTTCGGCATCGGCTTTCTTTGCCAGCAATTCCAACGCTTCGCCCAAAGCGGTGCATCCATTGGCTTCAATCTGCGGCACTTGGAATGCCGACAGTTCGGTCAGAGGTGTGATTTGTTGTGCGTTAGAACTGAAAGTGATGATACTGATGTATGCCGTTTCAAGCGCATACGGGTCTTGACGAAGGCTTGCAATCAATGTCTGCACTCCGTTTTTGACAGCCTCAATAGGCTCTCCGTACATTGAGCCCGAGGTGTCGAGTAGTAGATAGACTGGTAATCGTCGCATAATTTAAAAAATTGATAATGATTATATTACAAAACTGAAACTTGATGGTAGAGGTGGCAAATCGCTAATTGGCTGTTCATCACCGTGATTATCGTTGGCAGAATGGCTTGAGGTTGAAATGCTGGCTGAAACCCATTTGAAAAACGATTTAATTGTTTCACCGTCAATATTGTCGAGGCGAATCACGTTTTCAGTAATTAGTTTCAAATCAACAATATTGGCTTCATTCCCATAAGCGCAAACTACAATTTGGCTAAACAAACTTTTGTTGAAATCGGTCAGTGCCTTCGCAATCTTGTCACCCGATTTTCCGTCGGTCATTATAAACACAATCGGTTTCCAGTCGCCTTTCTTTTCTTTTGATGACTTGACCACTTCACGCTCGGCTGTAGCCGACAGAAACTTGAGTGCCTTCCCTAAATAAGTTCCTTGCTTTGCTTCAAGTTCAGGTGGCTTTATTTTGTATAGTTCGGTAAGTGGTACACTTTGCTCAACTGTGTTATTGAACGGAATAATGCTCAAAAACGCAGTTTCAAGTGCGTATGGGTCGGTGCGTAATGCTTCCACAAGAGCCTTAACTCCAGCATTTACAGCGGCAATAGGCTCTCCTCGCATCGAACCCGACACGTCCAGCAAAAGATATACTGGCAACCGACGCATTGTGTTTATTTTGAATAATCTTTTGCCACTCTTGCAATGGTGCTCACTATGAACGGGTCATCGAAAGCGTCACCAATGGCAGCGAACTTCCAATCGCCATTGTGTCTGTAGAGTTTACCCATCACCAATGCGCGTTTGCCGACACACTCTGTTTTGGTTGCCACATCGTATTTTGCAAAAACCTCACGAACCTTGGATGGCGTTCCTTCATACATTCTGATAGATGCGTAAGGGATTCCCGAAAAATCTCCCTTATAGTCATCGTTATTATAGATGTTGAGGAAGAAAACAATCGAATTGATTTTACTGTCTACTCGTGCAAGGTCAACGGTGATAATCTCATTGTCAAGTCCATCGTCACCGTCTTGGTCTCCAGTTAGGTCATCGCCTGTATGGTGAAGCGCTCTGTCGTTTGAGTCAAGTTTCCCTTTGGGAAGTTTGAATTTTGCCATATTGTAAAGTGGCGAATAGATGTAATCTACGACTTCGCCATTCGTGTCAAACATCATACAACTCAAATCCAAATCGACATCAACAGTTTTTGAGCCTAATCCGAAGAAAGTCTTTTGGATGATTGCGCCCCAATTACACCCCACGCAGAAATTTGTGAGTTTGGCACCGCTTTCCTTCTCAAGGTTGATGCGTTGCCCTTTTTCTAATCGTATTGCCATAGTGATTCGTGTTTAATTATCCGACATATTTATCAACCAATTCTTCCAATCCGCCTTTGTGGCCTACACCAGTAGCCTGCACTTTCCAACCGCCGTCTTTGCGATAAATGCGGCAGAACTCAACTGATGCACAGGTAGAGAAATCTTCTGTCAGGTCGTAGATGTATTCGCCCTCGCCATCCGCTTCTTGGCCTGGCTTATATAGACGGACGTATGCACGCTCTACTTGTCCGAAGTTTTGCTTGCGCTCGTTCCATTTATGAATGCTCACGCAGATAAGAATTTCCTCAACCTTCTCATTTACTCTTGATAAGTTGATGTCCATTGTCTCATCGTCACCATCTTCAGAAGTAGCACCGTCCTCGTCATCAATTGAACCAATAACCGACAAGTCGGGGTCTACTGGCCGTGATTCGTGGCGCATAACCTCATTGCTGCTCCATTCTGTGTAACTAACTATCTTGTTAAGATTTGAAGGGCGTACTCTTTTTTCTGAATTGTAGAATACCAAATAATCATCTGTGATTACTTTTTTGTTTTTACCGACAAGGAAAGCCGATACATCCAGGTCAAAGTCTACATCTGAAGACTTGTCTTCTCTTACATCCCAACCAAGCCCAACGTGGAACACATCCATTTTTAGTTGGGCATTCTGTCCTTTTTCAAGATTAATCATTGTTCCAAAATTTTAGCATCCTGCAAAATCCCAGAACAGGTGATTAACACTACTTTATAAAATGGGTATAAAATAAAAACGTGGGATTTTCCTTGTCAACTCGTCCCACACCTTGAGGCTCTGGCATTGCCCTATCGTCAAGAACGAGCAACGCCGAAGCCCACGTTATATGGATATACAAGGCAATGCTGGCGCATTGCCTATATGTATACGCATATCCCATAAGCATCACCGCTGCCTTGTCCCCTTGACGATAGATTGAAACTGCCAGATTCCAAGATGTCAAGAACAAAGCGTCAAGTAACGCCTCATTTTATATCACTTCTCTTACCTCACCCAATCGGGTTATGGTAAAGAGAATTGTAACAAAGATAAAATATGATTTGAAAAATGGATATAAAAAATTAAGAAAGGTTTTTTTGTTACAAAAAAAACAAGTGAGAAAATAACAGAGTAAACTTTTCATAATAGTAATCGCAAAATTATGCAGTAGTAGACGTGCCGGTATTTGACTGCTGATGGCGGTAAAATGCGATAAATTACACTATTATTGTTGAAATACAATTGTCCATAACGTTAACCTTATCGTTAAGGGACTCGCTACGACTATGGAAAAAACGAGGAAATTTTGTTGCTCGTTCCCGCTAATTCAAGGCTTCTCGCATTGCCCAATCGCCATAAGATACAAGCAACGCAAAATCCCACGCCTGGTTATATAAAGAAGCAACACATCTGAAATCAAGGGTATTACAATTCCATACATACCTAAACACTGCGTTCGCAGTTGCATTCTCTTCGACGGCGTTTTTCAAAAACTTGCGAGAATTTGAGTTGGCCAAAGAAACGTCAGTAAATGTCCTCTAATATGTCACAAAGCATTAAGCCTATTATCAAGGATAATGCAGAACATTACAATGTATAAATGTTTAATGGGAACAGGAAAAATGTTTTTGGGGAATCTACGCACTCAGATAGTTATTGCGACTGCGTTCAAAACAAAGCAAACAAACTATTCCATCAATTCTGATGCATATTTAAAATCAAATGCTACTTTTGCACTTGATTTTATTTACCACAAATAAATAATGACTTTAGAAATAGGAAATAAAATAAACAAACTACTCGTTGAAGGCACACACAACGGATTGTATTTTTCGTCGTGGCTTGCTGCTCACGGCTATTCGCCCCAATTAATGCTGCAATATCAAAAGACAGGCTGGTTTACAATGCTTAACCGTGGCATTTATTATCGTTCGGGCGAGCAACCTACTGCGTATGCGGCAGTGGCAAGTAGTGTACGGCAAACTGACGTCAATCTGCGCTTTGCCGCCCATTCGGCTCTCGAATTGCAGGGCATAATGCATTTTGTGCCAATGGGCAAGCCTCGGGCTATGGTAACAACCAGCAAACGGCACAAACTGAACTGGCTGCAATCCGACATCTTTGACCGCACATTCACTTATTTCCAAACGCCCCAACTGGCACAAGCCGACACAGAATTTGTTCCGTATGGCGAACTTCAACTGCCAGTATCACCGCAGGAACTTGCGGTGTTGGAATGTCTTTTTCTTGCGCCCAAACATTACTCATATTTAGACGTTTATATGCTTCTGGAACAAATGAGCGGCCTGCGGCCCAATGTTGTGCAGTCGCTGCTCGAAAACACCACAAGCCAGCGAGTCAAACGGTTGTTTTTGTATATGGCCGAAAAATCGCAGTATGACTGGTTCCAAAGTATCGATGTCAGCAAAATCGATTTGGGCGGTTCTGTTTTACAACTGACCGAGCAAAATGGCAGTTTCATAAGCAAATACAATATGGTCGTACCTACAGAACTTAAAGAATATGAGTAATCGTGATATATACCGTTCACAAGTCGCATTGCTGCTTCGTATTGTGCCTTTTGTCAGTCAGATAAGCGAATTCGCCATTCACGGTGGCACGGCCATCAATTTGTTCCATTCCAATATGCCACGATATTCAGTCGATATTGACATAACTTATACCCCTATTGAAGACCGTGATACAAGTCTGCAAAACATCAATCGGCTGTTGGCAGAGTTGAAATCTACGCTTCAGCGGCACATCCCGAACATCAAAATCATTCATAAGCCAAACGTCTGGAAACTGCTCTGCACTTTGAATATGGCGATGGTGAAAATTGAAGTGAACGGCACCAAACGTGGAATTGTGGGTGATACCATAATGCAGCCACTGTGCGAAAGCGCTCAAAACGATTTTCATACCACTTGCACCGCCCGAACTGTGTCAATCACGCAATTATATGGTGGCAAGTTGGCGGCGGCCCTAAGCCGTCAGCATCCGCGCGATTTGTTCGATTTCACTCGTATGCCGTATTCTTTCAATGAAATACGTGACGGCTTAATGTTTGCTCTTTTAGGCAGCGACAAACCTGTTATCGAATCACTCAATCCCAATCCGATTGACCAGCATTCCGCTCTTGAGCAGCAATTTATCGGTATGACCGAACAGCCATTCACCTATGCCGACTATGAAAAAGCAAGACTCGACTTGCACAATTTCATACAACAAGGCTTGACCACCAACGATAAACGGCTGCTTTTATCGTTTGAATCGGGTGAGCCCGATTGGTCATTGTCAGCAATGGGCGATTTGAGCAAATATCCTTCAGTACAATGGAAGTTGCTCAACATAAAGAATTTGCAGAGCACTAACACCGCAAAATTTGCCAAAGGAATAGAAGGGTTGAGCAAAGTGCTAAATATCTAATCCCCATTGGCACTAATCGTTAGGCCTGTAGTATCTTATATTGATGTTTTTCTCGTTCCGATTTCGCGAAAATTTTCACTATGCTTGAAGCAAAAAACTTTACCTATTCACCAACTTCATATGCTCGATGTCTGTGTTTTTCTCACAGTAGCAGCATCTTAAGGTTACCTTCGAGCCGTTTATCACATTGAATTTTGTCGGGATGTTCTCGTGGTTGGTGATGCATTTGGGGTTCATACAGCGGGCAATGTTGAAAATCTGCTCGGGAACGTTCACCTGACGCTTCTCAACAACCTCGTAATTCTTTATGATATTGAGTTTTGCGTTTGGCGCCACAAGTGCGATTTTGTCAATCTCGATATCCTCGAAATATTTGTCGGCGATTTTGATGATGGCTTTGCGGCCCAACTTCTCGCTGGGCAGATTGTAGCCGAAAGTTATCTGACTTTCAGTCAGTTGGTCGAGTCCTAAGATTGATATGACGTTGAACAGGTTCTGTGCCGGAATAGGGTCGATTACGGTTCCGTTCTCGATGGCCGAAACGCTCAGGGTTTTTGTGTTCTTCATAGTCTGATTTATTTGAGTTGCAGTACTTTACAAATTATCGCCTGACGGGTGTAGACGCCGTTCTGCGCCTGCTCAAAGTAGTAGGCCTTCGGGTTGTCGTCAACGTCGGTGCTGATTTCGTTCACGCGCGGCAGCGGG